>NZ_BHGL01000014.1 GCF_003864975.1 Sulfuriferula thiophila
ATGTGAAAGTAGGTCATCGTCAGACACCCCATTCTAAAAACCCCCGTAGCTTACGCTCCGGGGGTTTTTTATTGGCTGATTAAAATGGCATTCGTAGCTTGATGAGACAATGCATCAGGTAATGGAATTTTGATAATTTCGGGCAAGATTTACATAGTGCCTGGCGGAATATTGAAAATAAGCGAGTTCTTCTTCTGTAAGGGGGCGTATTAATTTCGCCGGACGACCTAAATATAAATGGCCGCTTAACAAGGTTTTACCTTCTGCGACCAGACTGCCTGCTCCTACCAATACACGAGGTTCAATCATAACCTTATCCATAATCAAACTACCCATACCGATCAGACATTCATTGGCGATGTTGCAGCCATGTAAAATCACACTATGTCCTATGGTCACATTATCACCAATAATCAGTGGTGACCCAGTAGGATCTAGTTGAGTTTTATGTGATACATGCAAGACGCTGTTATCTTGAATATTAGTATTTGCACCTATATGTATATGATTAACATCGCCCCTGATAACTGCACCACACCATACCGATGAATTCTCCCCTAAAATGACATTGCCGATTACATTCGCGCTATGATGTATCCAGACGTTATTGGCAAGTTTTGGAAAAGTGTCCAGGTAAGCTTCACCTGCTGAAGAATGACTAAGCATATTCTCAATTCCATGTTTGCTAAAATAAGTATTATAAACATTGCTTATTAAAAAACTTTACTGTGCTGTCCATTTTTATATTTTTTAGATTGAACTGAATGAATCCATTACTAGATTTTTCTGGCCTGCCACACTACGACGCATTCAAGGTTGAGCATATCACACCCGCAATCGATGAATTGCTGAAGGCTGGTTCCGAGGTTATTGCCGACATGCTGCAATCCGAGGAATTGCCCACCTGGAGCACATTTGTTCAGCCTATGGAGGATGCAAATGAAAGATTGTCGCGGGCTTGGGGGCCGGTTTCGCATTTGAACAGCGTGATGAATAGTGCCGAATTACGCGAAAGCTATAATGAAAATCTTCCAAAAATAACTCAACATTACGCTTTGTTGGGGCAGAATCTTGCATTGTTTGATAAATTTAAGCTCATAAAAAACAGCCAGAATTTTAGTATCTTAAGCGACGCTCAAAAGAAAATAATAGAAAATGAATTGCGTGACTTTCAATTGGGTGGAGCCGATCTGGATGATAAGGATAAGCCCCGTTTCCTTGAGATTCAGGAAAAGTTATCCCAGTTAGCCGCAAAATTTGAAGAAAATTTACTGGATGCGACTAACGCGTTTAGTCTGTACATTACAGATGCAGCTGAGTTAGCGGGGTTGCCAGAAGATGTGCTGGAAGCTGCGAAGGAAGCCGCTCTCTCTGATGATAGGCCGGGATGGAAGCTGACGCTGCATGCGCCATCGTTTGGGCCGGTTATGCAATACGCTGAGAATCGTATGTTACGCGAAACCATGTATAAGGCATATGTTACTCGTGCTTCTGAGTTTGGTCCTGCAGAATTGGACAATACAGCCTTGATTGCAGATATTGTCAGATTGCGCTACGAAGCGGCGATAATGCTCGGGTTCACCAGCTATGCTGAACTTTCTCTAGCCAGCAAAATGGCTGAGTCTGCTCAACTAGTGATCACATTTCTACAGGAATTAGCGCTACGGGCTAAACCTTACGCGGAACAAGACAAGCAAGAGTTACTTGATTTTGCACGGCAAGAATTGGGGATGAATGATTTGCAGGCATGGGACATCAGTTATGCGAGCGAAAAGTTGCGTGTTGCTCGATATGCCTTTTCGGACCAGGAAGTAAAAGAATATTTTCCTGAATCACAAGTACTGCCCGGCTTGTTTAAATTGATTCATACCCTGTATGGGCTGACCATCCGTCCAGGCAAAGCTGCGGTATGGCACCCTGATGTGAAATTTTATGATATTCATGATGAAACCGGTGGCTTGATCGGTCAGTTTTATCTTGATTTATATGCTCGTGAACATAAGCGAGGTGGCGCATGGATGGATGATGCGCTCACTCGCCGACGCCGGGGCGATGTTATTCAGACTCCGGTGGCTTACCTAACATGTAATTTTTCAGCACCGGTTGGTGGCAGGCCAGCCTTGTTTACGCACGACGAAGTGATTACATTATTCCATGAGTTTGGGCATGGATTGCACCATTTGCTTACCCGGGTTGAAGATCTGGGCGTTTCGGGGATCAATGGTGTGGAATGGGATGCAGTTGAGTTACCTTCACAGTTTATGGAAAACTTCTGCTGGGAATGGGATGTACTTTCACATTTGACTCAGCATGTTGATCGCAAAACAGCGTTACCGCGTGCCTTGTTTGACAAAATGATAGCTGCAAAAAATTTCCAAAGCGGGTTACAGACATTACGCCAGATTGAGTTCTCGTTGTTTGATCTGGAGTTGCATGGTGCTGAGGCCGGCACCGGGATTTCTGCATTGGCGTTATTGCAGAAAATTCGTGAACAGGTAGCAGTTCTGATCCCGCCGGACTACAATCGATTTCCGAATAATTTCTCACATATCTTTGCCGGTGGGTATGCTGCAGGTTATTACAGTTATAAATGGGCCGAGGTCCTCTCGGCTGATGCGTTCAGCTTGTTTGAAGATAACGGCGTGCTGTCACCCGAGATTGGTATCAAGTTCTGGAATGAAATACTTGCAGTGGGTGGGTCACGCCCGGCGTTAGAATCATTTATTGCATTTCGAGGTAGAGAGCCAAATATGGATGCATTGTTACGGCATCATGGGATGAATTGAACATACCGAGGGGGAAATATGCGTACAAGTGTAACTGGGGTAATTTTAATTTTGTGGATGGGCAATGCATACGCAACCGAATTTTATCGCTGGATCGATAAGTCCGGATCTGTACATTATAGCGATCATTCCCCTACTGGTCCGGTTCGGAAATTAGAACAACGCAAACTGGATGCAAACGTGATAGACGGGCAGGCATCTTACCTGGTAAAAGATGCGGTTCAGAAAAATCCGGTTGTTCTGTTTGGGGGCGATTGCGGCCCATTGTGCGCTAATGCAAAGAATTTACTTGAGAAACGCGGCATTCCTTATGCTTTGAAGGAGCCGCAAAAAAATAAAGAGGATGCGGAAGCCTTAAATACACTAACGGGAGCAATGGAATTGCCCGTAATTAAAATTGGTAAAGAGATGATAAAAGGGTTTGAGCCTACACAATGGAATGCAATGCTGGATGAGGCAGGTTATCCCAAGACACGTATACCAGACAGGCGCAAAATCGAAGCGCAGAATACGAATCAGACAAAATAAGCATGAAATTTGTAACGTGGAACGTAAATTCGCTGAAAATTAGATTGCCGCAAGTGCTGGATTGGCTGGAAGCACAACAGCCTGATGTGATTTGCCTGCAAGAAACCAAGCTAGAGGATGGTAATTTCCCTCATGCGGCCATTGAAGCTGCCGGTTACCAGGTCAGGTATATTGGCCAGAAAGCTTATAACGGCGTCGCCATACTGAGCAGATATGCGCTGGAGAATGTCGTTGCGGGCATACCCGGCTGGGAAGATCCGCAACAACGCGTGATCGCTGCCACTGTATCCGGTGTAAGGGTAATTTGCGTATATGTTCCTAATGGACAGAGTCTGGATTCAGACAAGTATCAGTATAAGTTGGCTTGGTTACGTGCGCTTACACGCTATTTGGAGGATGAGTTGGTTAACTATCCTAAGCTTGCTGTCTTAGGCGACTACAATATTGCGCCAGCTGATGAAGATGTTTATGATCCTGTTGCCTGGGATGGCGGGGTGCTGGTTTCACTAGCTGAGCGTGCAGCATTCCAAGGCTTGTTGGCATTGGGTTTGGTGGATAGTTTCCGTTTGTTTGACCAAGCGGCGGGCAGCTTTACTTGGTGGGATTATCGTATGGCGGCATTTCGACGCAACATGGGTGCGCGAATTGACCATATATTACTGTCTGCCGCGCTGGTTGGGTCATGTCGAAAATGTGAGATTGATAAGGAACCGCGGCGGCGGGAGCGCCCATCCGATCATGCGCCGGTCATCATTACCCTGGAGTAAGGGTAATGATGCTATTTACCGATGACACTGCGACCGCGCCGCAAAAAAGTATCAGCCAACTCGTCGCTAATGGTCAGCTTGATCAATTTCTTGCAGGCTAACAAGGCCTCATCCAGGGCGTCCGGCGTGCCGTCTGCATCTTCTATCTTCTTAATAATACGTTCGGCGTTATTTCCCAAAAGCTCTTTGGCTATACCGGCAAGCTGTACTTTTAATAACAGTCCGCCACCACTTGATTGGCTGACCTGACCGTGTATTGTGGACACATCATCATGAATCAGTCCCAAAGAATACAGCTCTTTCAGGACTGACGTCACATCACTGACCCAAAATACTTTTTTTGCCAGGTTGGCGACAGAGGTCTTGCCATCGACCACCAGTAAAGCACGGCGATGGTTGGCGGAGATTTCATGCCCGTGACTGTGGGCAATTTCCTCACCCTTGGGGGTGCGAAATAAGATCAAATCTGGATGCATGATTACTCCAGTTTATTCTGTTAATTCGCGAATAATATTAAAAATCAGGCGGACGGTGACTACAACGTAAATAGCACCGAAAAGGAAGATACATGACACGACTAGCCGCAGGATGTCATCGGGTAGCTGATCGAAGAAAGGCGTTGCCAGGTAGCCGATAGTGAACAGTACGACCAGCATGGTCAGAAAATTCCAGCGTTTACCCACCATGCCACCCGGAATGCTGGATTTGAGTGATAACACCAAATACAGGCAGTAAAACATAAACAGTATGGAGGTGAAATTCAAAACGGTGGTGATATTAAAATCCATGTGTTATCTCCTTGGATGAAACATTATGATGTTTTATGATTATTTTTTGATTATGCCGTAATTCATGGCAAATGTCTTGCTGGTTGCCGTTAACTCAAACTAACGCCGAGGAAACTGCCTATGTAGTAAGTTGCGATACCTGCGGCTCCGCCGATCAGCAACATGCGCAATCCCCCCCGCATAGCCTGGCGACCTGTAAACAGACTGATGCTGGCACCTACCACAAATAGTGCCAGGGCGGTTATGGCGATCAAACCTTCTAACGCTTGTTGGCCAGTAGTGAATAAGAACGGTAGTAGAGGAATTGCCGCGCCAGTGCAGAATGCCAGAAATGACGAAATAGCTGCACTCCACGGGGAGCCAAGTTCATCAGGATTAAGCCCCAGCTCTTCGCGGGCCAAGGTATCCAGAGCGCGTTCCGGGTCGGCAATAAGCATATTGGCTACGCGTTCCGCCTCGGTTTTATTCATACCCTTAGCCATATAGATGAGAGCCAGTTCAGCAGCTTCTTCGGCCGGATACTGGGCTAATTCTTCACGTTCCAATCCGATCTGATACTCAAACATTTCCCGCTGCGAGCGTACTGAAATATATTCACCGGATGCCATTGAAAATGCACCTGCCAGCAAACCAGCCAGGCCGGAGATCAGCACCATCTGGCTTTGGCCGTGAGCCATAGTTGCACCCGCAACCCCCATGATGAGACTGGCGTTGGAAACCAGACCATCGTTGATGCCGAAGACGGCAGCGCGCAGATTGCCCTGCCCCCCAAGGCGATGGCGCTGACCAACATCTCCAAGGGTTGTTGGCATCGAGTGGCCCGGGTTGGCATGGGTATAGATGGCCATGCCGCGAACTTTCATTGCCGACAACACTGGGCGCATAGCACGTGTGCCGAGCCGCTTAACCAGTGCGCTTACCAAACGGCTACGCAGATCAGGTTGAAACTCAGATGGTATTGCTATGCCAGCTTTGTTTAACTCAGTTTCCCATAATTTGGATTGTTGTTCAGCCGCATCCGCGAGCTCACTGAATAGTTGCTGATTTGGCGTACCGGTTTCGGCCAAGGCTATATTGCGATATAAATAAGCTGATCGTTTTTCTTCTTGCCAGCCTTCAAGAGCATGATTGTGTTCGGGCATGTGACTGGCCTTTATGCGTTTGTCATGCGGCGGTACTGTATGGACTCGGCAATATGGCGATTACTGATGTTTGCCTCGCCTGCCAGATCAGCAACAGTACGTGCCACTTTGAGTATGCGATGATATGCGCGTGCTGATAAGTTAAGATGGGTGATAGCTTGTTTCAGTAATGCCGCGCCTGCTGCATCAGGTGTGCAATGGCTATCTATTTCGTTGCTGGAGAGTGCGTTATTGGGTTTGGCTTGCCGATCGAGTTGTCGAGCCCGGGCGTTTTCGACACGTTGCTGTATGACTGCGCTTGATTCGCCGTCGGCCTGTTTGAGTAACTCATCATGACTTAATGCAGGCACCTCAATTTGGATATCAATGCGGTCTAGTAGCGGTCCGGATAACTTGCCACGATAGCGGGCGATTTGATCTGGCGTACAGCGGCATTTTCCTGAAGGATGGCCCAGATAGCCACAGGGACAGGGATTCATTGCAGCAATCAATTGAAATTGCGCGGGAAAATCGACTTGGCGCATTGCGCGGGAAATGGTGATAGAACCCGATTCTAGCGGTTCGCGTAACACCTCAAGTACCGTGCGTGGAAATTCAGGCAATTCATCCAGAAACAGCACGCCATGGTGGGCCAAGGATATTTCGCCAGGCCGGGGGTTGCTGCCACCACCGACCAGGGCTACTGCTGAAGCGGTGTGGTGTGGGCTACGATAAGGGCGATGGCGCCAGTGTGCGATCCTGAACCCGCCGTTTAATGAAAGCAGGGCAGCTGATTCTATGGCCTCGCGTTCGCTCATGTTCGGCAGAATGCCGGGGAGGCGGCTTGCCAGCATAGACTTGCCCGTACCCGGTGGGCCTGACATCAGCAGTGAGTGTCCACCGGCAGCGGCAACCTCCAGTGCGCGTTTTGCACCTGCCTGACCTTTGACTTCGCTGAAATCAGGCGGAGCAAACGCAGTAGCATCAGGAATCGCTGCTGGCTGTGGGCTAAGCAATGTTTGTCGTGTCAGGTGCGCGCAAACCGCCAGGAGAGAGTCGGCGGGGTACACAACAGCCTGCTCGACCAGTGCAGCTTCCGCTGCGCTGGCTGTTGGTAGTATGAATGCTCTACCGCTTGAGACTGCACCAAGCGTCATCGCCAGTGCCCCGCGGATCGGACGTAATTCGCCGGTAAGGGCTAGCTCTCCAGCAAATTCATAGTCTTTCAGCGCTTGAACGGGTATTTGACCAGATGCAGCGAGAATGCCCAGCGCTATGGGTAAATCATAGCGACCGGATTCTTTGGGTAAGTCAGCTGGTGCCAGATTGACGGTAATCCTACTGACAGGAAATTCAAAACGCGAGTTCTGAATGGCAGCGCGTACACGGTCGCGCGCTTCTTTGACTTCCGCCTCCGGTAACCCGACGATGGTGAAACTGGGTAATCCATTCGCCAAATGCGCTTCGACGATAACCTCGGGTGCGGTCATGCCAGTGAGCGCTCGGCTATGCAATACCGCAATCGCCATATCGAATTATGCTGCCGGTGGTGTCAGTGCTTTTTCCAGCTCGGATATGCGAGCCTCTAGCGCAACTAGCTGTTCACGGGTACGTAGCAGAACTTCCTGCTGCACATCAAATTCTTCGCGGGTAACGATGTCGAGTTTTTGCAGTGTGCTTTGCACCAGCGCGCGCAGATTATGCTCGATGTCTTTGAAAGGGCCCTGGTTGACAGCCTGGCTGATTTTGTCACCAAGTTCATCGAATAGTTTCTGATTGGGTAGCATGGTTATTCCCTTGTAATGGATGCGCTAAGTCTAAGGTATTTCTATTTTAACTGGCAAATTGCCAGCCTGCTAGGAAAGCATGGTGAAATTTCATAGGCAGTATAAGAATGTTGCACTTAATTGGTGCTATTGTGCAGAAAAGCGCATTTATTTGGTGCGGTGTAACTTGTTGTATATTGTGTTTGATATGTATTGTAATGTTTCTAAACAATAATATTTCTGGCACGAGTTGTGCTATATAAATTTTCGCAATGTTGCGATTTTTTTACATAGGAGTATCTGATGCGCACCCTTAACAAAACCATTTTATCTATCGCCCTTGCTTGTGTGGCTATTCCAGCATTTGCTGCAGATGCGCCGGCACCAGCATCTGACTTCACATTGACAGGCAATATCGGTATGACGTCTGACTACCGTTTCCGTGGTATTTCGCAAACATTTAAAAATCCAGCTATTCAGGGTGGTTTTGATGTAACGCATTCTAGTGGTTTGTATATCGGAACGTGGGCATCAAATGTAAGCAGCACTTGGAATCCTGGCGCGAATATTGAGACGGATTGGTATGGTGGTTACAGAGGCAAAATCAATGATGATTTGTCTTATGATGTCGGTGCTATTTATGTTTATTACCCAGGCGGCACTATGAACCCAACGGAAAATACGTGGGAAGCGTACGCTGGTGCGACCTGGAAATGGCTTAATGTTAAATATACGCAAGATTTAACGAATTTCTTTGGCGTTGTTGATAGTAAGGGCAGTAACTACTTGGAAGCTAATGCAACAGTGCCGTTGCCAGCCGACATCAGCTTAGTTGCTCACTACGGTCATCAAACCAATAAAGGTCCAAACTTTATTTATGATGGCGTTACAGCAAGCTCTTCTATTGATGATTGGAAAATTGGCGTATCGAAGGATATGGTTGGTTTGACTTGGTCATTAGCCTATATCGATACCAATAGAACCGTTATTTCGACTGAAGGTACAAAAACGAAAGACCTGGGCGCTGGCGCAGTCGTCGTATCCGTTGGCAAAACGTTCTAATTCTGCATTTGTAAGTTGATTGAGTCGTTAAACAAGCTGCGGACGCAATATATTTTGCGTCCGCATTAAGGAGAAAACATGAAATTCGTTACGGCAATTATTAAGCCGTTCAAGCTTGACGAGGTACGTGAAGCCCTCTCCGCCATCGGCGTGCAGGGTATTACCGTTACTGAAGTTAAAGGCTTTGGTCGGCAAAAGGGGCACACCGAATTGTATCGTGGTGCGGAATATGTGGTGGATTTTCTGCCTAAGGTCAAGATTGAGGCGGCCATTGCCGACGAGTTGCTCGATCAGGTGATCGAGGCGATAGAAAAATCCGCACACACCGGCAAGATTGGTGACGGCAAGATATTTGTATTCAACCTGGAGCAAACCGTACGCATTCGTACTGGTGAGTCCGGGCCAGAAGCACTATAAAGGGAGAGCGACATGAAAAAATGGCTCATCGCACTAAGTATGTTATGTAGTTTTGGTGTCGCCGGCATGAGCATTGCTGATGACGCTACTCCGCCCGCTGCTGCGCCTGTAGCAGCTGCACCAGCCCCGGATGCTGCGGCTATGCCGGCAATGGAGGCGCCTGCAGCTGCACCTGTTGCTGCCGTGGCCGCCCCTGCTGCACCAGCACCCGCTGCTGCAGCACCTGTGCCTGATAAAGGCGACACTACCTGGATGATCGTTGCTACAGCGCTGGTGATCCTGATGACAATACCCGGTCTGGCATTGTTCTACGGTGGTCTGGTGCGTCAGAAAAACATGCTGTCTGTGTTAACGCAAGTATTCACCATATTCTGCCTGATCTCGATTCTGTGGGTAGTGTATGGCTATTCGATGGCGTTTACCGCTGGCGGGGGCATGAATGACTTTATCGGCGGCATGTCGAGATTGTTCTTGAGTGGCATGGATGTTAATTCCACGGTAGAAACCTTCTCCAAGGGTGTGGTCATTCCTGAGATGGTGTTCATGGTGTTCCAGTTAACGTTTGCGGCAATTACCGTTGCGCTGATCGTTGGCGGTCTGGCTGAGCGCGTGAAGTTCTCTGCGATGCTGGTGTTCTCGGTATTGTGGTTTACTTTCTCCTACTTGCCTATGGCGCACATGGTCTGGTTCTGGGGCGGTCCTTCTGCATTCGGTGATCCTTCCGGCTTCCTGTTCGGCAAGGGTGCGCTGGATTTCGCGGGCGGTACAGTTGTTCACATTAACGCCGGTATTGCAGCGCTGATGGGTGCGATAGTATTGGGCAAGCGTATTGGTTACGGTAAAGAGTCCATGGCGCCGCATAGCTTGGTGATGACCATGATAGGCGCATCATTGCTGTGGGTGGGCTGGTTCGGATTCAACGCCGGCTCCAATCTGGAAGCGACAGGTACCGCGGTGCTGGCTATGGTTAACACCATTGTCGCTACTGCTGCTGCTGGTTTGTCCTGGATGTTTGCCGAGTGGATGATTAAAGGCAAGCCAAGTTTGCTGGGTGTAACTTCCGGTGCGGTTGCCGGTCTGGTTGCTGTTACTCCGGCAGCAGGTTTCGCTGGCCCTATGGGCGCTATCGTACTGGGTGCTGTAACCGGTGTGGTGTGCTTATGGAGCGTGAACGGCCTGAAGAAAATGCTGGGTTACGACGACAGCCTGGATGTGTTCGGCGTGCACGGTATCGGCGGTATCATCGGTGCGCTTGGCACGGGTATCGTCGCTAATCCTGCTTTAGGTGGTTCCGGTGTGTTTGACTACGCTGCCAACAAGGTTGCCGAATACAGTACTTCTACCCAAATGGTTAGCCAGTTGTGGGCAGTCGGTACTGCGGTAGTCTGGTCGGGTGTCGTGAGCTTCGTGCTGTTCAAGCTCATCGACATGTTCATGGGTCTGCGTGTACCAGAAGAAGAAGAGCGTGAAGGTCTGGATACAACAACTCACGGCGAGAGCGCTTACCATATGTAATATGAGTGGGTAAGTAGCAAAGTTGTGGAAAAGGGCACTCAATCTGGGTGCCCTTTTTTATTGCGCATGCTTTATGGCGAAAACGTAGTGTGACTACATTATGTTCAGCTTAGAACTTCTTTGAGCAAGGGTAAGGTAATAGGACGCTGGGTTTGTAGCGAATAGTGATCCAGGCTATCGAGCGCGGCCAGCAGTGACGGCAGATCTCGGCGCCAGTGACGTATGAGGTAATCAGCTACCCCTGGGTGCAAAGTAAAACCGCGGGCCTGAGCATGAGTGATGAGCACAGACAGTTTGTCGGCATCGGAGAGCGGGTGAATTTGATAAATCAGTCCCCAGCCCAGTCGCGTGGTCAGGTCAGCGCGTAGCGGTAGTTGCATGGGAGCTGTGAGTCCGGCAGAAATGAGCCGGCCATGCCCTTCACGCACCTGGTTGATGAGGTTGAATAATTTGATCTGGCTGGCAGCGTCCAATTGTTCGACATTATCGATAGCTACCAGATCATATGCCGGTAGGTCGGCAGTGGCGAATTCAGACGCATCCAGATAGTGCGCAGTAAAGCCCTGAGACAATGCCAGATGTACGCTGGCCTGAAGTAAGTGGGATTTGCCACTGCCTGCTGCGCCCCATACATATAACAGTGGCTCCTGATCCTGTCGTACTGCAATTGCATGAATGGCATGAACCAGTTCTGCATTGGTTGCGGTGACGAAGTTATCAAAACAGGGTGGTGGTGCAGGGACAATATCAAGCACAAGTTGCTGCATTGTTGCGTAAATCCTGCTTAAAGTGCGGTACGTGATGCACCTGCATCAGCCAGGCGTTCCAGATAGCGTGTCCATAACATGTCCTGGTTTTTACCTATTTCGTAAAGGTAATCCCATGAATAGATGCCGGTATCATGTCCGTCTGAAAATGTGGGTTGAACAGCATAGCTGCCTACCGGTTCAATGCTAGCAATGCTGACGCCCTGTTTGCCTACCTGCAAGGTTTCCTGGCCATGACCATGTCCACGCACTTCAGCGGACGGCGAATATACGCGCAGAAACTCGTAAGGCAGGTGGAATACACTTCCGTCATTGAATGCGACTTCCAGCACATGAGATGCCTGATGAAGTTTGATTTCGGTGGGTAGCGGGGTATTTTTATCCAGTCCTGCCATGTCTTAACTCCTAGCTTATGCGGGATGTGGAAAGAGGTGGTGCGCCCGACTGGAGTCGAACCAGTGACCCTTGGCTTCGGAAACCAATACTCTATCCATCTGAGCTACGGGCGCATTCAGACCGCTAGAATAACGATTTTCTTAGCTAACGTCTATATGCATTTGTATGCAATGCTTTTGCGATTGAAGATTTGACGTTATAATCGTAAAATCTTCAAGTTTGCGACTATTAAGGATGTAGTGATGAGTGACCATGACGTAAAAATGACTAAAACCACACCACAACAGTTTTTCTTTGCGTTATGGGGTGGGCTGTTTGCACCAATTATTGCGATTGCCCTGATTGTCGGTCTGGTTGCCAAGATTCAAGGTAGCCATTCGACCCAGGCAGCACTGGCTTATAATGATCAGGCAGTTGAAGAACGGATTCATCCAGTTGGTGAAGTGAATGTGGTTGATGCCAATGCAGTGCACGTAGATAAAGAGGGTGAGCAGGTATTTGGTGAAGTTTGTACCGCTTGCCACACGCCTGGTGCATTGGGCGCGCCTAAGTTCGGTGATAAAGCGGCTTGGGGTCCTCGCATCAAGCAAGGTTACGAGACGCTGATCAAGCACGCGATTGAAGGTATCCGTCAGATGCCGGCACGTGGCGGCAATCCTGATCTGACCGATACGGAAATTGCACGGGCAGTAGCGTATATGGCTAATGACGCTGGTGCGAAGTTCACACCGCCAGCTGCCGCAGCACCTGCTGCACCGGCCGCTGCTGCTCCAGCAGCGCCAGCAGCAGACGCGAAAAAAATGTAAGAAATTGCATTGAGTAAAAAGGCGTTCCGGGTTATCCCGGAACGCCTTTTTTATGCGCATTGCAATTTATGCGATATCGCGCTCAGGCACACGTTGTGCGCGTGCGCAGAGCAACTCATAACTAATGGTACCTGCAGCCTGCGCTACGGCTTCAACGGGCAAGCCCTTACCCCACAATATGACGGTACTGCCTACCTGAGCTGTCGGTAATTCAGTTAAATCCACAAACAGCATATCCATGGATATCCGTCCAAGCGTACGGGTAAGCTGGCCATTGACCAGAATCGGCGTGCCGGTCGGCGCATGCCGGGGATAACCATCCGCATAACCACAGGCCACAACACCAATGCGAGAGGGTCGGTCAGCGATCCAGGCTCGCCCATAACCCAGGGCATCGCCAGTATTCAGCATCTGTATGCCAATAATCTGGCTGTGTAAGGTCATGACCGGGCGCAGGCCCAGTGCCTGAGCGGTCATCTCTGCAAAGGGCGAGGCGCCATATAAGGCAATGCCCGGGCGTGCCCAGTCACCATGATGAGCCGGATAACGAAATAACGCAGCGGAATTGGCAATGCTGACCGGGTAGCTGAGTTGGGAAAAGCAGCGTTGCATGACCTGCAATTGATCGGCAATGCCATAGTCATCGTCTGCAGTGGCGAAATGGCTCATCAGCGTGATATCGCCGCAGGCAGGGATGGCTTGTAGCTGCGTCAGCGCATTCAGATAATCCTGTGGTTTGAATCCAAGCCGATTCATGCCGCTGTTGAGCTTGAGGAATACGGATAATGGCGACGCCAGTCTGGCGGCCTGCAGCATGTGTATCTGTTCAAAATGATGAATCGCGACGGTTAGCTGGTGGTTGATGCACGCGGTGATTTCATCAGCAGAAAATATGCCTTCCAGCAACAAAATCGGTTTTTGCCAACCTAGCTCACGTAATTGCACAGCTTCGTCAAGCGAGGCTACCGCAAATCCGTCTGTTGCCCATAATGCGTGCGCTACGCGCGCCAGACCATGACCGTAGCCATTGGCTTTGACCACGGCCATGATGCGGCCCTGGCCAGCGTGACTGCGGGCCACGCTGAGGTTGTGCTGCAGCGCAGCCGTGTCAATGTGAGCGAAAAGCGGGCGTGACATGACTTAGTATTCCTCGCGGCGCTCGGCATACCCACTGGCATAATTTTCAAAGCGGGTGTGCTCACCGAGGAAGGTCAGGCGTACGGTGCCAATCGGACCATTACGCTGTTTGCCAATGATGATCTCTGCGCTGCCTTTGTCATCGCTGTCCGGGTTGTATACCTCATCACGGTAAATGAACAGAATCACGTCGGCATCTTGCTCAATAGCGCCGGATTCGCGCAAGTCGGACATGACCGGGCGTTTGTTCGGGCGTTGCTCCAGAGAGCGGTTAAGCTGCGACAGGGCGATGACCGGGCACTGTAATTCTTTCGCCAGACCTTTCAGTGAGCGCGATATTTCCGAGATTTCGGTAGCGCGGTTTTCACCACTGCTGACGCTGGACATCAGTTGCAGGTAGTCGATGATAATGAGGCCCAATTTGCCGCACTGGCGGTGCAGACGGCGGGCGCGCGCACGCAGTTCCAGCGAATTGAGAGCCGGTGTTTCATCAATAAAAATGGGGGCCTCATTCAATTTGCCGACGGCATAGGTCAGTTTCTGCCAGTCGTCGTCTTGCAGGCGTCCGGTACGGATTTTGTGTTGATCCAGCCGGCCGATAGAACCCAGCATACGCATCACCAGCTGAGCGCCACCCATCTCCATGGAGAAAATGGCAACCGGCAGGCCGCTGTCAATCGCGACGTTTTCCCCCATGTTGATGGAGAATGCGGTCTTGCCCATGGATGGTCGTCCGGCGACGATGATCAAATCGCCAGGCTGCAAGCCAGCGGTTTTTGCATCCAGATCGGCAAAGCCGGTAGGAATGCCGGTGATATCACTCTGGTTGTCGCGGCTGAAAAGTTCGTCAATACGCTCCACAACCTGTGTCAGCAGTGGTTTGATCTCGAGGAAACCCTGCTTGCCCTTGGCGCCAGCTTCGGCAATATCGAATACCTTGGATTCAGCCTGATCGAGCAAATCGCTGGCTGAGCGACCGGCCGGACTGTAAGCGGATTCGGTAATGTCCGTACCCACTTCCACCAGTTTGCGCATGATGCCGCGATCGCGCACGATCTCGGCGTAGCGGCGGATATTGGCAGCCGACGGGGTGTTCTGGGCCAGCGCCACCAGATACGGCAGGCCGCCGACGTTGTTCAGCTCACCCAGATTTTCCAGCGCTTCACCGGTGGTGACCACGTCGGCAGGCTTGCCCTGTTCCAGCAGTTTGGTGATGGTCTGATAGATCAGGCGGTGGTCATGGCGATAGAAGTCGTTGCGATTAATGACGTCGGCAATGCGATCCCAGGCGTGGTTTTCCAGCAACAGACCACCAAGTACGGACTGCTCCGCCTCGACTGAATGCGGTGGTAATTTGATAGCGGTCAGTTCTGGGTCAGTGCTGGGAGGGAATTTGGCCATGGTGGTAAACGGGTATGCGAAATAAAGCTTATTTTACCCTAGAAACAGGCAGTAACTGTTGCCATTGATGCAGGCCCAAACCCAGCAGTATCAGTGCCGTACCCAGCCAGATGTCGAAACCGACTTGTTCATGGTTGAGCCATTGCCCGAGTAGCAGGGCGCTGACGGGAGTGATCAGGGTGATGAGCGCAACCTGCCCGGCTTGCAGGTGCTTGGTAACGTAAAAATATAAGGTAAACCCGGCCACGGAACCGAAAATACCCAGATATAAGGTAGACAGGGCATTCTGGGCAGTGAACGTGGGAATGTGGCCGAATAGCAGCCACCAGAGTGGTAACGACAGCGCTACTACCAAAGTGAGTGATCCGGTGGTGAGCGCCAATGCCGGAATGCTTGCGCCGACCCGCTTTACCCATACCAGGCTGCCAGACTGCAGCATCACAGCACCCAGCACGGCAACAAAGCCAGGCATGGCCTGCGCGCCGATATGCGTGCCGGCACCAAAAATAACGCCCAGACCGACCAGACCGAGCAGGATGCCGGCGAGTTTGGCGAAGCTGAGGCGGTCATCACTGCCGAGCAGCAGCCCGATAATGCCGGTGAATAATGGCACCAGACCGAATAACACCGCAATCAGCCCTGATGGTACGAAGCGCGCGCCCCAATACACCAATTGCATCGCCCCGAATATGCCCAGTCCGGCAGCGACATAGGCATGCAGGGCGGCACGGTGATAGGGCAGTTTGAGGCGGATGGCAGCCATGATCATCACGCAGGCCAGTAAGCCGATGACCATGCGCGCCAGCAACGGGAACACAAAATCAGCGCCGCTGCCACTCCACTGTATCGCCAGCGGCGTGGTTGACCAGATCAGGATGACGCCGAGATAAGCGGGCAGTACCCGTTTATTCATAACCCAGATTAGGTGCCAGCCAGCGCTCGGCAGTAGCGATATCCCAGTCCTTGCGGCGTGCGTAATCTTCGAGCTGGTCGCGGTCTATCTTGGCAACGGCGAAATAGCTGGATTCGGGGTGGGAAAAATAGAAGCCGGAGACGCTGGAGGCGGGCAACATGGCGTAACTCTCGGTGAGCTGCATGCCAGTATTTTCAGTAGCATGCAGCAACGCGAACAGCCCGGCTTTCTCGCTGTGTTCCGGGCAGGCCGGGTAACCAGGTGCGGGACGGATGCCGCGATATTTCTCGTCGATCAGTTCTTCGTCGCTGAGGGTCTCGTCGGCAGCATAGCCCCAGAATTCGCGGCGCACACGAGCATGCATGCACTCGGCAAAAGCTTCGGCAAAGCGGTCGGCCAGCGCCTTGAGCAGGATGGCGTTGTAGTCATCCAGATCCTTTTCGTAGGCCGCGACGCGCTCATCCATGTCCAGCCCGGCAGTGACGGCAAAGCCGCCAATATAATCTTTCACACCGCTGTCTTTAGGTGCGATGAAATCGGCCAGGCACATGTTCGGGCGGCCTGGCGGCTTTTCCATCTGCTGACGCAGGGCGTGGTAGGTCATGGCCACCGTGCTGCGGGTTTCATCGGTATAGATTTCGATGTCATCATCCACGCGGTTGGCGGGGAACAGGCCGATAACGCCGCTGGCATGCAGCCATTTTTCCGCGATGATGCGTTTGAGCATGGCTTGGGCATCGGCAAACAGCTTGCGCGCTTCTTCGCCGACTACTTCATCCTGCAGTATTTTCGGGTAACGCCCATGCAGTTCCCAGGTCTGGAAAAAAGGTGTCCAGTCAATATAGCGCGCGATTTCGGCGAGCGGGTAGTCCTTGAAAACCTGGATGCCTAGCTGTTTCGGTACTGGCGGCGTGTACGTCGTCCAGTCGGTGACCAGCGCATTGGCGCGGGCCTGTGCCAGCGTGGCGCGTTTCGATTGGGCACGTTTGCCCTTGTGGCTCTCACGGATGCGGATGTAATCGGCTTTGACTTCTGCCATGTAGGCGTCGCGCAAGTCGGGTGACAGCAGTTGCGTGCAGACGCCGACGGCGCGCGAGGCATCTTTTACGTATACGGTGGCGCCGCTGTAATTCGGCTCGATCTTGACCGCGGTGTGCGCCAGCGAGGTGGTCGCGCCGCCGATGAGCAGCGGCAGCTTCATACCCAGCCGCTCCATTTCCTTGGCGACATGCGCCATTTCTTCCAGCGATGGGGTAATCAGTCCGGACAGGCCGATGATGTCGGCTTTCTCATCAATCGCTGCTTGCAGGATTTTGGCGGCAGGCACCATCACGCCCAGATCGACCACGTCGTAGTTGTTGCAGGCCAGCACCACGCCGACGATGTTCTTGCCGATGTCATGCACGTCGCCCTTGACCGTGGCCATGATGATCTTGCCTTTGGCTTCTGCGCATTCGCCACTCAATGCCTTTTCCGCCTCAATAAACGGGATCAGGTGAGCGACCGCCTGTTTCATCACCCGCGCAGATTTAACTACTTGCGGCAGGAACATTTTGCCTTCGCCGAACAGGTCGCCGACCACATTCATGCCATCCATCAACGCGCCTTCAATGACGTGGATCGGGCGAGCTGCCTCCAGACGGGCGGCTTCGGTGTCCTCAATGATGTACGTGGTAATGCCTTTGACCAGTGCATGGGTCAGGCGCTGCCCCACCGGTGCCTCGCGCCAGCTTAAATCCTCAGTCTGCTCCTTGGCCGAGCCTTTAACGCTATCGGCAAACTCCACCAGACGTTCGGTAGCGTCAGGACGACGGTTGAGGACGACATCTTCCACTCGCTCCAGCAGATCGGCGGGGATTGCATCGTACACGCCTAATTGTCCTGCGTTGACGATGCCCATGTCCATGCCGGCCTTGATAGCATGGTAGAGGAATACAGTGTGGATCGCTTCGCGTACTGGTTCATTGCCGCGGAACGAGAACGATACGTTGGACACACCGCCGGAAATCTTGGCAAACGGCAAGGTACGTTTGATCTCGCGGGTGGCCTCGATGAAATCAACGGCATAATTATTATGCTCTTCGATACCGGTCGCTACGGCGAAGATGTTCGGGTCGAAAATGATGTCTTCCGGCGGGAAGTTAAGCTGCTCGGTGAGGATTTTATAAGCACGGGTGCAGATTTCGACTTTGCGCGCCTGGGTGTCGGCCTGGCCGACTTCGTCGAATGCCATTACCACTGCCGCCGCGCCGTAGCGCATGCACAGCTTGGCGCGTTCGATGAATTCGGCTTCGCCTTCTTTCATGGAAATGGAGTTGACGATGCATTTGCCCTGCACGCATTTCAGTCCGGCTTCGATGATCGACCATTTGGACGAATCGATCATGATCGGTACGCGGGCGATGTCCGGCTCCGAGGCGATGAGGTTGAGGAAGCGCACCATGGCGGCTTCCGCATCGAGCATGCCTTCATCCATGTTGATGTCGATGATCTGCGCACCCGCTTCGACCTGGTTACGCGCTACTGCCAGCGCTTCATCGTACTGGCCGTTGATGATCAGTCGCGCAAACATTTTGGAGCCGGTGACGTTGGTGCGTTCGCCAACGTTGACAAACAGATCACCCGCGCCCAGATTGAACGGTTCCAGGCCGGAAATGCGCAACTTGCGTTCAATGTCCGGGATCGGGCGTGGTGGATATGCTTCTACCGCTTCGCGGATCGCCTTGATGTGCGCTGGCGTAGTGCCGCAGCAGCCACCGATGACGTTGAGCATGCCGGCAGCCGCCCATGGGCCGATTTGTGTGGCCATGGCTTCCGGCGATTCATCGTATTCGCCAAATGCATTGGGTAGCCCGGCGTTAGGGTGGGCGGAGACATAACAGTCGGCTTTGGCGGCCAGTTCTTCCACATACTGGCGCAACTCGTGCGCACCCAGCGCGCAGTTCAGGCCGATCGACAGTGGGCGGATGTGGCGCACCGAATTGAGGAAGGCCTCGGTGGTCTGGCCTGACAGCGTACGTCCGGAGGCGTCGGTGATGGTGCCGGAAATCATTACCGGCGCATGGCAGTCATGCTCGTCGAAAAATTTTTCGATGGCGAACAGGGCGGCTTTGGCATTGAGCGTATCGAAGATGGTTTCCACCATCAATATGTCTGCGCCACCATCGAGCAGGCCGCGGATAGCTTCGGTGTAAGTGGTTACTAACTGGTCGTAAGTGACGTTGCGGAAGCCTGGGTCATTGACGTCCGGCGACATGCTCGCGGTGCGACTGGTAGGGCCAAGGATGCCGGCAACAAAGCGTGGCTTGTCGGGGGTCTTGGCGGTGTATTCGTCGGCAGCGCTGCGTGCCAGTTTTGCTGCTTCCACGTTGAGCTCATAGACCAGATGCTCCATGTGGTAGTCCGCCATGGAGATCGCGGTGGCGTTGAAGCTGTTGGTTTCCAGTATGTCGGCACCCGCTTCCAGATAGGCGGCATGGATGGCACGGATAATCTGGGGCTGGGTCAGTACCAGCAAGTCGTTATTGCCTTTAAGATCATGACCGAAATCAGCAAAGCTTGTTCCGCGATAATCCACTTCCTCCAGTTTATAGCTCTGGATCATGGTGCCCATTGCACCATCCAGAATCAGGATGCGATTTTTTAGTGCGGCGTTAAGTAAGGCAGTGCGGTCAGTCATGGCAACTCAAAGAAACGACAGAAAGATGTTTATGATACGTTGAATCAGGGGCTTAAGCCAGTCTGTGGCACCAGGTGCAATGTATGGCGAATCTCGTCATTGTTGTTGAAATGTGAACAAAAACATGGAGTAATTGCGGAAAATTCCGCGAATTTCGCTGGCACGTACATTGCTTACAGTTTAGTCAGTCAGGCGGAGCCGGAATATATCAAGCAGGTTGCGCCATTTATTAAACTACTCAGTGGAGGTTTGTCATGTTGCAAATCAGTCCTCATGAATTGTCAGGTTTATTGGTGCGCCAACCAGATGCGGTCATTATTGATGTGCGCTTCCAGCACGAACGCGATGAAATCGGCTACGTGTATGGTTCATACCATATCCCTCTGTATACCCCGGAGTGGGACCCTAATCCCGATTTTTCAGCCGCAGTGGCGGAAGTTGCGGGAGTAGATACCCCGGTAATTTTTATCTGTCGTACCGGCAATCGTTCCTGTGAGGCTTGCAATATTGTACAGGCGCAGGGTTATCACCATATTTATAATTTGCGCGAGGGTTATGTCGGTTTGGTGAATTTAATGCCTCAGACTACTTCTGATGATGTCTGTCAATTAATCAGGTTGCCAGACCAGATAGGCGATATTATGGGTTTGTGCGCTTGATTCCGGCATAAGCGGATTTAATAAATTATCGTATTAATTCAAGATTATCTATTCGGATAGTCTGCATCAGATCGTTAACAAATTGTACTTCCTGTCTGAGGTCGCTACAATTAACCTATTATGCAGACTGTCAACCTTACCGGTCACTTCCTGATTGCCATGCCCAGCATGGCCGACGAACGCTTTTCGCGTACGCTTACCTATATTTGCGAACACAACGAAGAGGGTGCGTTGGGGGTTATCGTCAATCGTCCCATAGAAATGAATATGAGTGATCTGTTTACACAGATAGGCTCACCGCTGGCACGTACGGAACTGGCAAAGCAAACCCTATATTTTGGCGGGCCGGTAGATACCGGCCGGGGCTTTGTGCTGCACCAGCCGGTGGGGCACTGGCAATCTACCCTCGCGGTAAATGGCACGCTGGGACTGACGACATCCAAAGACATCCTTGATGCGATCGGTGAAGGCGGCGGGCCAGACAAGATGATGGTATCGCTGGGTTATGCCGGCTGGGATGCCGGCCAGCTGGAAGAGGAATTGGCACAAAATGCCTGGCTCTCGGTTGCTGCTGACGCTCAGGTGATATTCGATATGCCGGCTGAACAGCGGCTGGAAGCCGCTATGCGTTTGCTGGGTGTGGATTACGCCAACTTGTCCGAAGATGCCGGACACGCATAACAGACAATCCGGCGCGGTGCTTGGCTTCGATTTTGGCCTGAAGCGTCTTGGCGTGGCCATAGGCACTCTGGATCTGGGGCTGGCACACCCACTGGAAACCATCACCAGCGAGATTAATACTGTCCGGTTCGAGCGTATTGCTGCGTTAATCAATGAATGGCAACCGGTGCTGCTGGTGGTCGGTATGCCGCACCATGATGACGGTGCGCCGCATGAATTTGCCCCCACGTGCCTGCGCTTTGCCAATCGCCTCAAAGGCCGATTCGTTTTGCCGGTGGTGTGGGTAGATGAGCGCTACAGTTCAACTGCCGCGAGCATGGCGCTGACCACGTCCGGAGTGCGTGGGCGCAAGCAGAAAACCATGCTCGACCAAGTGGCTGCACAACAAATTTTGCAACAATATTTTGATGAAACGGAATCTGCTCATGAACTTGCCTAGCGATTATGCGTTGGAGTTGCCAAGCGCCGACGCGCTGGTCATTCAATTGGCTACAGCGATTAAACCCACGCTGACGGCAAATACGGTTCTGGTCGGGATGCATACCGGCGGGGTTTGGGCAGCTGAACATCTGCAGCCGTTGCTTGATGCCACCATGCCGCACGGCAGCCTGGATATCTCGTTCTATCGCGATGACTTTGAAAGCATAGGTCTGCATGCCCAGGTTAAACCAACGCGCTTGCCCTTTGAAGTCGAAGGGCGGGATATTTTGCTGGTGGATGATGTGCTCTACACTGGCCGTTCGGTGCGCGCTGCGATGAATGCGCTGTTTGACTATGGCCGTCCGGCGCGTATCCGCCTGGCTGTGTTGATTGATCGTGTCGGCGACCGGCAGTTACCGATTGCCGCTGATTTTGTCGGCGCGGCATTGTCGGTGCCTGCTCATCAGCACATCCATTTAGTGCGCGATGCAGATATGAATCTTGGTTTGAAACTAGTGGACCTCAAATGACCTTAAATCCCCAACTTAATGCCGATGGCAGCTTGCGTCATTTATTGACGATAGACGGTTTGCCGCGCGCCATACTGACACAGATACTCGATACCGCTGAAGGCTTCATTGCAGTCAGTGAGCAAGAGGTTAAAAAAGTACCGCTGTTACGCGGCAAGGCGATTTTTAATCTGTTTTTCGAGCCATCCACGCGTACCCGTACCACCTTTGAAATTGCCGCCAAACGCTTGTCTGCCGATGTGATTAATCTGAATATCAGTGCATCCAGCCAGAGCAAAGGTGAAACTTTGCTGGATACGGTGGACAATCTGGCCGCCATGCAGGCGGATATGTTCGTGGTGCGTCATGCGCAATCTGGCGCAGCGCACATGATTGCGCGCCATGTGGCACCGCATATCCATGTGGTGAATGCGGGCGATGGCCGCCATGCGCACCCGACTCAAGGTTTGCTGGATATGTTTACCATCCGCAAATATAAAGGCGAGTTTCATAATCTGCGCGTGGCCATTGTCGGCGATGTGTTGCACTCGCGCGTGGCGCGCTCGCAAATCCATGCGTTGACTACGCTAGGTGTGCCGGAGGTGCGCGTGATTGCGCCCAAGACCTTGTTGCCAACGGGCGTTGAGCAAATGGGCGTGCATGTGTACCACGATATGGCGTTGGGATTGAAAGATGTCGATGTGGTGATCATGCTGCGCCTGCAGAACGAGCGCATGCGCGGTGCGCGCTTACCCAGCGCACAGGAGTATTTCAAGTATTACGGCCTGACCCAGGACAAACTGGCGCTGGCACGCCCCGATGCCATCGTCATGCATCCCGGTCCGATGAATCGTGGCGTGGAGATTGATTCTGCGGTGGCGGATGGCAAGCAGTCGGTGATTTTGCCGCAGGTCACTTACGGCATTGCGGTGCGGATGGCGGTTATGAGCATTTTGGCGGGCAATTAGCATGAAAATTCAAATTAAAAACGGGCGAGTGATAGACCCTAAAAATGGCCTGGATCAGCAAGCTGATGTGTTTATTGCCGCAGGTAAAATTGTGGCTATCGGCATGGCGCCGGCCGGTTTTCATGCCAACCGTATTATTGATGCCAGCGACTGTGTCGTCAGTCCCGGTCTGGTGGACTTGGCTGCGCGCTTGCGTGAACCGGGGTTCGAGTATCGGGCCACGCTGGAGTCGGAAATGAACGCAGCTTGTGCGGGTGGCGTCACCAGTCTGGCGTGCCCTCCGGATACGGATCCGCCACTGGATGAGCCGGGGCTGGTAGAAATGCTGAAATTCCGTGCGCAGAATCTGAATCAAGCGCGGGTTTATCCTATCGGGGCATTGACGCAAAAGCTGGAAGGTCAGCGTTTAACTGAAATGGCCGAGCTGCGCGATGCGGGTTGCGTTGGGTTCTCGCAGGCAGATTCTTCCATTTCCGATACGCAAGTGCTGGTGCGTGCCCTGGAATACGCGGCGACTTTCGGCTTTACTGTGTGGTTGCGTCCGGAGGATGCGCATCTGGCCAAAGGCGGCGTTGCGCATGATGGATTTGTTGCCACCCGCCTGGGTTTGCCAGGCATTCCGTATAGTGCCGAAACAATCGCCGTCGCGACGATTTTATTGTTGGCGCGGGAAACGGGTGCGCGTGTGCATTTGTGTCGTTTGTCTTCAGCGCAGGCCATCGACATGGTGCGGGTAGCGAAGGCCGAAGGGCTCCAGATAAGTTGTGATGTCAGCATCAATCATCTGCATTTGTCGGACATGGATATCGGTTATTTCGATCCGAATTATCATCTGGTGCCGCCGTTGCGGGCTATTCGTGACCGTGATGCCATTCGTGCGGGTTTGGCCGCGGGCACGATAGATGCGCTGTGCTCGAACCATGCCCCGGTGGATGACGATGCCAAGCAAATGCCGTTCGGGGAGTCCGAGCCGGGCGCGACAGGGCTGGAATTATTGCTGCCATTGACGTTAAAGTGGGCAACTGAGCAAGGGGTGAGCCTGAGTGACGCGATTGCGCGGATTACGCGCTATCCGGCAGAGATCCTTGGGCTGGATGCAGGGCATCTGGCCATTGGTCATGCTGCTGACATCTGTGTCTTCAATCCGGAAAAACGTTGGACAGTGGCGCCCGCGGGGTTACGCAGTCAAGGTAAAAATACGCCGTTCCTCGGCTATGAAATGCAAGGCTCGGTGATGTATACGCTGGTTGAGGGGCAGGTAGTGTTTGAGGCGGTAAAACGGTAGCAATATAGCCGGATTGCAGTGATTTGATTAACTGCAATCCGGGTTTTGTTCAAGTGATTAAGCTGCGATGGCGCTTTGCTGATTTAACGAAGCGATCAATGCATGCTTGATATCACGGTCCAGTTTGTCCAGCGTGTTCAACTGATTGTTAATGTTGATGCGCATTTCCTGTAGTTCAGCAATACGATCTTCCAGTGTGTCTGTTGCCTTGTGGATGCGCTTGATGCTTTCCAGGCGGCGGCGTAACTGCATCTGGTGTTCGCGTACCTGCGTTTCCATAGGTGCCATCACCGCTTTTAACCAGCTGTCTGCTTCGCGGTTGGCAACTTCATAGATATTGACGACACGACTGGCCAGCGTCTCAAAGAATTTCGCAGTCAGGGTGTACTGCTCGTTAGTCAGCATGTTGAGCAGGGTATTAAAGTGCTCGTTGTAGCTTTTCTCCAGCCTGTCCATTTCTTTCTTGTATTTGAACGTGGAATAAGTCGGCGGCGTCACTTCGGTCAGACCGTGTTCGGCACTGAATTTTTTGTACATGGCCGACATCATTTCCTTGATCTCGTCGATCTGGATCGCTGAATGGGTGATGTTCTGATCCACCTTGGTGAAGAACGAGGTCATCGCGCTGCGCAAACCTGCGCTGAACCGGCTTTTTTCCATGGCAATACGGGTATCGCGCACTTCAGTCTTGATGCGATCCATGCCCAAGTGGCTGAATAACTCATTGGAATGATGTGAAAATACGCTGCGTAGCGCCTGGAATTGTTGCAGGCCTTTTTCGAAGTGGGCTTTTTCTTCTTCGACTTTAGTCATCATGTGCTGCACAACTTCTTCATTCTTGCCGCGCAAGCCGGTGAGTTCTTCCAGTTGCTCGTCCACATTGCGCAGGCGGGCACCCAGCAGTTCGCGGGTGCTGGTAACCAGATCGCCCATTTCACTGGCGGTGTTATCGCGTACGATGTCCTGCTTGGAAGGAATAAGCTCTTCGCTCAGGGCGTGCTCGAGTTCCAGTAAGCGGCTGCGGGCCAATAAAGTTGCATCGTCATTGATCTTGGCGAGCAGACCTTTTTGCGCAGAAACCGGATAGATCTGTTTATTTTCCAGACCGAGCAAATTAGCGCAACTCTCCACCTGGCCCTGCAGTTCAGCGTCAATCGCCTCTTGTGACTTGAGGTCATCCCACAATCCGTCAATTTTATTGAGTACAACTAATCTGCCGCGGTGGCCACCCTGCATCGGGGCAATGTGATTACGCCAGACTTCGATGTCAGATTTGGTAACGCCGGTATCGGCTGCCAGAATGAAGATGATGGCATGGGCGCTTGGCAACAGATTGAGCGTCAATTCCGGTTCGGTACCGATAGCATTGAGTCCCGGGGTATCCAGGATAACCAGCCCTTTTTGCAGCAGCGGGTGCGGGAAGTTGATAATCGCATGACGCCAGCGCGGAATTTCGACTGTGCCGTCAGCGGAAACGGTGAGTAAGGAATCAGCGTCCTGCGCGCGGTACAGGCCATATTTCTCCGCATCTTCTTTGCTCACCTGCTGGGTCTCACTGACGCGTTGCAGCGTATCCAGCATGGCTTCAGCAGAATCCACATCCAGCGGGATGGTGGTCCATTCGTCCGGGTAACGCTTGTATTCGGTGGTGGTGACATTGCCTGCGCGCGTGGCGATAGGCAGTAACTGGATCGAAGGCGGGCGACTGGCATCGTAGAGCAGCTCGGTCGGGCACATGGTGGTGCGGCCCGCAGTCGATGGCAGCAGGCGTTTTTTGTAATCAGCAAAAAATATCGCGTTAATCAGTTCGGATTTGCCACGGGAAAACTCGGCAACGAAGGCGACGTTGAGCTTGTCTTCGGCCAGACGGTCGATGAGATGTTGCAGGCGCAGATCAATTTGCCAATCATTGATTTCTTCGTGATTGAGCCAGTCACGGTATGAGCTGATTTGCGACGCCAGACCTTCGCGCCATGCGCCGTATTGTTCGAATTGTTGGGCTAAAGTTAAGTTTGACACGGTGAGGCCTCCGAAACGCTGTAATGCAGCGATAATTATTTTCTGATTGTAAGCTTAGTTGCTGATAAGTGTAAGGTTTTTAGTGAAAAAAGCACTATTTTTTTTGGCAATGCGGGCAATAAAAAGTGGTGCGCTGGTTTTGACGCAGTTGTTGTATCGGTTGGCTGCAGATACGGCACGGAAGGCCGGTGCGGCCATACACAAAATACTGCTGCTGGAAGTAGCCAGCCGCCCCGTCGCTGCCGACGAAATCGCGCAAACTGCTGCCACCTGCGATGATGGCTTTGCCTAATGTGTCGCGGATTGCCAGAGCCAGTCTGGCGTAGCGCGGCCGGCTGATTTTGCCGGCGGCAAGGGCAGGGTGTATGCCGGCATGGAACAGCGCTTCATTGGCGTAGATGTTGCCAACGCCGACCACGATATGGCTGTCCATGATGAACGACTTGACAGCGATAGTACGGCCACGTGATTTCAGGTGTAATAAATCGCCAGTAAATTCATCAGAGAGTGGCTCAACACCGAGTTTGGCGAGCAGAGGGTGGGCGAATACGTCATGCTCAGTCCACAACACCGCGCCAAATCGACGCGGGTCACGCAAGCGGATACACTGCTGGTTATCAAGCACGATATCGACGTGGTCGTGAACTCCGGCCGGGGTGGCGCTGTCTAGAATGCGCAGGCTGCCTGACATGCCCAGATGAATGATGATGGTGCCATTGCCCAGATGAATGAGCAGATATTTACCGCGCCGGCTGAGTTCGGTAATCGTCTGGTGGCGTGTAATCGCGGCAAGATTATCGGGTATCGGCCAGCGCAAGCGCGGATTGCGCACGATGACATCGACAATCTGGCGATGCCGGGTATGCGGCAACAGGCCGCGTCGTGTGGTTTCTACTTCAGGTAGTTCAGGCATTTTTGGGGTCTATAATAAGTGACGGCACAATTTAATTCATGAAACAGTTTAACCGAACATTTCTGACGCTGTCTTGCTGCATGGTGTTAACGGCGCATGCGGCGGGCGATCCATTCAATACCCTAGCCACAGTTGCGCCTACGGTAACGGGGTATCTGGTGCAAACGTGCAGTGTTGCCACCGGGCCGATGACGCTGGTGGATGTCGTGGATACGGCATTGTGCAATAACCCGCAGACACGCGCTGCATGGGCGAATACGCGGGTAGCCGCAGCGCAATTAGGCAGTGCACAGAGCGCCTATTTGCCGACGATTAATGGCAATGCCAGTTTGAGCCGTGATCATATTGCGCTGACAGGCGCTACCGCGACGAATAAGAATCTCGGATTGTCGTTAAATTATTTGTTATTTGATTTCGGCACGCGCAGTGCGCAGACCGATGCGGCACGGGCGACGCTGGAGGCAGCCAATCGTACTCAGGATCAGACCGTTAACGCGGTGTATCTGGCCGTAGTGCAGGCGTATTACCAGTATTTCGCCGCGCAAGCCCAGCTGGAGGCATTGCGTGAGGCGGAAAAATCAGCACAACTCAGTCTGGATGCCGCCAATGCCCGTTATCAGGCTGGGGCGAATACCAAAGCCGATGTGCTGCAAGCGCAAACGGCCTATTCGCAGGCGCGGTTATCGAGCTTGCGTGGTGAAGGCAGTCTACGTATCGCTCAGGGCGTGTTGACCAATGCGATGGGTTTGGTTGCTGATCAGCCTCTGTCGCTGGCGCCGCCGGCTGATCAGGTGCCGGCCAGCAGTCTGCCGGATAATGTGCGTGATCTGATTTTACAGGCTCAGCAGCAACGCCCGGATTTACAGGCAGCAGCAGCGCAACTGCGCGCGGCGCAGGCACAAGTGCGCGCTGCATCGGCAGCCGGAAAACCTACGGTATCACTCACCGCAAGCTCGAATTATCAGGACAACGGCAGCTTGAATGGCGCGGGCTCCAGCGTCGGCGTGGCAGTGGCGGTGCCGCTATTTAGCGGATTCAATACTACTTATAAAGTGCGAGCCGCCGAGGCGCAGGTCACGGCGAGTCAGGCGCAGCAAGCGCAACTGGCGAATCAGGTAGCACTGGATGTGTGGCGTGCCTGGCAGACGCTGGCAACAGAAACGGCGGCGCTGACGGCAACGGATGATCTGATCCGCAGTGCGACTGCTTCGGCGCAACTGGCGCTGGGTCGGTACCGTGCCGGGGTTGGTAATATCCTGGATGTATTGAGCGCGCAAGCCAGTCTGGCGAATGCGCGCAGTCAGCAGGTGCAGGCGCAATACAACTGGCGCATTGCCAAAGTGACGCTGGTACAGGCTGTCGGACGGCTGGAATAGGTGAAGTTATGAATGACGAGCGTTTCTGGGTGGTTTTTGTGCTGGTAATACTGTTTTCATTTTTGATTCCCGGCGTGATTTACGCGGTGATGGTTGTTAAGCGTTCCATTTCCCGGCGGACGGTATTGTTGCTGGGGTTGGCTTTGATCGTGGTGGCAGGGATTGATGCGGTGTTATTACAGCATCTGGCAAATAAGGCGGCGCATACACCAAACATTTGGGATGACCGGCTGTTTACCTCCGAACTGTCGATTGCATTGTATTTGTTGCCGCTGGTGTCGGCCGGGATAGGCATTAATATCGTATCGCATTTATTGATTACGCACTTGAGTGAAGCAGAGCGTAATTTTGATCAGGCACAAAAAGGGAAGTGATGAAGCTGCTAAAGTATAAATGGGTGGTGTTGGCGCTGGTGCTGGCCGGTACGGGTTATGGTTACTGGCACAGCAAAGCCGCCAAGCCGGTGGCGGAGCGTTATAAGCTGGCGACAATTGTTCGCGGTGATCTGGTACGTAACGTGTCGGCGAACGGTACGCTCAATCCGGTGGTGCTGGTTAATGTCGGTACCCAGGTGTCGGGCGCAGTCAGGAAAATCTACGTGGATTACAACCAGCAGGTAAAGGCCGGACAAATCCTGCTGGAGCTGGACCCTTCGTTATTACAGGCGCAAATCGCGCAGAGCAGCGCCAATCTGGTGCGTGCCCAAGCCGCTTTGAAACTGGCGCAAACCATTGCACAGCGCCAGCGCAGCTTATTCAAGCAGGATTATGTGGCGCGGCAGGATGTCGATCAGGCTGAAGATGGCGTGGCCGGTGCGCGAGCGCAACTCGCTGTTGCACAAGCGCAACTGGCCAGGGATAAGACCAATCTTTCCTACACCGTCATCCGTTCCCCGGTATCCGGTACGGTGATAGATCGTTCAGTCGATGTCGGGCAGACCGTGGCTGCGAGCT
The DNA here is from genome assembly GCF_003864975.1 of Sulfuriferula thiophila. Taxonomy (NCBI): domain Bacteria; kingdom Pseudomonadati; phylum Pseudomonadota; class Betaproteobacteria; order Nitrosomonadales; family Sulfuricellaceae; genus Sulfuriferula; species Sulfuriferula thiophila. Next base: position 29,633 of record NZ_BHGL01000014.1, read on the forward strand.
TTCAGACTCCGACGCTGTTTAAAATCGGCCAGGATCTGAGCAAGATGCAGATCGACACCACAGTGGCGGAAGCCGACGTGGGCGGGGTGAAAGTCGGACAGGCAGCGCGCTTTACTGTGGATGCGTTTCCCGAACGTGATTTTGTGGGCAAAGTACGGCAGATCAGGCTGAATCCAACCAGCCAGCAGAACGTTGTTACCTATGATGTGGTGGTTGCCGTGGATAATCCCGATTTGAAGCTGCTGCCGGGCATGACCGCCTACGTTAATATCGAAATTGACCGGCGCAAAGATGCGTTGCTGGTACCGAATGCCGCGTTGCGCTTCAAGCCGGCAACGGATGATGGCAAATCAGCCGACAAGCCAGCTCGTCGCGCTCGCGGTGCCAGTGTGTATGTGCTGCAGGCGGATCAGCCGGTGCAGGTCAAAATCAAGGCGGGGTTAACGGATTCCAAGCAGACCGAATTATTGGGTGGTGAATTGAAAGCCGGCGATAAGGTGATCGTCGAAGATAAACAGGTCGATAAGAACAAGGCCAAACAGTCGTCACGCTTATTCTGATTTATGGCTAATATCATAGAGGTTAAACAGCTAGGCAAGGATTACGCCACCGCGGCAGGTACGTTTGTCGCGTTGAAATCAGTGAACCTGAGCATCGCCCAGGGTGAGTTTGTGGCGATCATGGGTCCGTCCGGTTCGGGCAAGTCTACATTTATGAATGTGCTTGGCTGTCTGGATCATCCTACCCGTGGCGAATATAGACTGGCTGGTGAAAACGTGGCGGCGCTGTCCCCGGATGCACTGGCGCACTTGCGTAACCGGGTAATCGGTTTCGTGTTTCAGGGTTTCAACTTATTGCCGCGCCTGAATGCCCGGGATAATGTTGCACTGCCTTTGCTGTACAGGGGTACCGATGGCAGCGAGCGCAGACAGCGCGCCGAAGCCATGCTGGAAAAAGTCGGGCTGGCGAAGTTCGGTGAACGCCGCCCCAATGAGTTATCCGGTGGTCAGCAGCAGCGGGTGGCGATTGCACGTGCGCTGGCGAATGAGCCGCAATTGATACTCGCCGATGAACCTACCGGCAATCTGGATAGCCATACCAGCGAAGAAATCATGGCGCTGTTTACCGAGTTGAATGCCAGTGGCATTACTGTGGTGCTGGTCACGCATGAGCCGGATATTGCGCACTATGCCAAGCGCCTGGTGCGCTTCAAGGATGGTGAAATCGTACATGATGGCCGTCCTGAGGAGATCACCGCATGATGGGGCTGGCGATGCTGGCGGAAGCCTGGCGGGCAATTATCGCCAACCGCCTGCGTTCTTTTCTCACCATGCTGGGCATGGTGATTGGCGTAGCGGCAGTAGTGCTGATGCTGGCGGTAGGGCAGGGCGCGCAAAGCGCTATCGACGAGACCATCAGTTCTATGGGCAGCAACCTGTTTATAGTGCTGTCCGGTGCCACGACTTCCGGCGGGCAGCGCATGGGGCTGGGCACCGCACCTACTCTGACTATGGCCGACGCACAGGCCATCGCCGAGTTGCCCAATATCGCCGCCTCTGCGCCCGTGCAGCCCGGCACTGCGGCGACGGTGTACGCGGGGAATAACTGGAGTACGTCAATTACCGGCGTGACGCCAGATTATCTGCAAGTCCGTAACTGGGGGGTGGAATCCGGTTTTGCTTTTACCGATGCCGATGTGCGTAGCGCGGCTCGCGTGGCGCTGATCGGCAAAACGGTTGCCGATAATCTTTTCGGTGATGAGAATCCCGTGGGTAAAACCATGCGCATCAAGCAGAGCCCGTTTACGGTGGTCGGTGTGCTCGAAACCAAAGGCCAGAGCGTGGATGGGCGGGATCAGGATGATGTGGTGATCGTCCCCATCACCACGGCTCAGCGTAAGTTATTCGGCAGCCAGTTTCCCGGCAGTGTGCGTTTTATCATGGTGCAAGGCAGCTCCGCCGAGGCTATGCCGGGTATCGAAAAGGAAATGAATGAGTTGCTGCGCGCCCGGCATCGCATCGCTGACGGCGCCGACGCTGATTTTACGGTGCGCAACCTCTCTGCCATGGCCGAGGCTTCCGCCGCCGCTACGCGCATCATGTCGTATGTGCTGGGTGCCATCGCATCCATCTCGCTGATTGTCGGCGGGATAGGCATCATGAATATCATGCTGGTGTCCGTCACCGAGCGCACTCGCGAGATTGGCATTCGTATTGCTATCGGCGCACGGCATCGTGACATACTGCTGCAATTCCTGCTGGAAGCGATCGCCATTTCGCTGATTGGCTGCTTGATCGGCGTGGGTCTGGGCGTGGGCGGGGCATGGGCGGTGCAGAAATTCGCCGGGTTCCCGGTGCTGGTCACGTTTGACATCATGCTGCTGGCTTTCGGGGTTGCGGCAGCAGTGGGCATCTTCTTTGGTTTCTACCCGGCGCGCCGTGCGGCGCTGATGAATCCGATCGATGCGTTGAGATACCAGTAGTGCCTTTGCAAACAAAGGCGTGTTATGCACAGGATTTGCGCAATAATTTGTACTGCAATTTCAATACGACTATCCAGCAATGTATGACAAATAAAAAATCGAATGCAAGAATAGTGGAACTGCCATCGACAACTGCTTACGCAGCAATCGGTATCATTTGATCTAGCTGAGTTTCAATCGAATTGCGCGCTTCGCGTAACTCGTATTCATCTTGCAAACCCATCCAAAACTGGACAGATGTGCCAAATACCTTGGCAAGGCGTAGCGCAGTATCAGCGGTAATGCCACGTTTACCTAAAACGATCTCATTGATGCGGCGAGGCGGCACACTGATGGCATGAGCGAGTTTTGTTTGGCTAATAGCCATCGGTTGCAAGAATTCCTCGAGCAAAATTTCGCCAGGGTGAATGTTATGTAATTTATCCATGTCGTACTCCTTAATGATAATCCACTATCTCAACTGCGCTGGGGCCATTAGCCGACCAGATAAAACAAATACGCCATTGGTCATTGATGCGGATGCTATGTTGCCCTTTGCGATCATGTTTTAGTGCCTCAAGCCGATTGGCTGGCGGCACACGCAAGTCATTTAATAATAGTGCCTTATCCAGCATAAATAACTTGCGTAAAGCAACTTGCTGAATATCGCGCGGAAACTTGCGAGACACGTTGCCATGCCAAATTTTTTCAGTTTCCTTGGAAGCGAAGTTAATAATCATATATAACTATAACGCATAGCGTTATGGTATGCCAATGCAATTATACTCTGGCCGAATTGGGGAGTGAATTTCACAGGCTGGGTTAAGCGTAGCGATATCCTGCAACATCTGGCATATAAGGCAATTGAATGTAAGAAAGTTAGTGCTCCAGTCGCGCAAAATCATGCGAGGCACATCTTTTGGCTTATCGGATAAAACATTCAGCCGCACACTATCTTCTCCGTATTATGTGTCTTTGTTAATGCCAAGTCTTAGCTGCCGACTATAGGCGATTGAAATCTATAAATAGTTAAGATGAGTAAGTTCTAGCTAGACATGGATTGCGGACAAAATAGCCAACTCGTTGCAAAAAAACAACACAAAGCTAAAAAGCACTTGCGACTGGCATACCCCATCAGGCACAATCGCCTCAGCTTCCTGATAAGGAAGTACTTTTACTTTTCCAATTGGAGATTCATATGAACAAAAAACTGATCGCGCTGGCTATCGCTACCGCTGTATCTGCACCTGCAATGGCTGCTACCAGCAACGTTGATGTCTATGGTTTGATGTCTGTTGGTGTTGATTCTGTTACCAACAACAACGCTGGTGCTGGTGATTCTACCAAGCGTGTTGGTCGTGTGTCTGATTACGCTTCCCGTATCGGTTTCAAAGGTACTGAAGATCTGGGTAACGGTTTAGCTGCTACTTGGCAGATTGAACAGCAGATTAATTCAGACGGCGTTGGCACTGGTGCTTTTGCTGGTGCTGGTATGCGTAACACCTTTGTTGGCTTGAAGAGCAAAGATCTGGGTGAAGTACGCGTAGGTAAGCATGACACCCCATACAAAATGTCTACCGGCCGTTTTGACGTGTTTGCTGACACCTTGGGCGACTACAACGGTTTGGTTGGCGCTTCAACTGCCACAGCAGCGGGTAGCTATTTTGACCAGCGCACCAACAACACAGTTGCTTACCTGACACCTAACTTCTCCGGTTTCAGCGCGGCTGGTTCTTATGTATTTGGTGCTGAAACAGCAACTTCCGGTTCTGCTTCTACCGGTAACGCTTACTCTCTGGCTGCGATGTACGAAGCAGGTCCTTTGTACCTGACCGCTGCTTACGAACGTCATAATATCGGTTCTGCTAGCACTGGTACTCTTGCTGCACCAGCCGGTAATGGCAACGTTGAAGAAAAAGCATGGAAACTTGGTGCTTCTTACAGCATCATGGATTTCACTTTGGCTGCTCTGTATGAGAAAACCGATGACAATTTCAATGCGGGTTCTAACTTATACGGCCACCGTACCTGGTTCCTGTCTGGTAAATACCAGATGGGCGCAACTGCGCTTAAGGCATCCTATGCTAACGCAGGTAGCGATAACCAATCAGCAACCGTTTCTAACGGCGCAAAGTTGTACACTTTAGGTGCTGATTACGCATTCAGCAAGCGTACCACTGTGTACGCGTTGTACACCAAGATCAGCAATGATGCTGGTGCGGCTTACAACTTCGCATACAACCCAGCTACGGGTGTAGGCGCAGGTGACACTGTAAGCGGTATGTCTTTGGGTCTGAAGCACTCCTTCTAATCTCGCGCTGGCATTTGCCAGCTAGGGTTTAAAAGAGTTTAAAACAGGCGACTTCGGTCGCCTGTTTTTTTTCGTCACTGATTGGCGTACTGGATATACAAGGCAGGAATACCTGTTGTGATAGAGAAGCAATGCGTCCTTGCATAGTTATAAACACCGGTGTATAAACGCATATACACCGATTATGGAGAGAATGATGAATACGATACGCTGGAATGTTGCTGTTTCTGCCGATACCGATCAATCCCTGCGCATGTTTCTGGCAAGCCAGGGCGGGGGCAGAAAAGGTGATTTGTCGCGTTTTATTGAAGAGGCAGTGCAAGCGCATATTTTGGAACTGACAGCCGAACAGGTGAAATCTGCTAATGCAAATGTGAACGAAGCCGATTTAACCGCGATGGTTGATGAAGCCATTCAGTGGGCGCGTAAGCGCTGATGCGGGTCGTTCTGGATAGCAACATTCTATTCAGTGCGCTAATCTCGCCGTATGGTGCGCCAGATAGGCTCTATCGTGCCTGGCGTTCGGCTCGCTTTGAAGTGGTGACGTCACGGTTGCAACTCGATGAAATTCGGCGAGCCAGTCGCTATCCCAAGTTGCAGGCTGTTCTGCAAGCCGCCAAGGTTGGCGTCATGATCAATAATCTGCAACGCGCCGTGGTGCTGGAGCGTCTGACCATTGAGATTAAAACTGCTGATCCTGACGATGCATTTTTGCTGGCTATGGCCTTGGCGGGCGATGCAGACTATCTGGTGACGGGTGATCGGCGTGCTGGTTTGCTGCAACGAGGGCATATTGAGCGCACTCGAATTGTCACGCCTGCGGTATTTTGCGCCGAGTTGCTATGAATCGTATAAATGCAAATATTAGACTTGTTTTTTCGACGATCAGATAAACAGGAGAGCATTAGCCAGTCAGAGTTTAAAACAGGCGACTTCAGTCGCCTGTTTTTTTTTGCCATTAACCCATGTAGCAAGTTGCTTGGTTGGTTGGGAAGAGAATTTAACAATCGTTAACTTTGCACGACTAGCGCGGATTCAGTGATATGAGTTAATCTGTATTTTTAATAATGGAGAAGACAAATGAGCTTTATCAGTGAGTTTAAAGAGTTTGCAATCAAGGGTAATGTGATCGATCTGGCGGTGGGTGTGATCATCGGCGGCGCGTTTGGCAAAATCGTCGATTCGTTTGTTAAAGATATCGTTATGCCTATGGTCGGTCAGTTGGTCGGCGGGGTGGATTTCAAGCAGCTGTACCTGAATCTGGGTGATCGGACTTTTGCCACTTTGGAACTGGCAGAAAAAGCCGGCGCGCCATTGATTAAATACGGTGCGTTCATTAATACCGTAGTGGATTTCACCATCGTTGCACTGGCTATCTTTGTTGCGGTCAAGGCTATTAACAAAATGAAGAAAGAGGCCCCTGCTGCACCAGCGGCCCCAGCCGAGCCGGCTGAAGAAATTGTGTTGTTACGCCAGATTCGTGATAGCCTGAAAAAATAAGAATTGGGCCAGCACCTGCCCGGTTCATGAGTATTCTGGCATGAGTGGGCAAGCGCAACCTGGATAAATTGACTGCATTGGTCTTTTTTTCAGGTTGTGTAACAATGCGCCTTATAAAATAAGAAGGGGGCAGGTGGTGGTGATGTTCGGTTCAGCTGACGGCGATGCAGTCGCCGAGCGGCGTAAGCGCTTACAACAAAAAATACAGGAAGATTCTGCGTTGCCCGCTTTGGGTAGCTCAGTGTCTCAAGTCGTACAGATTGCTTCATCCAACCATGAAGCTGTGCACAGTCTGGCGCATTTCATTTTATCCGATGTGGCATTAACGCAGAAGATATTAAGCATGGCCAATACCGTCGGCTATCGCACAGCGTCGGGCGCTCCGGTAACAACTATTTCCAAAGCGATTTTTCTGCTCGGTTTCGATGCGGTGAAGACGATCGCGCTGACTATGCTGCTGGTCGAGGGCATGAGCGGCAAGTCTGCCCAGAGCGTGCGGCGTGAGCTGGTGCATGCACTGGGCGCAAGCCTGGTCGGGCGCGAATTGGCGCGGCGCAGTTCATTCAAGGATGCAGAAGAGGCATCTGTGGTCGGATTGTTCAAAAATCTCGGCCGCCTGCTGGTAGTGATGCATGATCCGGATTCCTATGAAGAAATCATGGCCTTGAGCGCGACGGGTGCCTGCTCGCCGGCACAAGCGGCAATGCAGGTGCTGGGCTGCGGTTTTGACAGTCTGGCCGAAGCGGTGCTGCGTCAGTGGCAAATTCCTTCTACCATTATCAAAGCGTTGGCACCTTTGCCATCCAGTGCATTAAAAGCCGCTGCAACACGGCAGGACTGGCTGCAGCAAGTGGCCGCTTTCAGTTCGGAAGTGGTCATGTTGTTATCTCACACGGGCAAAACAGATACGGGATTGATGACCCGAAATTTGCTGGGCCGGTACGGCGCTGCACTGGATCTGGATAGCGCCACGTTAAATGAGTTGCTGGCACGAGTTGCAGAAGATACGCAGACCCTGACCAATACCATCTGTCCGATGATGGTGCCCGCTGCTGCTGTGGTGCCTGAGCCAGTCGTTGTGACATCGTCGGGGATAGACAGTGCGCTGGATGGTTTTCTGTTGGTGGCTGCCGATGTGCGTGCAGTGCAGAACGGCCAGCGTCACCCCAGCGGCAAGCCGATAAATGCACGTGATTTGCTGCTGGCGGGGGTGCAGGATGTGACCGAGATGGTGGCTTCGGGGCGCTGCAAAGTGAATGACCTGATCATGCTGGTGCTGGAGACGCTGTACCACAGTATGGGGTTCCGTTTTGCTACAGCGTGTATTAAAGACGTCAAATCGCAGCAGTTCCGCGCGCGTATTTCTTTGGGTGAAGATAACCAGCATCGTCAGGCTGGTTTTGTATTCCCTGTCGTGAGCAGTCGCGATATATTCCATCTGGCGATGCAGAATGATGTGGATGTGCTGATTTCGGATGCGACTGTGGCGAATGTGCGCGCGCTGATGCCGGCCTGGCATACCAAATTATTGCCGGATGCAGCGAGCTTTATTGTGCTGCCGCTGGTGGTGCACAAGCAGCCTTTTGGTTTGCTTTACGCAGATCGGGCCTGCGTAGCGGCCGAGGGTGTGCCGTCGGATGAAGCGGCGCTAATCAAAACGCTTAAGGCGCAAATCATGACGGCGCTGTTGCCGCGCTAAGGCGTTTTGCAGGCGGTTTTTTTCAATACCGGGCCGCCAAATTCGGCCTGGATTTTCCTGATTTTGTCATGTTCGTCAGCGCTCAGGTTGCTCAGGGTAAAGGTGCGCGCAGCTTTGCCCCGTGCTTCGATATGAGCAGCAATACCCAGTTTCTTCAAATTCTCGACGCGGACATTGGCAATGGCTTCCTTGGAGTATAGCCCCATGGATATCGCGTTCTGCCATTTGCCGTCGCGTACCACGGTTACATCTTTAATCCCTTTTGCCTGTAATTCGGTCACCTTGTTGTCGGCATCTTCTTTGGTTCTGAGCGGTGGGTAGTACACCCAGTAAGGGCCGCCGTGGGTAGCCGCATCTTCCGAGCTAAGCCGATCGCCAAGTTTTAGGCGGTTCAGGCGGATTTGCGCATCTTCGACGCGGTTGATCGCGATCGGCCCCCATGCTATGCATACGCCAGGAATCACCGGTTTGGCTTCGGGCGCAGGATTTTCCGGTTCAGGCGGTGTGGCTGATTCGGCGCTGGCTGGTGCGGCATCAGCGACCGTGGCAGCGGTTTTCGCTGCATCTGCTGTTGCGACGACAGGGGCAGGTGCTGGTTCAGGTTCGGCTTTAGCGGGCAGGGCAGGCTCAGTGACTATGCGGATTTTTTCCGGATTCAGTTCGGCAGGGGCGGGTTGCGGTGCAGGCTGGCCCCACTGTATCCAGGCAAAGGTGACTAAATTGAGCAGCAGTAGTAATAAAACCAGTAGTCTCAAGCGAATACCTCTTGGGCAATAATATGTAATCCGGTGAGTACCAGATTGTCCTCTAAACGTACGGGAAGCGAAAGATGCGGTGCCAATAAATCGGCATCGCCGCCATTCAGCCAGATTTGTACGGGTTGTTGCGTGCGTTGTTGCAGTGTTGCGGCCATATGCTCAATCGCGCCAATGAGTGCCAACTGGCAGCCGCTGGTAATGGCATCGGCAGTGGTGCCGGGAAAATTGGCAAATGTGCCGGTGCTGACTTTCAGTTGCGCAGCGTTCTGTGTGAGTGCTGAGCGCATGAGCTGGTAGCCGGGGGCAATGATGCCGCCCAGGAATTCGCCGGCATGCAGCGCATCCACAGTAAGTGCTGTACCCGCGCCGACAATTAGCGCTGTGCTGGCACCAAGCTGGTGAGCAGCGATTAAAGCCGCCCAGCGGTCGCTACCGAGCTGGCTCGGTTGTTCGTAGTGATTACTTACTCCGCATTGCCGGGGTGTGGCATGAATGGTGTTGGCGGCAGGAAAGCTTGCGGCGATGGCGAGGCCGACAGATGCACCGGCGACATTGCTGACGATGATGTGATCTGCAGAAGAGATGTGTGTCGGCAATAAACCGATTTCGTCGTGGGCAAGATAGCCGCGCTGCTGCCACTGTTGGCCGTCGTGCAGCCCCCATTTGATGCGTGTATTGCCAGCGTCGATAGCGAGTAAGTTCATGGCGTCAGGGTGCTCTGCGCGTTAAGTGCACTTCGCCGCTGTTGACCGCAATTTGCTTATCATCCGCCGTGTGCAGCAATAGGGCGCCATTCTCGGCCAGGCCGATGGCATCGCCGATTATTTCACTGCCATTGGCCATGAGCACGCGAACTGGTTTATTGGCAAACGCGTGCGCGGCTTGCCATTCATGGCGCAGATTGCTGAGGCCGTGCTGTTCGAATTCATCCATGACTTCGTGCAAATGGCTAAGCAGTGCAGCAAGCAATGCATTGCGGTCGATAAGAGCGCCATGTATTTCGGTGAGGTCGGTAACCGATTGATCAATGCTGTCTCTCACGGTCTCGGGCAGTTGCAGATTGATGCCAATACCGATAATCGCCACTGTAGGTCCGGTCACGTCACCTTGTACTTCGATCAAGATCCCTGCAAGTTTGCGATGCTGCCACAATACGTCGTTGGGCCATTTCAGTTGCACTTCGTCTATGCCAAACTGGCGCAAGGTACGCAACAAAGTCACGCCTACCGCCAGGCTCAGCCCGGCCAAAGCGGCCATGCCCTGATTGAAGCGCCAGCGTATCGAACAGGTCAGGCTGCCACCCAGTACGCTTTGCCATACGCGGCCACGCCGGCCACGGCCCGCGTGCTGGGTTTCTGCCACCAGGCAATGCCGGTGCGGTGCGTCGGATGGTGCGCGCAGTAAGGCGGCGTTGGTCGAATCGATGCTGTTGACAACTTCGATGCTGAAATTGGCAGCGTTAACGCCCAGTGCAGTATTGATCAGGGCGGCATCCAGCCAGTCGGGGGCGATGGGCAGACGATAGCCGCGGCCGCGAATTTTGTGTAAGGTTATGCCCATGCTGCTGGCAGTGTTGAGTGTATTGCAGATGCTGGCGCGTGACACCCCGAACTGTTGTGCGAGGGTTTCGCCGGAGTGGAACTTGCCATCCGAAAGCGTGCGCAATAAAGGCAGTAATAAAGTATGCACGTAGGGTGTATGCGGAAATAAGCGAAATCTTACCTTAAGACCATGCAAAATACGTAAAATAACGGCAGATATTTAAGGCGATAGAACAAGGATGGGATATAAAAGACAGGCGCGCATCGTGTTTCTGGGCGGGTTGCATCCCGCACCGGCCAATCTTGCGGCACATTATGCGCAAAAACTGGGTAGCGAATGGATGGAGGCGCGCGCGGCGGTATTGACAGGTGTGTCCGGCGAAGTGGCGGTGCTGGATGATGCATTGCTGGCGTGGGCGGATTTGCTGGTGACGCTGGATGGCGCGGCGTTAGCTGCGCGCCCGCCATTGTGTGCGGGTATGCAGCATCGCCATTATCCGTTTGAGCCGATCCCGCCGGTAACTGATAAAGCTGGCTGGAGCGAGCTGGCTGCACGCGTGCGTGAGCGGGTGGAAGGCATGATAGGCGGTATGCGTCTGCTGGAAAAAGCCGCGCAAAGCGCCACTACTAATGATTTATAATGAAGCAGATTTAATAATAGGGAGTATGAAATGGTTGCAAAGCAATTAGCGGAACATGCTGAACTGGCTCAATTCATGAGTCATCAATATTTATGCGAATCACTGACCGTGTCTGAAGTGAACACGCTGCTGAATTACCTGACCGTATTGCATTTTGACAATGATGACATCGTGTCTGATGTGGGTGATGTGGGTGATGAGCTGTATTTTGTCGTGAAGGGCGAAATCGCCCTGATCATTCCGGACGGTCAGAATGAATATGAAGTGGTGCGTTCCGGTCCGGGCGAAATGCTGGGGATGATGTCATTCTTCGATAAGCGCGCACGTTCTGCACGTCTGGTTGCCAAGGCGACTGATACCCAGTTGCTGAAATTGTCACGGGCGATGTACAAGCGTATGAAAGTAGAGCATCCGTATATCGCGATTAATATCGTCGAACAGGCTGTATTGAGTCTGGACAAGTTGTTCCGTTCAGTCAGCAGTGATTATGCGCAATTTTCGCATTATCTGTATGGTGCCGGCTCCAAGATTTAAAGCAGGCGTTTGCACGATGCATGGCTGGTATCGTGCAAAGACCGCCGTTATTTGTTTTCCAGGATTTTCTGGTAGACCAGGCTTTGTAATGCCAGCAAGTCCGAGGTGGGTACGTCGAGGAATTGCAAACCGTATTTGATGGGATTGACTTCATCGTCAGTGCTGGTAAGCGAACGTATTACGCACTTGAGCGAGGGGTGAACCACGATATCGTGGACTTTGGCGCGGAAAGCAATACGCAACAGATCGTCTTTTTTGCCCAGCGGACTGGATGCGGCGATCGCCGCACCGGTGGTGCTGATGTCGGTGATACTGATGGGTGTGGTAGTCTCATTTTCGCCATGCGTGATGTTGCTGGAAACGCCGATCAGATCGAAATTGATGCGGGCGGAAGCGCGGATAGGCACTTTCTGTGTGACTTTAGGGTAACTCAGATGCAGGTAAGGCAGTGGCGAGTTGCAGACCTTGATGATCTCGCTGGGGAATGCGTAAGCCGCTGTGCCGGAAAAGGCGCGTACCATCAGATTCTGGCCTTCGCGTAACAGCATCACGCTGTTGTTAACGGTAGGGGCGGTGATCATGATGGTTTTGCCGGCAAGGTAACCGAGCAGTTTTACCGAATGGCGGATTTCCTGTTTGTCGGTACTGATTTGCACTTGAAACATGTCGCCCACGCGCGCTTTGATATCTTCAAAGTTAGCGATGATTCTGCTGGGGGCGGCGGGCTGAGCTGTTGCGTTCATGTTATGTCCGTATCGTTGTTAAACAAATCATAAGTAGGGAGGATATATGAGTTTATTCGACTTTGCCAAGAAACAGTTTATTGATGTCATTCAGTGGACTGAGCCCGAGGACGGTATCCTGGCTTATCGTTACCCGATGGCGGAAATGGAGATCCAGAATGGTGCCTCGCTGACTGTACGCGAATCGCAATTGGCGGTGTTCGTTGACGAGGGCAAAGTGGCGGATAGTTTTGCCCCCGGACGTTATACCCTGACCACTCAGACCTTGCCGGTACTCACCTATCTGAAGAACTGGGACAAGCTGTTTGAGTCTCCCTTCAAGTCCGATGTGTACTTTTTCAGCACCCGTCTGCAAATGGATCGCAAGTGGGGTACGCCTAATCCTATCACCATCCGTGATCCGGAATTTGGCGTGGTGCGGCTGCGCGCGTTTGGTATCTATGCCTATCGCATGGTCGACCCGAAAAAATTCCATACCGAAATCAGCGGTACGCGCGAAATTTATACCGTAGCCGATCTGGATGGCCAGTTACGCAATACCATGATTGCGGCAATGACCGATCTGTTTGCGCAGTCCGGCATTGCCTTTCTGGATATGGCAGCAAATCAGGATGAGCTGGGCAAGCGCTTACATGAAAAGCTGCAGCCGGTCTTTGAACGCTACGGCCTGGAACTGGATAATCTGGTGGTGCAGAACGTGTCCTTGCCGGAAGAACTGCAAGCCATACTCGATCAGCGTATCAGCATGAATGTCGTTGGTGATCTGGGTAAATATACGCAATTTCAGACCGCACAGGCGATACCGGTTGCGGCTGCCAATGAGGGTGGTGTAGCCGGCATCGGCGCGGGATTGGGTGTTGGCGTTGGTATCGGTCAGGCCATGGCGGCGTCGATGACGCCTGCTGCGGGTGCAAACAATATCAGCGCTACCCCGCCAGAAGATATTCCTGCCTTGCTGGAAAAGCTGCATGAGCTGACTACCAAAGGCATCCTTAGCGTTGCAGAATTTGAGGCGAAAAAAGCCGAGCTGTTGAAAAAGCTGAGCTAGACAGTCGATGAATTACGTCGCGCATTGCCCGTCCTGCGGGGCGCAGGTGCAGTTCCGTTCGGCTGCATCGGTGCTGGCCGTCTGCGAATATTGTCAGAGCACATTGATCCGCCATGATCTGGAGCTGGAAAATATCGGCAAAATGGCCACCTTGCTGGAGGATGCCTCGCCATTGCAATTGGGCGTTGAAGGCCGTTATCATGGCGGCCATTTTGCCATCATCGGGCGTATTCAGTTGCAATACGCGCAAGGGCTATGGAACGAGTGGTTTGTGCTGTTCGACAATCAGCGCACTGGCTGGCTGTCGGAAGCTTCCGGCAGTTTTGTGTTTACTTTCCCCACTGCCATTACCCGGCCTGTGCCTGCTTATGCCGAGATCAGGCTGGGCCAGCATGTCACGCTGCTGAATCAGGATTTCAGCGTTACCAATATCGAAACGGCCCATTGTATTGCTGGCGAAGGTGAACTGCCGTTCAAGGTGGGCGCCGGTTATCCCGCACCCGTGGTTGATCTGGCCAGTGCCACGCATTTTGCTAGTCTGGATTACAGTGATGATCAGCCGCAACTGTATTTGGGCGAAGAAGTCGAGTTGTCGGCGCTGGCGCTGACTGGCCTGAAAGATGCGGCAGAAACTGCGGCATTGCACATTAAAAATTTCAACTGTCCGAGTTGTGGCGCGCCCTTGCGCGTCCATGTGCAGGGTACATTAAGTGTGGCGTGTGGTGGTTGCGGGGCGGTGGTTGATAGCAGTAGTGATAATTACAAGATACTTGCCAAATATCATGCACAAGTCAGTTATACCCCACGGCTGAGTCTGGGCAGTCGTGGCAAGTTTCGCGGCGCGCAGTATCAAATTGTCGGTTATTTACGTCGCCGCGTCACCGTCGATGGGCTGCCTTACGAATGGTCGGAGTATTTGCTGTATAGCGACCGGCACAGCTTCCGCTGGCTGTCCGAGGAGCGTGGTCACTGGAATTTTATTTCGCCCACTACGCGTACACCAAAAGTCATTCCATCCGCAGCAAAAGCCAAGGTCAGTTTTCTGGGGCGGAATTATGTGCATTTTCAGCATAACACCGCTGTTATTACCTATGTGATCGGCGAATTTTACTGGCGTATCCAGGCCAACGAGACGGCGGAGGTTGACGATTATATTTCCCCGCCGCTGATGCTGAGCCGGGAGCGGACTGCCAGTGAGGTGACCTGGTCGATTGCCGAATATGTGCAACCGGAAGAAATCGCTGCGGCATTCAAGCCAGCCCAGCCGTTGCTTGAGCCTGATGGCATCGCGCCGAATCAGCCTTCGCCCCATGAGGATAATAAACACCGGTATGGCAACGCCTTTGCGCTATTGGCGCTGCTGCTACTGTTGCTGCAAATGGGTTTTGTTATATGGGCACAACGCGCGCCGGTGTACCACCAGACGCTGAGCTGGGATGCCTATGGTGTGCGCAGTACGACAACCGAGCCGTTCGAAGTCAAGGGTCATACCGCTAATCTGCAGGTGCGCAATCAGACCAGCCTGAGCAATAACTGGCTGTATCTGGATATGGCGCTAGTAAATGTCGATACCGGACAGCGTTATGCGTTCGGACGCGAGTTGAGCTATTACTACGGCTGGGATGATGGTTCCTGGTCCGAGGGCAGTGCGACAGACAGCGTATTGTTATCGGCGGTGCCGCCGGGCAAGTATTTCATGCAGGTGGATGCCGAACTGGATGCAAGCTCGCCGCCGGTGACTGATCAGCTTGATCTGGTGCGTGATGTGCCTAACTGGAGCAATTTCTGGCTGACGCTGGCGGCGCTAAGTATCTTGCCGCTGGTAGTCTGGTGGCGTGGCAGCCGATTCGAGACGCGGCGCTGGGAGGATAGCGATTATGCCGATGCAGGCGACAGCAGTAATGACGGAGAGGATTGATGTTATATAAAAGTTTTATTGCCACTAGCCTGTTTCTGCTGGCGTTGTTCAGCTATGCGCAATATCACGGCTGGAGTGTATGGGGTGTGAATGAGGCCAAACACGGTAGCGGCAGTGGCGGGCATGGCGGCACCGGGCGCAGTATTTATCACAAATAATGGAGAAGTCTAATGGACTTATTGAATCCGCAATACCTGCTTAATTCGCTGGTGTACTCGATTCTGGGTATAGCCGTATTCTGGATCGCTTTTGTCATCATTGATAAGCTCACACCATATGATCTGTGGCGCGAGCTGGTCGAAGAGCGCAATACCGCGTTGGCTATCGTGATTGCAGCGATGTGTCTGGGTCTGGCGCTGATCATTGCATCGGCAATACATGGCTGATAGTTCGCGGCGCTTGCCGTTGCAGTTCGCGCTGTTATTTTCGGTATTCATTATTGCTTCCTGCGGACTGGTGTACGAGCTGGTGGCGGGCGCGTTATCGAGCTATCTGCTGGGCGATTCGGTGACGCAATTTTCCACCGTCATCGGTGTGTATCTGTTCGCGATGGGTGTGGGCTCGTATTTGTCGCGCTTTATCGAACGCGGTGTGGTGGCGCGCTTTATTCAGGTGGAGCTGCTGGTCGGGGTGATAGGCGGCTCCTCGTCTATGGTGCTGTTTGCGGTATTTGCCTATCTGGCTTCGCCGTTCAAATGGGTGCTGTACGGCGAAGTGTTGCTGATCGGCATTCTGGTCGGGCTGGAAATTCCACTGGTGATGCGTATTCTCAAGCAGCATTACAGTTTTAAGGACTTGGTGTCGCAAGTGCTCAGCGTGGATTATCTGGGCGCGCTGGTGGTGTCACTGGCGTTTCCTATCCTGCTGGTGCCGCATCTGGGGCTGATCCGCACCAGTTTGTTGTTCGGGCTGTTCAATGTGCTGGTGGCGGTGTGGAGTATCTGGCTATTTCGCCATGAGCTCGGCGCGCGCTGGGTGTTGCAGGTGCAGGCAGGCGTTGCCGCGTTGTTGCTGGCCAGCGGGCTGGTGTTTGCGGAGCGCTTCACCACGCTTGCCGAGGAAAACCTCTACGCCGATCAGATTATCTATAACGAAACGACTGCCTATCAGCACATCGTGCTCACGCGCTGGAAAAACGATTTGCGCCTGTTCCTGAATAATAATCTGCAGTTCTCTTCGCGTGATGAGTATCGCTACCACGAGGCGCTGATTCATCCTGGCTTGCAGGCTGTGCGTGGCGCGCATCGGGTTTTGGTGCTGGGCGGCGGCGACGGGCTGGCGGTGCGCGAAATACTCAAATACCCGCAGATCAGCCATGTCACGCTGGTGGATCTTGACCCGCGCATGACCCGCCTGTTTAGCCATAACACCCAACTGACTGCGCTGAATGGTCATGCGCTGACTTCGCCCAGGGTGACGGTGATTAATGACGACGCCTTGCAGTGGCTGGAACGCAATCAGGACAGTTTTGATTTCATTGTGGTGGATTTTCCCGATCCAACCAGCTTTGCGCTGGGTAAGCTGTATTCGCAAACCTTCTACCGCCTGCTCGACAAACATTTGTCGCAACACGGGCTGGCGGTTATTCAGTCGACTTCGCCACTGTATGCCCGGCAGTCGTTCTGGAGCATCGTGCACACCATACAGAGTGTGGGGCTGACTACTACGCCGTATCACGCGCTGGTGCCTTCATTTGGCGAATGGGGTTTTGTCATTGCCAGCCATCTGCCTTATGCTCCACCGACCCGGTTTGACGTGGCGGGCTTGCGCTTTGCGAATGCCAGCCTGATGCCGGTGCTGTTCCAGTTTCCGCCGGACATGAGCGAAGTGCCTGCCGAGGTGAATCGTCTTAATAATCAGGCGCTGGTGCGTTATTACGAAGCGGAGTGGAAAAATCAGGCGCCGTGATTTTCTGCTGAGCATGGCCGCCGCGGCGTGTTTGCCGGGTTGCGCGCAGCCGCGAGGTGCGCCGGCTGGGCAATTGCTCGCACCGTCCATGGCATTGGGCCACCGGCTGCGCGGTTATGATTTTCCGCCGCCGACGCAAACCCGGCACACCGACATTGCCATCGTCGGCGGTGGGGTGGCCGGTTTGTCGGCGGCATGGCAGTTGCAGCGTTCCGGCATGGGTGACTTTCAGCTGTTTGAGCTGGAATCCGAGGTGGGCGGCAATGCCCGTAGTGGCCGCAATGCCGTTAGTGCATACCCGTGGGGGGCGCATTATTTACCGCTGCCGGGGATAGAGGCTGTGTTCGTGCGCGAACTGCTGGCGGATCTGGGGGTGTTGCAAGGCGATCCTTATGCGTCTGTGCCGCGCTACGACGAGCGCTATTTATGCTTTGCGCCGCAGGAGCGCTTGTATAAAAACGGACTGTGGCAGGAAGGGTTGCTGCCGCAAATCGGTGCGACGAAACAGGATCAGGCGCAGTATCAGCAGTTTTTTCAGTTGATCGCAGCATTTCAGCAACAGCACGGCTCGGATGGACGGCGCGCATTCGCACTGCCGATGGCGCTGTCGTCGCAAGACGTCGAGTTGCTCGCGCTGGATCAACTGTCCATGCGCGATTATCTGCTGCAACAGGGGCTGACCAGCGAGCCGCTGCACTGGTATGCCAATTACGCGTGTCGTGATGATTATGGCACTGATTACCGGCTGGTGTCGGCATGGGCGGGGTTGCATTATTTTGCCAGCCGCGACGGGCACGGCATGCATACCGATAGCGATGAAGTGCTGACCTGGCCCGAAGGTAATGCATGGCTGACTAACCGGTTGCATCAGCGACTGAACGCGCATATTCAGACCAGTGCTTTGGTGCACAGAATGGAAACCGGTAAATCCGGTGTGAGTATCGATGTCTTTGATCCGACCACCAATCAATCCACCCGCTGGCACAGCAGGCAGCTGATTTTTGCGGCGCCGGCGATGATATTGCCGCATGTCTGGGTTAATCCGTCGGAAGGCTGGGCTGCGGCTGCCCGTCAGGTCAGTTATGCGCCCTGGCTGGTGGCGAATCTGACCGTGGACAAACCACCCGGAGATAATAATGGCGCCGAGCTGGCCTGGGATAATGTGCTGTATGACAGCCCGGCACTGGGCTATGTCGTGGCCACACATCAGAATATGCGCGTTTCTCCCGCACCCAGTGTGCTGACGTATTACCGTTCATTCAGCGACTACCCGCCGCATGCAGCCAGAGCAATGCTGCTGGAGAAAACACAGGCACAGTGGGCAGAAACCATTTTGCGCGATCTGTTTCAGCCGCATCCTAATTTGCGCCAGCATGTGCAGCGCATTGATGTATTCCGTTGGGGGCATGCGATGGCACGGCCGCTGACCGGATTCTTGCAAAGCAGTGCACGGCGGCAACTGGCGGATGGACAGCATGCGCAGTTGCAATTTGCGCATGCCGATGCCAGCGGTTTTTCAATTTTTGAAGAAGCGAATTATCGCGGTGTAATTGCTGCGCAAAACGCGCTGCGGCGTTTGATTTAAGATCAACTGATCCTTACGTCGAGCATGGGATTGCCATGACTAAAGAAAAAAGCAGGTAGCATAATAGCCTCCGCAAAGTTATTGGTTCTGATAAACCCATTCCAGCAGCGCATCCTGTGCCGCATTGCCAGCAGAGGCGTGGGCATCATTGATAAAAAACACGACGACTACCTGATGCCCGGCACGTGTGGTGACATAACCGGCCAGGGTTTTTACGCCGTCCAGCGTGCCGGTTTTGATGTGGGCATGCGCGGCGACCAGATCGTTCTTGCCGCGTTTTTTCATGGTGCCGTCGACAGCAACGATAGGTAAAGCAGCGGCCAGTTCCACGTATACCGGGCTGTGATAGGCCGAGCGCAGCAGGCGCGCCATGTTGCCGGGGGCGATGCGTTCGATGCGTGACAGGCCGGCACCGTTTTCCAGCACCAGCTCGGGAAAGTGCAGGTTTTGCTGTTGCAGCCAGTCATGAACAACTTGGGCGGATTTCGCTGTGCTGGCGCTGCCGTCCTGGCTGAGGCTCAAAAACAGATTGCGTGCCATGACGTTGTTGCTGAATTTGTTCATGTCGTAGACGGCAAGTGCCAACGGCGGTGAGGTGTAAGTCAGCAGGTGTTGGGCGGTATCAGGGGTGACACCGTTGCGCCAGTTGCCCTGGAATTTGCCGCCCTGGCTTTGCCAGAGCGAGGTGAACAGCCCAGCAGCCAGCTCGCTGGCATCGCCGAGGGTGACGGCAAATGCTTTCTCACTGCAGCTGGCGGGATATTCACCGCTGATAATTAATTGCTGACTATCTGCCCGCCACTCGCTATGGATCTGATCGAGCCATTCAGTGCAAGCGGCAGTGCTGAGGCTAACGCGATTAATGAGTTTGGCGTTGATAGGTAGCGGTTCTGCGTTGATCTCGATACGATTGTCATGGACGCTAATATCAATGGCTGTGCTGTTGAAATTGACCATCAGCGCAGCCGGCTGCGCGTTATAGGCGCGGCGTGGCTGGTCGTCAAAAGCGCTGGCAGGTGCTGGCTGGAAATAACTCTGGTCGAGAATCAGCTCGCCATTGATCTGGTGCAGACCATGCAGGCGCAATTGGTGGAGGAGTTGCCAGAAGCGTTCAATGTTGAGGCTGGGATCACCGTAACCTTTGATGTACAGGTTACCGTCGAGGATGCCGTCATGCAGGATGCCGTCCGTGCTGATCTCGGTCGGCCAGGTATAGGCGGGGCCAAGCAGACCTAGTGCGGTATAACTGGTGACCAGCTTCATGGTCGATGCCGGATTGAATGAGCGTGTGGCATTGATGCTGAGTTGAGGTTCGTTCTGGTTGCTGTCCCAGACCACGATACCAACGTGTTGCAACGGAATCCCGGCTTGTTGTAATGCGGTCGTTACCGTGGGCGGCAGCGAGGAGGCTTGCGCAGCATTCCATAACAACAGGAGCAGGTAGAGAAATTTTTGCATGGCTAAGGCTGGTTTCATATTCGGCTGAATCGCGTTATTCTTGCACAAATGAGCGCGCTAGAAAAAATTAAACACGCGGCGGCTACGAGAACGCGGTTGCGTATTCGGTGTTGCGGTAGCAACATGGCTATGGGCGAGCTCCTGAATGTGGGTGCAAAGCACAGCAGAACAAATTTTTAGAGGTGAGTATGAATCTGGATGCATTGATTATTGCGTTGGATAACGGTTTGCGTACCGTGTTGACACCCGCACACAGTGTGCGACCGTTGCCGGGCAAAGATTTGCCTGATGCGGAGCTGGGTGAAGCCGAAAAGAAGCATGCCGCAGGTTTGATGCGGATTAATCACGTAGGTGAGGTGTGCGCACAGGCGCTTTACCAGGGGCAGGCGCTCACGGCGCGTAATCCGGCTGCGAAAACGGCGCTGGCAGAAGCGGCGCAGGAAGAAACTGAGCATCTGGCCTGGTGCGAGGCGCGCATTAATGCGTTGGGTGGTCGCAAAAGCCTGCTGAATCCGGTGTGGTATGCGAGCTCGCTGGCGATAGGTATGGCAGCGGGGGCGTTGGGTGATAAATGGAATCTGGGCTTTCTCGCAGAAACTGAACGTCAGGTAGGTGCGCATCTCGCATCGCATTTGACTGAATTGCCGGAGGCGGATGCAAAAAGTCGTGCAGTCGTAGCGCAAATGCAGATTGACGAAGCCAGGCATGCCGAAACGGCACTGGCGCATGGCGGCGAGGCTTTACCCATGCCCGTTCAAGGGGTAATGCAGCTAATGTCCAAAGTGATGACGAAAACCGCTTATTGGGTATAATGAACGCCTTAAATTTTGGATTGAAGGTATAAAGCACCATGGCTACTTTTGCAGAAAATCTTGCAACGCTCGAAAACGTTGATCAGTTTGGTTCAATGAAATTGTTTGATGAGATGGGTAATGTGAGCGGCATGATTGAGAACAAGCCCGGTAGCAGTGGCTCATTCCGTGTGTATTACCATGCGGCCTTGAAATGGGGTGGTATTGGTCAGAAAGCCGCGCAGGAAGCGCTGGAGCTGTTCGCGGAACATACTGAAGATGCGCGCCAGAACCCTGGCAAGCACCCAAATATTGATCGCCTGTTTGATATCATCAAGGCCGATTCGGTTTACTCGGTGCGTTGCTACCCGGTCTGAGTCAGGTTAAGTACACGCTGCGGCAGTCGCTGCAGCGTGCTGCAATTTAAACTTCGACGATCTCAAAGTCGTGAGTAATGTCAGCAGTTTTCCCCAGCATGATGGATGCCGAGCAGTATTTTTCTGCAGACAGATTAATCGCACGTTCCACTTGTTCCGGCTTGAGGTTGCGGCCACTGACAATGAAGTGCAAGTGTATTTTAGTAAATACCTTGGGGTCGGTGTCAGCGCGTTCAGCTTCAATTTCGGCCACGCAGTCGGTAATATCGGCGCGTGCTTTCTTCAAAATACTCACCACATCATAGGAAGTGCAGCCGCCAGCGCCAAGCAGCAGCATTTCCATCGGACGCGGGCCCAGATTGCGACCGCCGCCTTCTACAGCACCATCCATAACCACGCCGTGGCCACTCCCTGTTTCGCCCAGAAACGCGACACCCTCTATCCATTTGATACGTGCTTTCATGTAATGCTCCATAGGTGAAATGATGTAAGTGATTTTAACCTTTTAAGCGGTACCAGATAAGTCCAATTCCTTCATGAATGGCAAAATAACTGTTGGTGAGGCCGCGTGGTTGCGGGATGAAGTCCAGAGGGCTGATGTGACGTGCCAGACTATACGCCGTGCCCGCAGGGATAACCTCGAATCCGGCGCGTTCAAAAGCATAGATGGCACGAGGTAAATGCCATGCATGGGTGACCAGGTAAATTTTCTTGATGGTGTGCGGCAGGATTGCGCGAGTATTGCGAGCGTTTTCCCATGTGGTGTCAGAGTCCGCTTCCAGCCTGCTTGCCGGTACGTTGAAATCCTGCATGAGCGCATCTCGCATCAGGTAAGCCTCGGGTGTACCTCCAGCCGGATTGCCACCAGTTACCACAATGGGTAAATGACTGGCACGCTGCAGTCGTGCGCCATACCGCAGTCGTTCCAGCGCGTAGCGACTGACAGTGTCGCCGCCGTATTCAGGCGCATCAGAATAGCTGCCCGCGCCCAGAATGACGATAGCATCAGCCTGGGGCAAGCGGGACAGGTCAAGCGCCGGATAATGTTCAAACTGGGCTAGCAGGTGATCGGACAGGATGGGCATGGATAAGCCGCATAGCAGGGTGAGTGCAAGCGCGATCAGCCATTTACCCAAGCGCTGGCGGGAAGAAAGCAGGTATAATCCGCCGGCTCCCAGCAGGATGAGGCTGAGGGGTGGCAACAATAACGCGCTGGCAAAAACTGTGATAAACCAAGACATTGGCAGTATCTAGGAAAAAACAAATATTGTAGCTGATGTTTGACATGGGCGAATATTTGAATTAATATGCTCGGCTTTCCTTGTTTAAGAATTTGTAGGGGTTTCGAATGAACACCTTTTCCGCAATGAGCACCTTCTCCGCTAAAGCGCATGAAGTTACACGCGAGTGGTTTGTCGTTGACGCGACAGACAAAGTGCTGGGTCACGTCGCAGCCGAAGTTGCACGCATTTTACGCGGCAAACATAAGCCAGAATTTACACCTCACGTCGATACTGGCGACTTTATCGTCGTTGTAAACGTTGAGAAACTGAAAGTTACCGGAAATAAAGCGGAAGATAAAAAATACTACCGCCATACTGGTTACCCTGGTGGTATCTATGAAACCAGCTTTGCTAAAATGCAAGCGCGTTTCCCTGGTCGTGTATTAGAAAAAGCAGTTAAAGGCATGTTGCCTAAAGGCCCATTGGGCTATGCAATGATTAAAAAGCTGAAGTGCTATGCAGGTGCAACTCACCCGCATGCTGCACAACAGCCTAAAGCCCTGGAAATCAGAGGATAAGCCATGATCGGAAATTACTATTACGGCACTGGCCGTCGCAAAAACGCTGTTGCTCGTGTTTTCATTAAAGCGGGTAGCGGTAACATCGTTGTGAATGAAAAGCCGGTTGACGAGTATTTTTCTCGTGAAACCGGTCGCATGATTGTACGTCAGCCTTTAGAGTTGACTAGCAATCTGGCTGCATTCGATATCATGGTAAACGTACATGGTGGCGGTGAGTCTGGTCAAGCTGGTGCAATTCGTCACGGTATCACCCGTGCTTTGATTGAATTTGATTTGGAATTGAAATCACCTCTCAAGAAAGCTGGTCTGGTTACACGTGATGCGCGTGTGGTTGAACGTAAGAAAGTCGGTCTGCGTAAAGCTCGCCGCGCTAAACAGTTCTCCAAGCGTTAATTATTTGCATCGTCAAAAAAGCCGCCCAGAACTGGGCGGCTTTTTTGTTGTCTGTGGGTTATGATAGCGTTATCTTGTTTGTAGAGAATTAATGATGATTAAAGTTGGTATTGTTGGCGGAACCGGTTATACGGGTGTGGAGTTACTGCGCTTATTGGCGCGGCATCCGCAGGTGAGTCTGACTGCGATTACTTCACGTAAAGAAGCGGGCATGCCAGTTGCAGAAATGTTTCCTAATTTGCGTGGGCACGTTGATCTGGCTTTCTGTGATCCGCAGCAAGCGGGGTTGGAAAACTGTGATGTGGTGTTCTTTGCCACACCCAATGGCATAGCCATGCAGCAAGCCCGTGAACTATTGACAGCCGGTGTGCGTGTGATCGATCTGGCTGCGGATTTTCGCATCAAGGATCTCGCTGTATGGCAAAAGTGGTATGGCATGGAGCATGCGTGCCCTGAGTTGGTGGCTGAGGCTATTTATGGTTTGCCGGAAGTAAATCGCGAGCAGATTAAATCTGCGCGTCTGGTGGCGAATCCTGGATGCTATCCGACAGCAGTGCAACTGGGTTTCCTGCCGCTGTTAGAAGCGGGGCTGATTGATCCTCAACACCTGATTGCAGATGCTAAATCCGGGGTAAGTGGTGCAGGGCGTAAAGCTGAGGTACATGCGTTATTCCCAGAGGCGGCAGATAACTTTAAAGCGTATGGCGCATCAGGTCACAGACATCTGCCGGAGATCAGTCAGGGTTTGTCGCAATTTTCGGGCGAGTCGGTAGGCTTGACGTTCGTACCGCATTTGACACCGTTAATTCGCGGTATACATGCAACTTTATATGCGCGTGTTGTCAAAGATATTGATTTGCAATCAGTATTTGAATCGCGTTACGCTGATGAGCCTTTTGTGGATGTGTTGCCGGCCGGTTCGCATCCAGAAACTCGCTCCGTGCGCGGAGCAAATACATGTCGAATTGCATGGCATCGCCCACAGGGTGGTGATGTGGTCGTCATTCTGTCCGTGATCGATAATCTGGTGAAGGGTGCATCCGGTCAGGCTGTGCAAAATATGAATATCATGTTTGGCTTGCCTGAGACGATGGGGTTGGAACTAATTGGATTGCTGCCTTGACGTGGAGTAATCCCGTGTACATAATGAACGACTAAATTTCTGGTTTACAAGGAGTATGTTATGAATGCAATGACTGAAATGCCGTCGGTGCTGGTATTTACTGACAATGCTGCGAATAAAGTAGCGCAGTTGATTGAAGAAGAAGGCAATACCGATTTGAAACTGCGTGTATTTGTGAGCGGTGGCGGATGTTCAGGTTTTCAGTACGGCTTCACATTTGATGAAGTTGTGAATGAAGATGACACCAGCATGGTTAAGAATGGTGTTACTTTGTTGATTGATCCAATGAGCTACCAGTATCTGGCTGGCGCTGAAATTGATTATCAAGAAGGTCTGGAAGGTGCGCAGTTTGTGATTAAAAACCCTAACGCGACTTCTACGTGTGGTTGCGGTTCATCTTTCTCTGCATAAGTAGTTAAGTGCATGAGTTAAAAAGGAGGCTTCGGCCTCCTTTTTTTATGCGGGATAAATCGCACCGAGTATGCATGGGTGAGCAGCGCCGGTAGCATCGGTCAGATTGCCCGGCAACCCCTGCAGTGTTTGCCAGCCCAGCCATGCAAATGCATGCGCTTCCAGCCAGTCTGCATCAATGCCGAGTTTGTCGGTGAGTTCGATGCGTTGTTGAGGCAGGTGCGTGCGTAGCGCGCTAATTAGTGCGCCATTGTGCGCGCCACCTCCACAAATATAAATTTCGCTCGCTAAAGCGCAATGCCGGTTAATAGCATCTGCTACGCTTAAGGCGGTGAGCTGTAGCAACGTGGCTTGTACGTCCTGAGGTGATTCATGGCCTTGTAACTGACTGTTTACCCAGGCCAGATTGAACTGCTCGCGTCCCGCGCTTTTAGGTGCGGGTAACTGAAAGTATGGGTGGCTCAGGTACTTGGCTAATAGCTCAGGAATGGCTTTGCC
Organism: Sulfuriferula thiophila; assembly: GCF_003864975.1. NCBI lineage: Bacteria > Pseudomonadati > Pseudomonadota > Betaproteobacteria > Nitrosomonadales > Sulfuricellaceae > Sulfuriferula > Sulfuriferula thiophila. Next base: position 55,135 of record NZ_BHGL01000014.1, read on the forward strand.
TTGGCTGCCCCATGCCCCGTTATCGTCATAAGCTTGACCGGTGTGTTGCAGGCACCAGGCATCTAATAATGCATTCCCTGGCCCGCAGTCAAATCCTATGACTTTACCGGTGGATGGTATGTCAGTAAGGTTGGCAATACCACCAATATTGACGATGACGCGGTGTTGTTGTGGATGGCGAAATGCAGCAACGTGGAAAGCCGGAACGAGCGGTGCTCCTTGTCCGCCAGCGGCAATGTCACGATTACGAAAATCGGTAATCACCATGGTATGCGTACGTTCGGCAAGTCTCGAACCGTTGACTAATTGTATGGTATATCCGGCATCTGGCCGATGGCGTATGGTTTGCCCGTGGCACGCAATAGCTGTAGGTGTGATGCTGGTGTTGGTAATAAGGCGGTTGGTGGTGTCTGCGTAGCGATCAGCCAGTTCATTGGCGATTAAGGAAGCGCGGTGCAGTTCGTCGCTGCTGCTGTCATGCAGCTCAAGGATTTGTTGACGAAGTAAAGGCGGGTATTCCTGAAATTGCTTGCCAATTAAAACGCCGGTTGGGTGTTCGGTATCGAATGCGATCATTGCCGCATCGATACCGTCCAGGCTGGTGCCGGACATTAGCCCGATAATATAAGCTCTATCGGACAAGGCTTGCTGCTTATTCCATAGCAACCAGGTTGGTGCCATCCAGCAGGTTCAGTTGCGCTACCAGAGGTTGCGTTTCTTGCCTGAATTTTGGCATAAATTGAGTTGCGATTGGATATGCGGTTGGGATATTTGCTGTGAGCGGATTGGTTGCGACACCAGCAATACGGAATTCGTAATGCAGGTGCGGTCCTGTTGCCCACCCTGTCATGCCGACATAGCCGATTAAATCACCCTGGCTGATTTTTTCACCTTTATGCAGGCCTTTGGCAAACGCGGATAAGTGACCGTACGCGGTGCTATAGTTGCCGTTGTGTTTCAGTACGATAAAGTTGCCATAGCCGCTCTGTTGCCCAACGAACTCGACCGTAGCATCAGCAATGGCCATTACTTTAGTGCCGGTTGGCGCAGCGTAATCAATACCTTTATGCTGGCGCCATTGCTTCAGAATCGGGTGGAAACGCATCTCGAAACCGGAGCTAATCCGGGAGAACGCAAGCGGGGAGCGCAAAAAGGCTTTCTTCAGTGGTTTGCCGTCGGGGCTATAGTATTCACCTTTGCTGTTAGCGACGTCAGAGAATACGGCGCGATAGGTGTGTCCGGCATTGGTGAATTCCGCTGCAACGACACGACCGGTCATGACCGGAACGCCGTTATGAGAAAAAACTTCATAAACAACATTGAAGCGATCGCCGCGTCGTAAATCCTGATGGAAATCAATATCGGTTGAGAAAATCTCGGCCATTTGAGTGGCAACACTGTCAGGTATGCCTGCAGCATCCGTAGCGCCGAATAATGAGTTGCGAATTTCGCCAGATTTCATGACTGTATGCGACTCAAGTTGTGCGGCTTGCTGGGCAGTTTTGAATGTGCCTGCATCGGCGCTTATTTCTAGCATGGTGCCATCAGCAGCGATGTTGCGCAGCCAGACCAGGTTGCCAGTGTCGGTAACCTGAGCCTGGATACGTTTACCTGATTTGATTTGTATCAGTGCCCGTGTTGCTTCAGGCGCTTTTAGGAAGAGCGCAATCTGCTCGTCATTTACACCAAGTCGTTGCAAGATGCTGGCGACGGTGTCGCCGCGTTCAATGCGTTCATCACGCCAATAGTTAGTAACAACGTCCTGTGAATCGGCTTGTGTCAGAGATGCTGGCGCAGGCAGATTTTCAACAACAGTCTGAATTGTTACTTGTGCGGTATCGGTTTGCGGGGCAATACCAAAAGCGGTTACCATGCCAAATAAGGGTAAGCTTGAAATGGCAATCAACCAGCGTAAACGAATTTTTCGCGCATGTAAGCGCTCGCTATGCGTTAAAATACTGGTCTTTAGTTCGGTTTTTTGCATGCCACCTGTCCTTATTGCTCGATTCAATGAGCGAGCTTAACAGAATGTTTCGATTAGGAAAAGCCTGAATTTTTCAGGTGGCGGTTTTTATGGGGTTTTGTGCGTATATAGTGGTGAGGTCGTGATGACGGATTTTGCGGTAGAAGAGGCGTTGCAGATTATTAAGCGGGGCTGCGATGAATTAATAGTTGAGAAAGAACTTGTTGAAAAATTAAAGACAGGTAAAAAGCTGCGTGTGAAGGCTGGATTCGATCCTACCGCGCCGGATTTGCATCTTGGTCATACGGTATTGTTAAATAAAATGCGCCAGTTGCAGGATTTGGGTCATCACGCACTGTTTTTAATTGGCGATTTTACTGGCATGATCGGTGATCCAACCGGCAAGAATACGACTCGACCTCCACTGACCCGTGAGCAAGTTCTGGAAAATGCCAAGTCGTATACAGAGCAGGTTTTTAAAATTCTGGATCCTGATCAGACTGAGGTGGTATTCAACTCTACCTGGATGGATCAATTGGGATCGGCGGGTGTGGTTAAGCTGGCTGCTACACATACTGTGGCACGCATGCTGGAACGCGATGATTTCAGTAAGCGTTATAAGAACAATCAACCGATAGCCATACATGAATTTTTATATCCACTAGTGCAGGGTTACGATTCTGTGGCATTGAAGGCGGATTTGGAACTCGGCGGGACGGACCAGAAATTTAATTTGCTGATGGGACGCGAATTACAGAAGCATTATGGGCAAACTCCGCAATGCATACTAACCATGCCTCTATTAGAAGGTACGGATGGTATTAATAAGATGTCCAAGTCATTGGGTAACTATATTGGTATCACTGATGCGCCAGGAGAAATATTTGGCAAAATAATGTCAATTTCCGATGGATTGATGTGGCGTTATATAGAATTGCTCTCGTCGGCATCGCTTGCCACCATCGCTGAATGGAAGGCTGCTGTTGCTGCGGGTACAAACCCACGTGATATTAAAGTGCGATTTGCGCAAGAAATAATTTCGCGCTTTCATAATGCGGTGGCGGCTAAGCAGGCGCTAGTTGATTTTGAATCGAGGTTCCGTCAGGGGGGTATACCGGATGACATCGAGACGGTGACGTTAGAAAGTGTAAACGGTGGATTGCCAATCGCTCAGGTATTAAAGCAGGCGGGTCTGACAACCAGTACCTCAGACGCGCTACGGATGATAGAGCAGGGCGGAGTGAAGCTGGGCGGTGACAAGGTGAGTGATAAGGCGTTGGTGTTGACGGCCGGTAGTGAAATCGTACTGCAGGTGGGTAAACGGAAATATGCAAAAGTAGTGATCAAATAAGAAAATTGAAAATTAAGCGAAGAAAACCCTTGACGGCAGCATTGCAGGCTGTATAATTCGCATCTCGTTGAGCGCAACTGGTAACGAGTTACCGGAAGAATTCAGCAATATAATCAGGTAATTAAAAGTGTATTTTAAAGTTAATTGTCTGGTTATGTAAATAAAGCTTTACAAATGATTTTAGGTGAGTATAATTCGCACCTCGTTGTTAGCGCAGCGAAGCAAGCATAACCGAAAGGTGGTGCGTAAAACGAAGCGCTGGCAACCAAGCAACATCGCTCTTTAACAACTAAACAATCGATAAGTGTGGGTATTTACAGCAGCGGTTTTGAGAT
>NZ_BHGL01000015.1 GCF_003864975.1 Sulfuriferula thiophila
GAACAGAAACGATTCGGGTGGGAAAATTGCGTCCGAAAATCAGTGAAAAAGGGGTTTTTCTACAGCGTCAACGTGAAGCTAAGGGGCTGCGCGCTTTTGCGCAGTCCCGCTTGAGCGTAGGGTTAGGCATAGTCGCTCCGTGCTACTTGAATACCTTCCTCAATGTCCTTGAAGAAGAGTTCTTGGTTTTGATCGACTACTGAATTTGGGCAAGCTAGCTCTATCAGAATATCAAGCATTGAAGAGAACTCCTTAATATCGCCTTCCATTGGAGGAATGGAATGTTTGTGCGCGATATAGCGCACCGCACGAACAATGATGTTGGGATCGCGACCTTGGCCGGTGAGGTATTCCTCGTGTTGGATGGCCACGTTAAAGTAAAGCTCAACATATGCTTTCGCAAGGACTTCATCAACTTGATTGTCCTTCCATCGAATTGAGCGGGCCACTTCAAAGCAAGCTGAGGTGAGAGCGTTGTTGTCGAGTTCCATGATATGCCTAACGTTTGAATTAAGGGGCGCGCTTTAGCGCGTCCCGCTTGAATGATGGGTTGGGCATTTGGATTGGCATTAGAAATCCACGTATTTCGCCCACTGCCACCCCAACCAGCCAAGTGGTGCGCCGATGAGAAAACCGATGGTTGGCCCGATGACATTGAATGTCTGTGGTGGCCACGCCTGCAGCAGTAGAACAGCCGCAGCCCCAAGGGCTCCGCAAAGGATAGTACGGAGCATTGGTCTGTCAGACGAAGACATGCCAGAAGATGAGTCTAGAGCCGCGATAGCACCATAGAAAGCCCCGAGCACCGCGAATAAAAGACCAACATTAATAATTGCGTGCCAATTACCCCACGGCAAAGAGGTAAGTCCATACATCAGCATGGCAAAAACGAAAGCCAAAGCGAAAAATAATATGGTTCCGACTAACGCGACCCATTTCGTTTGACTTCGGCCTGAGAAATTCATTGAGATGCCCAACGTAAAAGTAAGGGGCTGGCCGCGTCTGAAACACAACGTAGCCCTAAAAGCAAAACAATACCATAAGCCAAACCGAAGCTGCTTAACGGCCAGTCCCGCTTGACTGCTAAGTTAGAGCCGACGTTCATTCCCATGGCTGCTTTGCCTTAAGCTTGTTAAGTTCATCAAGATATTCTTGGTGATTTTTTCGCCAACCATTACGGAAAATAAGCGAGTAACTCAACCAGAGAACCCAACCAAAACCAAATAGTACTGCACCCACCACTATTACAAATGAAATAATAGCTAGCAGACGCCATGAAAGCGCAGATGCTAGAAAACCCATCCCGACTCCAATAAGCCCAATAACCCAAGCAACAAAAAATGGGAAAAGTTGCCGATTTTTATTATCGGGCAAAAAGTGGGCTTTTAGGTTTTGAAAGCTCATTATCTAACGTGAAGCTAAGGGGCTGCGCGCTTTTGCGCAGTCCCGCTTGAGCGTAGGGTTAGGCATAGTCGCTCCGTGCTACTTGAATACCTTCCTCAATGTCCTTGAAGAAGAGTTCTTGGTTTTGATCGACTACTGAATTTGGGCAAGCTAGCTCTATCAGAATATCAAGCATTGAAGAGAACTCCTTAATATCGCCTTCCATTGGAGGAATGGAATGTTTGTGCGCGATATAGCGCACCGCACGAACAATGATGTTGGGATCGCGACCTTGGCCGGTGAGGTATTCCTCGTGTTGGATGGCCACGTTAAAGTAAAGCTCAACATATGCTTTCGCAAGGACTTCATCAACTTGATTGTCCTTCCATCGAATTGAGCGGGCCACTTCAAAGCAAGCTGAGGTGAGAGCGTTGTTGTCGAGTTCCATGATATGCCTAACGAAGCTGTATAAAAAGTATATCCATAACCGCATCATGCCGTGAACCAAATGAGATATCAAGGTCGAAC
>NZ_BHGL01000016.1 GCF_003864975.1 Sulfuriferula thiophila
TAGGTATAGGTGGTGACGACGCCGTTGAAGTCGGTGCGTGAAGCGATGTTGCCGTTGGCGTCGTAGCTCAGGGCTTTTGCTATATTGCCGCAAACAGAACAGGGTTGCGACACCGTTGCATTCTTGGTCACGCCGAGGACAGTGGTAAAATTCCAGATACGAGAAGTGTTAAGCGGATCAGTGATGATGGTCGAAACTGAATTGCCGGAACTGTCAGTGGTATAGGCAAAGCTGTATTTCTCCACATCTCCGGCCATTTGGCTGGAGATGGCCCGACCATAGGTATCATAAGACCAAGAAGCAAACTTATTGCCGTTCTCGTCGATCAGGCTAGTTAAAGCATAAGGGAAACTAGTATTTCCATAGCCATAGCTACGAGTATTGCCGTCAGGATATGTAACCGAAGTAAGGTTCCAGCTACCGCTATAATCATAGAGATACATACCTCCAGCAGAATCGACCATCTTGACGAGTTGGCTAAGATTATTATAGCCGAATTGCAGACTGTGTCCGGCACTGTCTGTTACTTGAATCAACAAACCGACAGGAAGAACCGTGGTGGTGGGTGTACCATTAGAATTAATCACGTAGCCACCATTAACACCAGCAGTGCCGTCACTATATGTGAGCGTTTGAGCGTAGCCACTAACCTTGGTGATGGAGAGCAATTTACCACCGTTATTGTAAAGCTCAACGCTATGATCTGCCGTGGTGTATTGCCAACTAGTATTGCTACCAGTAAGTTGCACCAAGGAATCAACAATGTCCGCATCAGCCGTCCACACGCCATTGATCAGAGTAAAGGAATACACTTTCCCGTCGGCGCGCGTAACGATGGCCGTTGTAGCTGTTGCCAAATATACCGCTCGATTAAAAGTATGTTGCCAACCAATGCCCACAGAGGTGATCAAAGGGGTTGATGAAATGCTTTGTGCACTGTTATAGGTTCGCTCAAACGCCAACTGTCCATTAGCACTAGCATAATCAATTTGTTGCAGAAATTCGTTACCAGTCGCCCCATTAATCGGGTCGCTGCCGTTACACAATGGACAGGAACCGTCTCCAAGGGTATTGCTAACAGAAGCACCTGTATTTTTTATCGGGGTGGGGGGGAGCACCTCTGCATTACATGTAGTATCAGTATCGGGGCCCGCTACCGGGTAACAAGGCAGGCCATAATAAAAACCACAATAAAACAACAAACCATTCTGAGGAGTACCCGCAGCACACCATGACGCATAATCGGCCATATTATTGGAACAAATTGAATTTGATGGGTATATCCCGCCAGAACTCAGAACACAACCGTTAAAATAGCTACCCGAACTCGAGTAAACAGAGCACATACATACGGCTTGTGAAACATTAGATATACATAATAAAAATAACGACAAAGCAAACAGCAGTATCGCCTGCACGCGATCATTCAAAATATGCTCATCCCCGCCACTCAATATGTTGTTCATTGCTTTACCCCAACTTTTCACTTTTATGCCTATCAAATGCAGGCTGTTTATTAAGTCTGACAGTCTATACGCCCTACTCTACTCCCAGTAACCTACTCAACATTGTCCACAAATTTCAAATTATCAGTAAATCCAAATTTTGATAACCGCGCTTCGCGAAATGCTACATAGCTAGACCTGTCCCAGAGATTTCCATCTACTCTCTCACTTCATTTTATTTCACTGCAAACTTAGTTAAGCTCTGTGGCCAAAGGATAATATATTCACTTTTCGCAACTTCACGATATGCCACTCGGACATCAGTCCAATAAACTCCATCGCCAAGAATGGATTTTATTTCGCTGAAGGTCTTTTTGGTATTATCAGTTCGAATAAAAATATTAATCTCTTCTGCACCAATATCGTGGCCATCAACTTCATTTCCTTCCGATAATTTCTCAATTAAGCGATCTTCAATCATAATCAAATCATCAAAGTCTTCTATTAAGAAAGAATGAAAATAACTACGCCAGTCTGACTCAAAAATATTACCAATTTATAAATTATCATCAGGCATATGTTCCATTCGCCAGACTCAATTGTCATTTGATTTTTATCTAACGCACATCAATACGGATATCATTAATCGTCTCTTATTTACCATTTATTTATTAAAAAATGGGAACATGGTTGCACCAGTAAAACTATTACCTTAGCATCACACTCAATCATGATGCCTATCCGTGCACTTATTCTGTTGCTGCTTATTATTCAACCCTATGCCGTCCACACGGCTTGGGCGGATATTTACAGCTATACAGACGAAAACGGCGGTTTGCATTTCAGCAACATTCCCGATGATCCACGTTATCGATCTGTATTAAAAACGCCCCCAAACGAGGCTGCCCCTGCATCATTTGCTTCGCACATTCAACCCATAAAACAGCAGCGTTATGCGCCACTGGTGGCGAGTGCAGCAAAAGCCTATCAGCTAGAGCCCGCTTTGTTACATGCCGTAATCTCTGCAGAATCCGGCTACAATCCTTTGGCCAAATCGCCTAAAGGGGCAATCGGGCTCATGCAGTTAATGCCTGCCACAGCTAAACGTTACGGCATTTCCGACGCTTACGATCCGGCACAGAATATTCAGGCAGGCGCGCAATACTTACGGGATTTGATGCGTTTATTCAACAATGATCTGAATTTGACGCTGGCAGCCTACAACGCCGGCGAAAACGCCGTTATGCGCTATGGCAACCAGATTCCCCCTTATACCGAAACTATGCTTTACGTCCCCAAAGTTTTAAAAAATTACAGCGGATTACGTAATAACAACAAACCAATCCAGTAATTTTAGACACGGTGTTTGTCTTACGGCATAATACACCAAATTATTATTATAAATTTCTAGCGATTAATTTTTTTAATTAAATTTTTGTGAAAAAAATGGGATGACAACGGATTAAAGGTGTTCACAATCTTATGATTTTTGAATGCGTCTACGACACAACGACTAAAAATATAATATTTCACTGATATCATTATAAAAAATAAAAATCGTGATATTAATCATGAATTACTGCGACAACCAACTAAGCGGGAGCTCCACTTGAAACACTCACGTAGCAGCAACATGTCGGGTTTTACCCTGCTTGAATTATTGGTCGTCATGGTCATCATTGGTCTACTGGCAGGTTATGTGGGGCCCAAGTATTTTGCGCAAATCGGGAAATCCGAGGTGAAATCCGCACGGGCGCAACTGGATGGACTAGGCAAAGCACTGGACCAATACCGCCTGGATACCGGGCACTATCCTAATACAGAACAGGGACTGGCTGCGCTGAATGCGCGCCCTTCCAACGAGCCAAAATGGGAAGGCCCGTATATGCAGAAAAATGTGCCACTCGACCCTTGGGGAAAACCTTATCAGTACAAACAGCCCGGCGAGCACAGTGAATATGACCTGTACTCTTACGGCAAAGATGGCCAACCCGGCGGCAGCGGGGATAACATCGACATTACCAACTGGTAAGCATCGTGCGTTATGAAATCAAGGCATTGCAGAATGAGGGTAGCGTGATTGCCCTGTCGCTCGATGCTGCCAGCGAGAACGAAGCCAGACATCAGGCTGAAAGCCAGGGTCTCACTATTCTTACCATTCAGCGAAAGCTGGCGCTACCCGGCTTCTTTGCCAACAGTGGCGGTCGTTTTCCGCTGGTGTTATTCAGTCAGGAATTACTGGCTTTGCTGGATGCAGGTCTTAATCTGGTAGAAGCAGTAGAAACACTTGCCGAAAAAGAGCAACGCACGGAAACGCGCAAGCTGCTCGACCGACTAATTCAAACCTTATACGAAGGTCAGACGTTTTCAGCGGCTTTGCAACAATTCCCTGAAGCATTCCCGCCACTGTATGTTTCCACGGTACGCGCCAGCGAAAAGACCGGGGGACTGAGCGAAGCAATTACACGTTATGTAGCCTACCAGTCGCAACTGGATGTGGTACGTAAGAAGCTGGTGAACGCTTCTATCTACCCAGTGGTATTGATGGCGGTGGGCGGGTTGGTAACGCTGTTCCTGATGGTTTATGTAGTTCCGAAATTCAGCCATATCTACGAAGACATGGGGGGCGACCTGCCTTGGATGTCGCAAATGCTGATTAAATGGGGACATCTGCTGGAAGCGCATGGCAGTGGCATGCTAATCGGGGCCATAAGTACACTCGCATTGCTGTTTTACGCGGTGACCCGCACCGCCACCAAACGCTGGGTGGGTGAACAACTGTGGCAGATTCCGGTGATAGGCGAGCGCATGAAAGTTTATCAACTGGCACGGTTTTACCGCACCGTAGGCATGCTGTTGCGCGGCGGCATCCCTGCCATTACCGCGCTGGAGATGGTAACGGGCCTGTTAGCACCTGCACTGCGTGCAAGCTTGCAACACGCCATTACAGTGGTGCGCGAAGGCCGCCCCTTGTCTGCCGCCATGGATGCATACGCACTAACGACGCCGGTCTCGCTACGCATGTTGCGCGTAGGTGAACGCACCGGCAACATGGGCGAGATGATGGAACGCATTGCCGCTTTTTACGATGAGGAAATGGCACGCTGGGTGGAATGGTTTACCAAATTGTTCGAACCGCTGTTAATGACAGTCATCGGGATGATCATCGGGATGATAGTGGTGCTGATGTACATGCCTATATTTGAGTTGGCGGGGAGCATACAGTGAGGCAGCATACCGATACTGCTGCAACTGCTGAAGCAGGCGTTCACAGTATTTCTGCCGCCTTGCTGCGCGAAGCGCGGGCGGGAGCTGCACAGGGTAAGCGCCGTATGCTGGACATACTGGAAGAAAAACTGGTGCTATCGCCTCAGGATTTCGTTGCCTGTTTAGGACGCACCCTGCACTATCCGGTTGCCAGCATGCAGGATTTGCACCAGTGGTCAGCAGCTTTCGATATGCTGCCGTTTGCGCTGGCATTACAAAAAGAATGCATTGCTTTTCGCGATCAGGACAACAAGTTAACACTGGTATTTTCCGACCCTTTCTCCGAGGATCTGCAAAACTGGGCGGTTGAACAATTCTCGCAGCCGTTCTTCTGGCAATTGGCACAGCATGGTGATATTACGGCTTACCTGGCACGCCATGAAGAATCCGTACACGCCATGGAAAAAATGCTGGGCGGCGAGCAACAGGAAAATACCCCGACCACAGGCATAGAAAATCTCTCGCTCAAATCCATCAGCGAAGACACCAGCCCGATAGTCAAGCTGGTGCATTCCACTCTTTACGACGCGCTCAAGATCAACGCCAGCGATATTCATCTGGAAACCACACATAACGGACTGGCTATCAAATATCGTATAGACGGCGTGTTGTCCTCAATTGGCGCGGCACAAGGACTGGATCAGGCAGATCAGGTCCTGTCGCGGATCAAGGTCATGTCGGAACTGGATATTGCCGAACGCCGGATTCCGCAGGATGGCCGCTTCAAAATATCAATGCAGGGCCGGGAAATTGATTTCCGCGTCTCCATCATGCCGAGTATCTTTGGCGAAGATGCCGTGCTGCGCATACTGGACAAGCAGGCATTGGCCGATCAGGTCAAGGGCTTGCGCCTGGATTACCTCGGTCTGGACGAAACCACCATCACCCAAATGCGCCGACTCTACAATGAGCCTTATGGCATGGTGCTGGTGACCGGGCCTACCGGTAGCGGCAAAACCACCACCCTGTACGCCGCGATCTCCGAGATCAATCATGGTCTGGATAAAATCATCACCATTGAAGACCCGGTTGAGTACCAGCTCGCCGGGGTATTGCAGATCCCGGTGAATGAGAAAAAAGGACTGACGTTTGCCCGTGGTTTGCGCTCTATCCTGCGTCATGACCCGGACAAGATCATGGTTGGCGAGATACGCGACCCGGAAACCGCGCAGATTGCCGTGCAAGCCGCGCTCACCGGGCATCTGGTATTCACGACCGTGCATGCCAACAGCAGCCTCGACGTCATCGGCCGCTTCCTGCATATGGAGGTGGATCCATACAGCTTTGTGTCCGCGCTGAACGGCATACTGGCGCAGCGCCTGGTGCGCGTTAATTGCCCCCACTGCATGACAGCTGATGAGCCAGACCCGCAATTATTGGCCGATTCTGGGCTCACACCAGAAACGGCATCGCTCTACCTATTTCGTAGTGGACGCGGTTGCGGACTATGCCGAGGATCAGGTTTCAAAGGGCGCAAAGCCATCGCGGAATTACTCAATTTGAACGACGAAATCCGCGAACTGATTGTCGCCCGCGAACCGATCCGGCGCATCAAGGAAGCTGCGCGGCGTAACGGCACGCGCTTCCTGCGCGAATCGGCGCTGGACATGGTAGCCAGAGGCGAAACCACACTACAGGAGGTCAACCGTGTTACCTTTGTGGCGTGACCAACTGCGCATAGGCGTATCCCCGCATGCCATTGTTCTGGCCCGAATCGGCAAGGGATTGCGCCCCTATGTCCGCGAGCAGCACATCGAGCCGTGCCCGCCTGCATCCGGCGAGACGTGGCAAGCCGCACTGGATACACTCGCCAAACTACTATCCCGCGAAAAATGGCAAAATGCCGATGCGATAATGACCTTGTCCAATCATTTTGTGCGCTACCTGCTGATCCCGTGGAATACTGAAATCAACGGCGAACAGGAACAAAATGCTTACGTGAAACACCGTTTCAGCAAGGTATTCGGCCCGGCTGCAAACAACTGGATATTGCACCACAGTCAGACAGCAATTGGCATGCCCAGACTCGCCAGCGGCATCAATCAGACCTTACTCGAAGGTATCAGGCAAGCTTGCGTAACGAACAAATTAAGGCTGCGATCTGTACAACCCTATTTGATGCCGGCTTTCAATCAATACCGCCGCATTTTTCAGAACGAATCCGCCTGGTTCGTGCTGGTAGAGCATGACAAACTGACCATCGCGCAACTTGGACGCCAATCATGGCAGCTTATCAGCACCCACTTGATCAGCAACGAAAATCTTGCAGCTGAGCTTCCTGTGCTATTGGAACGGCATTTATGTCTATCCGGTATAAAAAACCAACCGTCCCAAGTATTTTTGCTGGCACCGGAGCACCCCCAGCTTGTGCTGCCGCGCAATAACGACTGGGTCATACAGCAACTGCAACCCGTACCCCGTTTCGGTCTTCCCATCCAGACATACGCTTTGGTAATGGGAGAACACTGACATGCGGCGACTTGCTCTCGATTATCAGAAGACCGGCGCCTCGACCAGTAAAACAGGGGTGGCCTTACTGCTGTTGGGCATTGCTGTAACCATTTACATGGTGCTGCAATTCAGATCCGTAGAATCAGGGCTGGCGGCGGCTGAGGAAAATGCAGGACATCTTGAACAACAGATAAAACATGGCAACGACACACCCGAAACTACCCAGCCCACACTGGAACAGATCAAGGAGGCTAAACAGGCGAACGAAATACTAGTGCAACTGGCATTACCTTGGGGCGAGTTGTTCAAAGCATTGGAATCTTCCAATAACGATAAGGTCGCGTTGCTGGCCATACAACCAAATTTAGCCAAGCGTAGCGTTAAAATAAACGGAGAGGCAAAAGACTTTACCTCCTTGCTCAACTATATTGCCCAATTAGAAAAGCGCAAAACCTTAACCGACGTGGTCTTGCTCAATCACGAAATCAATATGCAAATACCGGAAAAGCCGGTGCATTTTGCGTTGACCGCCAACTGGGGCTTACAACCATGAATTTATGGATATGGACAGTCAAACATTGGGTAAGCCAGGCTGGATGGATGGGCATTACCGGGTTAAGCCTGCTGATTTTCAGTGCGACCATATATCTGTCGGCGGTGATGCCAGAGCGTGCCCGCATCACCGAGCTACAACAGGAATCAATGTCGTTACGCCAACATGCACACCAAGCTCTAGTACAAGGCGGCATCAGCGCAAGCAATGACACAGCAACGCAATTGACAAAATTTTACCAGTTCTTCCCTGCCACCAATCATAGAAACGCTGTTCTGGCCCGCATCTACGCAGCAGCCGAACATCAGGGGTTGGTACTGGAAACGGCTGAATATCGCTACATTGCCGACCCGAAGAACAAGCTTACCCGCTATCAGCTGACCTTGCCGATCAAGGGCTCTTATGTGCAGATTCGCAACTTCGTCAATGAGATATTGGCAAAAGCACCTGCTGCGGCTGTGGATGACATCAGTTTCAAACGGGAAAGTATCAGCGCAGCCATGCTCGATGCTCGCATCAAACTGACGTTGTTTTTTGGAAATAACTGATGGCCGTGACGCAAAAAACTCGCTGGATCATCATCGCTACAGCCCTGCTACTGACGCTGGTTGCGGTCAACTGGGTCAATCAAGCAGAGTCAAATGATGATGCATCAACCTCGGCTCCCGAGTTCAAACATCCCGCCCCATCACGGCACAGAGAAGAAAAGCCCGAGCCGGATGCCATTCAGCTGGCCAAACTGGGACGTGCCCAACCCGGCAGCAAAGTAAAAATAGTCGATCTGTTTACCAGCAAATCCTGGTATGTGCCGCCGCCTCCACCTAAGCCAGCCCCACCCCCTCCGCCCGCTGCGCCACCCTTGCCGTTTACCTATATCGGCAAGCTAGTAGAAGACGGTGCGATTACGGTGTTTCTATCCAAACAGGATCGTAATTACGTAATCAAAACAGGCGATGTGATCGACGGCACTTATCGCGTGGATACTGTTATGGCATCCGCCCTCACCCTGACCTATCTACCGCTTAATATCAAGCAAAGCATGCCCATTGGAGATTCGCATTGAAGCTGAAAATAAATAGACTCTGTGGACTAGCGCTCATCATTGTTATGACGCAATTAGCCGGCTGCGCAGGAGAAAAAGCTTATCGGGAAGGCAACCAGCAGTTGCGCAATGGCAACATCGAGGAAGGTCTGGCGCAACTGGAAGCGGCCACCAAAGCGGAGCCCAACAATCTGGAATACCGCACCAGCCTGCATCGTCAGCGCGAAATGCAGATTTATTACCTGCTGGGGCAGGCGGATAGTCTGGTAATGGCCGGCAATTATAATGATGCGGAAGCGACTTATCAGCGTGTGCTTAAAATCGAACCCGCTAACCAACGCGCCAGCGATGGTTTAACACATATAAAAAATATCCAAACGCAGAATAGCGCGATTGCCAAAGCTAAAAAATACTTCGAAGCCGGCAATTTTGATGCTGCACTGAGCCTATTGCAACCCATCCTGAATGACAACCCCAATCAGATTGATGCCAAGGCATTGCAACAAAGAGTCAGGGATAAACAAACTCAAACCAGCACCACAGCCAACTCGCTAAAATCCACCATCAAGAAGCCCATTACCCTGGAATTTCGTGACGCCAACATGCGCTCCATCTTCGAAGTCATCTCACGAACGGCCAACATCAATTTCATTTTCGATAAGGATGTAAGCCCCAACCTGAAATCCACTTTGTACGTCAAAAATACGACCATTGAGGAAGCCATCAACCTGCTGCTGGTGACCAATCAGCTGGAAAAACGTGTACTGAATGAAAATACTATCCTGATCTATCCCAACACACCAGCCAAACTCAAGGATTATCAGGAACTGACGGTCAAAAGCTTTTATCTTGCCAACGCAGATGTAAAACAGACTATGAACATGATCAAAACCATGCTCAAGACCCGGGATATTTTCATCGATGAAAAGCTCAACTTGCTGATGATGCGCGATACACCAGAAGTGATCCGACTCGCTGAAAAATTGATAGCTGCGCAGGATATGGCAGAACCGGAAGTTATTCTGGACGTAGAAATATTGGAAGTAAAGCGCTCCAAACTCAGCGAGCTTGGCATTCAATACCCCAATCAGTTTACTGTACTTAACCCGAGCACATTGCCCGCTACCACAACGTCGTCCGCCAGCGGCACGCTCGTAGTT
The DNA here is from genome assembly GCF_003864975.1 of Sulfuriferula thiophila. Taxonomy (NCBI): domain Bacteria; kingdom Pseudomonadati; phylum Pseudomonadota; class Betaproteobacteria; order Nitrosomonadales; family Sulfuricellaceae; genus Sulfuriferula; species Sulfuriferula thiophila. Next base: position 9,919 of record NZ_BHGL01000016.1, read on the forward strand.
AACACCACGTCGACCAACGCCCCGCTCACCCTGGCTAATCTGGCTGGATTAACCACCAGTTCGATCGGCATTTCCAATCCCGCGCTTAATTTAAGGAAAGAAAACAGCGATACCAGTCTGCTGGCTAATCCACGCATACGTGTACGCAATCGGGAAAAAGCCAAGATTCATATTGGTGAAAAAGTGCCCGTCATCACCACCACCAGCACAATGAATGTCGGTCTTTCCCAATCGGTCAGCTACCTTGATATCGGACTTAAGCTGGACGTAGAGCCCAATATTTATCTGGATAACGAAGTTGGCATGAAAGTTGGCCTAGAGGTGAGCAACATCGTCCGCGAAATACAAGGGGCCAACGGTTCGCTGACATATCAAGTGGGCACCCGCAACGCTGCCACGGTACTCCGCCTCAAAGATGGCGAAACCCAAGCCCTAGCAGGCCTGATTAACGATGAGGATCGCGCCAGTGCCAACAAAATCCCGGGCCTGGGAGAAATTCCTTTACTGGGCAGACTATTCTCCACGCACCATGATGAAAAGACCAAAACCGAAATCATTCTGCTGATCACACCGCATATCGTGCGCAATCTGGTCAAACCTGATGCAGAGATTACGGAATTCACTTCAGGTACGGACACCACGATCGGCGCGCCATCGTTGAGACTCACGCCGACACTGTCCACACCATTACCCAAAATTGATAACCCGCAGTTGACCCCACCTACACAACAGCCTGCCACTATTTCACCGCAAACCCAGCCAGTACCACAACCTGCGTTTCAGCCGCTGGCTGCTCCGAGCGCTACACCAGCTCCACAAACGGCACCACCCCCCATTACCCCACCTTCATCCATTCCTGAAAAGGCAGGCGTTATCCAGACAAATTCGGTCAGTCAAACCACATTGGATGCACCCGTCACCAGCACGCCATCGAGCGAGTCACTTCCTCCAGCGGCGACGGTTTCACCCTAAATGAAATCACCCCGCCAGACTGGCTTCACTCTCATCGAACTGATCATTACCGTGGCAATTGTTGCGTTGCTTGCCACGGTGGCAATGCCGCTGACAAAAGTGACTGTACAGCGCAACAAGGAACAAGAATTACACCACGCGTTACGACAAATTCGCGATGGCATAGACGCGTACAAGAAAGCCGTTGATGAGGGCCACATCACCAAATCGGCTACAGATACTGGCTATCCAAAAACACTGGATAGCTTGGTAGAAGGTGTAGAAGATGCCAAGAGCCCAACGAAAGACAAAATCTACTTTCTACGACGCATCCCGCGCGATCCTTTTGCCAGCGATCCTCATACCAGTGCTGCAGCTACCTGGGGCAAGCGCAGCTATAGCAGCAGCGCCGATGATCCGCAAGCAGGCGAAGACGTGTATGACATCTATTCATCGGCGCCTGGCACCGCGCTTAACGGTAGCGCTTATCGCGATTGGTAATAACTATGCGTAAACCACAAAACGGATTTACCCTAATCGAGCTATTGGTAGTGATGGCAATTATTGCTACATTGCTAAGCATTGCTGTCCCACGATATTTTCATAGTTTGGACAAATCCAAGGAAGCCATACTGCTGCAAGACCTTGAAATCATGCGCGACGCCATCGACAAGTATTACGGCGACAATGCTCACTACCCGGACACGCTGGATGATTTGGTGGATCAAAAATACCTGCGCAAAATCCCCCCCGACCCTATCACGGACAGCCCAACCACTTGGGTAACCACCCCGCCACCCGCTGACACACCCAAAGCCACACCATCAACAGATAACACTGCCAAAGAAGGTGTTTATGATATCCACAGCGGCGCCGTTGGCAATGGCAGCAACGGCACCCCCTATAGCACATGGTAACAATGCAGAATTCTCGTCCAGTTCACCTCAACAAAGGCTTTACTTATCTGGCCATTCTGTTTGCAATCGCCATTATGGGCATCGCGCTTGCAGCGGCAGGGAGTCTTTGGCATGTCTCCCAACAGCGAGAAAAAGAACGTGAACTACTCTACATAGGCAATCAGTATCGTCAGGCTATTACGCTTTATTATGAAAGATCCCCGGGTGGCGGCAAGCAATTCCCCAAGTCTCTAGAAAACCTGCTACAGGATAACCGCCAGCTCGTACCGCAACGTTACCTGCGCAAATTGTTCCGCGACCCGATAACCAACAGCAAAACCTGGGGATTGGTTGCCGGGCCGGGTAATAGCATTATGGGCGTGTACAGCCTGTCAGAAGATACGCCGATAAAACAGGGGAATTTCGATAAAAACAATTTGGCTTTTGCTGGAGCACAACATTACTCCGACTGGAAATTTGTTTACGTGATCCAAACGCCGCTGGGATTGCCTGTTCAGGGGCTTCCCGCGCTGAAATGATTTCTGGCATATGCAGGCAAGATGCTCATTTGGCACGCCTCACGATTCTACCCACAGTGGTAAAATGTAACCCAAAATGATCCGCCAACGCCTGATAGCTGTAACCACCCGTTTTATAAGCCGCCACGATAGCCTCATCACGCCTGCTGCTTTGCGCCGCTATCTCCGCCAATGCAGGCGGTGGCGGGCGACGTTGAGCTTGTGGTATTTGCACATCATGCTTGTTCGACTCCAGCAGCGCCTGCATTCGCAGCATAAACTGTTCATCGCCAAGGAAGACCTGTCCCTTTAGATTCGGCCATGGTGAAGCTGCATTGATGCCTTCGGCAACGAATCTTACATAACACTCCTGTGCTTCACCGCGCTGCCGCCCGAATTGTGCCAACACACCATCGGTTGCCATCCATGGCAACGCGGGAGTTAACCCTGCACTTTCCTTATAACTGCTCCATTGCCAATCAGCAGGGGCTTTTACCATTCGTGCCCGGACCGGATTCAATACGATATAGCGTGCCAATTCCAGTAAATAAGTATCGCTATCCACCAAAATACCCTTGAACCGTCCCTGAAACAGATGCCCTACCCGTCCATGCCGTCTATTACTGGCTTGGGTATAGACCCCATTGAGCTGACGCATACCCTTGGATAAATTCCCGTCTGGAGTTTCTATCAACAGATGGTAATGGTTATCCATCAGGCACCAGGCATGGCATACCCAGTTATATTGATCAATAACCTCTGCCAACACAGACAAAAACAGCTGCCTGTCCTGATCGTCGTCATAGATATTTTCGCGCCGGTCACCACGCGCGGTCACATGATATAACGCACCAGCAAATTCTATTCGGATTGGACGAGACAAGGAAAATCACCTCAACATAGAATTAATGTTTAGCAATTCTAGTAGAAATTATGCTACGAATCTAGACCTGACCCCGATGTTCGGCGGTTGTACGGGTCGTACTGGAAGCTGGCGATGCTGCTACCGCTGATCTGGGTGAGGCGGTTGGCTGGGTCCCAGGTGTAGTTGCGCTGGCCGTCGGTTAACAGGTTGCCGTTGGTGTCATAGCTGTAGGCGGTGCTGTTGAATTGGCTGATGTGGTTGGCGGCGTCGTAGCTCGCGGTCATGTTTTGCGGGAGGTCGGCTTTTGACATGCTAAAAGCTAGACCTGTCCCCGTGGCTTCGTGTCTTTAAATATTTTAAATAACGAAAAATCTTTCACTGAAACTCTCCCTGCGTCAATATCTATACATATATTGGCGCAAGAGCAGCAAAGGCTATCTTTAGGTTCGCTTGGCACAACGAATCCACACCGACCACATTCATAAAAAATATTTTTACCTGCCGGATAACCTTCATTTAAATCTGGATTTAGATAGTATTTCAAGAGTCCCCCTATTTTAGCTGCCCTGAGTCCAACAATTGTTGAATCGTATTTGGCAATTCATACTGCACACCTCCTCCAGGCTGCCCAAACCAAGGTGCAGCAGTTCCTGCTTGAACCTCAATTGGCTCCACAACCTGATATGTAGTTAATGGAGCATTAGCAGAGCTTTCTGGCAATGACCGCGCTGAGAATGGGGTACCTGCTGGCGAGGCAAATGTACCATTGGGAGAACCATATCTATCCAACAAGGTGCCTGATGGCAGTGTAACTGTTTCTGGTTTCCCAGAAAATCCTCTATTTGGCGGGTACTTCGATTGGGGTTTACGTTTACAAACCTTCGAAATAACACTAGCTGCTTTAGCCACACCTCGAATAGCAGGAATTATACATTCCACACAGATAGGTTCTAACCCTGGTTCTGGATCTGCCCCTGCCAACCCCAACGGATCTACCAAACTAACCGGGTTGCCGTTCACATAGGTATACTGATTCACCCCACCCCCAAACCCAATAGGATCCTGTGAGATAAAGCGGCTGGTCTGCGTATCATAATACCGTGCCCGGTAGTAGTACAGCCCGGTGCCGTCATTCTCCCGTCCAGTGTACTGGTAGGCGTTGTCGCTAACTGTGCCGCTCTGTGTGGTGTTGCCGTAGGCTTCATAACTGTACTGGGTGTTGACTGTGCCTGTGGCGTCAGTGAGTGCCAGTGTAGAACCCAGTGCATCGGTCATATAACTTTGTGTGCCGTTACTGGTAGTGCGGGCAAAGTATTCGTCAACGTCGCCGCTCAGCAGGTTGGCCACCGGCGTGCTGCCTGCCAGTTCCTGGACGGGGTTGATGTAAGTTTATATAAACCAAGGAAGTCGCCGAGAGGCAAACTGTTGAGGTTTAAATCCATAGCAAACAACTAAAATACCTCAGCACATTTCTTACAAATCATTGAATTTATTTATAAATTTATTTAAGAATGTGAAATGTAAGGCCTGACCCTTCGCTTCTGTGCCGTTGCTGGTGGTGCGGGCAAAGTGTTCATCCACCCCGCCGCTGAGCAGGTTGGCCATAGGCGTGCTGCCTGCGAGTTCCTGGACGGGGTTGATGCCGTCATACAGGTAGCCGGTCTGGTTGCCGTTGATGGTTTTGCTGGTGCGGCGGTTGTACGGGTCGTACTGGAAACTGACGATGCTGCTGCCACTGATCTGGGTGAGGCGGTTGGCGGGATCCCAGGTGTAGTTGCGTTGGCCGTCGGTTAACAGGTTGCCGTTAGCGTCATAGCTGTAAACGGTGTTGTTAAACTGGGCGATGTGGTTGGCAGCGTCGTAGCTCGCGGTCATGTTTTGTGGGAGGTTGGCTTTGTTAGACTAAAAGCTAGACCCGTCCCCGTAGCTTTCGAAATTATGCTACAAAGCTAGACCTGACCCTGAATTTCGTTGGCGGATCCCAGGTGTAGTTGCGCTGGCCGTCGGTTAACAGGTTGCCGTTGGCGTCGTAGCTCGCGGTCATGTTTTGCGGGAGGTTGGCTTTGTTAGACTAAAAGCTAGACCCGTCCCCGTAGCTTTCGAAATTATGCTACAAAGCTAGACCTGACCCTGAATTTCGCGTGGGGGAAAACAACCTGCTCTACGAGGTTAATCGTGCTGCGCACTCACTTAAAAACCGTGGGCTTCGCCGCACACCCACCACTGCGTGGCGCTTTAACCGTGTTTGATGGTAGGTGGTGCTGTTTAACTGGGCGATGTGGTTGGCGACGTCGTAGCTCGCGGTCATGTTTTGTGGGAGGTTGACTTTGGCTAGGCTAAAAGCTAGACCTGTCCCTGTGGCGTGTTTTGAGGGAGGTCGGCTTTGTTAGGCTAAAAGCTAGACCTGTCCCCGTTGTTTCTACTAAGACTGTACACTTGTGACTTGAACTCACCGTCAACACTCATGGTTTCCCCGTGTTTTTTCCGCAACGATTACAAGGAACTCATTAATAATTTCAGTGAGATTTTGAGCACCACCGGATCCAGTGAATTTACCATCTTTGACTTGAATGTGAATCCAATCCTTTTCAGTTCGCAAATCTGATCGAAGTGGAATTTGAATGTTTTCCCAAACAGTTTCAATTAAATCAATTTGTACAATCCAACCTGGATTATCTGACGATTGGATAGTTACTCCAAACGAATGTTCCCAATCTTCATTACATTCCCCTAAATACCAATTCTCAAGCCGCTGAAAAACATCGTCTGTTTTAATTAATTTATTATTCATGGCAATTCATCCGGGTTTGCTGGTCGCACATAACGTGTACCAGCTTCTGAAACATGCGGCGTTGGCACAATGGTATTGTCGGGATTAGTATGTGGAATGCCAGTAACATCCACGCGTTTAGTTTCCTGATATCCTGTCGGATTGAGTGGATTTGGATCATAAGTTGCATAATTTGTAGTTTTACCATTAGCATCAGTTTTATATGTTGAATGAGGTCCAACTGCATTTTCATCTGGTCTTACTTTGTTTTTTGCTCGCCCTACACCACTAGCAACTTTCTTTGGCGCTTGGCGAAGACACGATTTAGCAACTGAATATCCAAGCTTCGCCAAATCAAATAATAAAGGAGCTTCCCCCAACGGATCCACAAACGAAACCGGATCCCCCTCCACATACCCAAACTGATTAACCCCACCCCCAAACCCAATAGGATCCTGTGAGATGAAGCGACTGGTCTGGGTATCATAATACCGTGCGCGGTAGTAGTACAGCCCTGTGCCATCATTCTCCCGTCCGGTGTACTGGTAGGCGTTGTCACTGACGGTGCCGCTCTGGGTGGTGTTGCCGTAGGCTTCATAGCTGTACTGGGTGTTGACTGTGCCTGTGGTGTCGGTGAGTGCGAGGGTGGAACCCAGTGCATCGGTCATATAGCTCTGTGTACCATTGCTGGTGGTGCGGGCAAAGTGTTCATCTACCCCGCCGCTCAGCAGGTTGGCTATCGGGGTGCTGCCTGCCAGTTCCTGTACGGGGTTGATGCCGTCGTAGAGGTAGCCAGTCTGGTTGCCGTTGATGGTTTTACTGGTGCGGCGGTTATACGGGTCGTACTGGAAGCTGGCGATGCTGCTGCCGCTGATTTGGATCAGGCGGTTGGCGGTATCCCAGGTGTAGTTGCGCTGGCCGTCGGTTATCAGGTTGCCGTTGGCGTCATAGCTGTAGGCGGTGCTGTTGAATTGGCTGATGTGGTTGGCGGCGTCGTAGCTCGCGGTCATGTTTTGTGGGAGGTTGGCTTTGGCCAGGGTGCCGCCCATTTGGGTACGATGACCTGCTGCGTCGTAGGCGTAGGTGAGGTTGCCTAGGGTGGTGCTGCCTTTGGTGTAGGTGATGCCCGTTAGCTGGCTGGCGTTGTCATAGGTGTAGCTCTGGGTGACGCCGTTGGGCAAGGTTAGGCTGGTACGTCGGTTGGCGTCGTCATAGGTGAAGCTGACGGTGTTGGTGCCTTGGGTGATGGCGGTGAGACGGTTGCCGTTATCAAAGCTGTAGCTGACCGGGGTCTGGTTGAGGACGGTCTGGGTTTTTCTGAGGCCGTTGGCGTAGTAGCTGTAGTCGATTTGTCCGGTAGTGCTGGTTTCGCGGGTGGTGCGATCGTAGCCGTTATAGCTGGTCTGGATGAGGCCGGCCTGGCTGTCGTTGGTTTGCAGGAGGCGGTTGCCGGCGTCCCAGGTGTAGGCGACGGTACGGGTGTAGGCAGTGGGGCTGGCGCTGGTGGCGCCGTAGCCTATCTGGGTGGCGCGGTTGAGGTAGTCGTAGCTGGCGCCGGTGACTTGGCCTTTGCGGTCGGTGGTACGGATACGGTTGCCGCCTGCGTCGTAGGCGTAGCTCTCGACTTTGGCCTGCGGGTCGGTGGTGGTGAGGACGCGATTGCGGCTGTCATAAGTATAGCTGGTGGTGTGCGCGTTGGCGTCGGTCAGGGTTTTGAGGTTGCTGTCGGGGTCGTAGCTGTACTGGGTGACATGACTGAGCGGATCGGTGGTCTTCTTGACGCGATCTAGGTTGTCGTAGTCGATAAAGGTGACGTTGTTCAATGGATCGGTGACGGCAGCTACGCGACCAAGGTTGTCGGTGAAGTATTGCACGCTTTGTCCCAGCGGGTTGGTGACGGCAACGAGGTCGCCGCCGTCATAGGTGTAGCTGCTGGTAAGTGGAGTGCTGCCATTGTAGGTGCTCTGGGTGAGCACCTGCCCTGCGCTGTTGTAGGTCATGCTGACATGGGTGTTGTTGCCGAGGTTTTTAACGTCGGTAAGGTTGCCCAGGCTGTCATAGGTGTAGGCGATCTGGCGACCGAGTGGATCGGTGCTGAGGGTGACCTGGTTGTAGGCAGGCTCATAGGCGTAGCTCCAGGTGGTTTCCTCTGCCGTGCCTTGCATAGCTGTGACCGACGTGGTGTTACCTTTGGCGTCATACGTGTAGGCGGTGGTGCGACCCAGTGCGTCGGTGCTGCTGGTAAGCAATTTGGTAGTGGCATCCCAGACATTTGTGGTGACTTGTTGCTCTGGCTTGCCTACTGCTAGGGTTTCACGAGTGATGAAACCGTCGGTGTTGTATTCAAGTCGGCGCACGTCGCCACGTTCGTGGGTAATGTCGGTCTGGATATTGTTGCCGTTGGTATCAAACGTATAAGTTAAGCTGCCTGTTGAGCCATCTGCATAGGTTTGGTTTTTAACGCGACCATCGAGGTTGACACCGTCGGTGCTGCTGTAATAGACGTTAGTAACTTTGGGCGCTGTAATTTCACCGGTATTGTTACGCGGGTCTTTGACGGTGAGCATGCGATGGGTGGTGTTGTCATAGGTATAGCTGGTGACGCCGCCTTCAGGATTGGTCACGGTCATCAGGTGACCGTAGCTGTCGTAGCTATAACTGACTGCACGACCCGTGTAGTCGGTGGCTTTGGTGATGCACGTGGTGCAGCTGGCTGCGGTGTATTCCAAATCTATATAACGACCGTTGGGGCTGGTGATACGGGTAATGCGTGCATTAGTTGTTGTGTCGCGAGTAATAGCAGTACGGTTGCCATTACGGTCCTGCATCCATTTAAGACGCGGTGCGCTATAGGAGAATGAGTAGCGCGTGCCATCCAGCATAGTCAAATAAAAATCTGTATAGTATCCGCCGGAGCTGACAATGGTAGCTTTATAGAATTGCCCGGGCACATTCGACTGGTAAACAGTGCTGGTACTGGAATAGTCAATACTGCTACCTGTCGGATTGAATGGAATTTTACCGCCGTTAGGCAAGACAAGATCTATCGCTGTCGCGGTATGACCCGACAACCCCTCAAAATACAAATACATATCATATAGATCAGATGCTCCTACCCCATATCCGCGCTGGTTGGCATCTTCGTTACGGTAAGTGCGATCCAGCGTGAGGGACATGGTGTCTTTAATGACCAGATCCGTGCCTTTTTCTATAAACAACCCGTCTTGACAGCTCACTGGGTCAAGTGCTTTTCCGCCTTTGGGGGTGTCACAAGTGCAATCAGGGCAGTTTTTTGGGGCTTTGGCGGGTGGCGTTGCGCCATTGGATGCAGCACCTGCTGCCTTAAACTGGTAAATTAGAAAGTCGCTATCACCTTTAATGAATTTGCCGTCATCACTGACTTTACCGATGCCGTAGCTGTACCAGCCACGTCCGTAAGGATCGTAACCAAACAGGGTGAAACGTGCGCCGCGGGGCTGCGTACTGTAGTTGGGGTAGATCAGTTTGGCAGCGAGTGGTTTTCCTGTTGCCGACTGGATAACTGCACCACCCGGCTGGATGGTGAAGTAAACTGGTAATTCACCATAAGGCATGGGGAATGGCAGCTGGTCTGAAGGTACTGGGGTGATGCTGACTTCAGTGGCAATGTTGCCTTTTGCATCACGTATTACGCTACCGGCAGGTATACGCAGTTCCACCCCTGGTAATTTGGGGTTGGTAATGACGGTTTCCTGTACCGTAGGTGAGGCTATCTTGAAGGTGTTTTTGGTATCAAGCATAGTCATCCAGATAGGTTGACTCATTGGGGTAATCTCACCCGCCTTCAGATCTACTGAGTATTCATAACGACCATAGCGACGATTGCCCTGATTGGCACTACTCCCCTCAATTACCAGTACCTGGGTACCTGCGGGGATACCTGATAACAGAAATTCACCATTGTCATCACTCTGGGTTGTTACAGTACCTATAGTTAGGGTAACGCCAGCTAATGGACGCCCATTAAGTCGCAGTATTTGACCACTGTATGAGGTGATACCCGTTTGCGTCAGTGACAGAAGTTCCTGTTTTAGTTGCGCAGCTAATTTCTCGCTTTTCTTATCAGGATGGGCATACGCTGCTGCACGGCGACGTTCCAGTGCAAGCTCTGGACGATGAGGAGGGCTGAGTTCAGCCAGATGAGCGCGATTGCTCATCCATTGACCTTTGTAATTCTGGGCTGTAGGCATCCATTCTTCATCTGCGTCTGCAGCGGTTGTGCTCGTTGTTTCGGACGGATTTGTGGTATTAGTAGCGTCAGTTTGGCTGGTCGTAGTGGCCGTTGAGTTGTTCGCGCTGCTTGAGGTTGATGTGTTGTTGGTGTCAGTAGTCAAGCTGGCTGTTTTAAAGCTGGATGCGGTAAAGGGTAGTGGGTTACCCAGGCTGTCTGTGGCACCGTTGATAAACAGGGTGTATTGACTAGCAGGCAATAGCGCTTGGTCAGGTGATACAAATAGCAGCATGCCAGCTTCGGTGGGGACGACTTTGACTGGGGTGAGGCCATTGGGTCCCAGCAGGGTGACGGTGGCGGTGTTGAGGGTATCTATTTTTAAGGCTTTGTTAAAGCGTACGACGATCCAGCCGTCTACGGCGACGTCAAAGCCGTCGGCTGGGGGGATGATTTCTGCGACGGCAGGGAGTGCCTGGGTGTCGGGTACGGTGACGCCGTCGGCGGTGTTGAAGCGCTGTGCTGTGGCGTCGTATTGTTCGCTGCTGGTGAGGGTTTTACCATTGGCGTCCTGGCCGCCCTGAATAAGGACAGGGGATGCGGCGAGGAGTTGAGCCAGGTGGTTATAGCGTGCGGTGATGAGGTTGGCATGCAGGGTTTCGGCCGTGCGGGTGCGTGGGTTCCATAGTTCGGCTTCTGGTATGGCTGCACCTGTGGCGGACAGGCCACCAGTGATGAGGATTTTACCGTCGGTGAGTAAGGTAGCGCGGTGCTGGCTGCGGGCGATGAGGCCGGGGCTGCTGATGAGCTGGGTTTGTTGTGCTGATACGTCGATGATTTCTGCAGCGGCGACGGGGTAGCCATCCTGCCCTAGCCCGCCAAGGATGAGTACGGTGCCATCAGGGAGTACGGTGGCGGTGTGGCCAGTGCGGGGAACGGCGAGTTTGAAGCTCAGGGTGGTGGTCTGCTGGGTGGTGGCGTCATACAGGAACAGGCTGTCGACCACACTGCCTTTGCTGTCGCTGCCGCCGGATTCGAGGTACTGGCCGCTGGGGAGTAAGGTGGCTGTGGCGTTGGCGGGTTGGGTGGCGTGGGCCAGGCTCGTCATCAATACAAATAAACTCAGCAACAGGCTTATCCATACAGCTCGTCCGTGGGTGCGTGTTATTCCGTGCATAGCAACAGCTTCCTTTCCCTTGTGGGCAACATGATGCTGCCCACGGTATTGGTCTAATAATTTATGGTTGTTCATCAAACAATTACCACTTTATGGGCTTAATGTAATGCTCATAGTTTCCGTTTGCCCATAATATGGATCTACATATAAGGTGTAGTTACCCGTAGCAGGTAAACTGGTGAGATTCCATGTATAAGTACTACCCGATGTCCCTGCAGATGTCCAAAGTGAACCATCAGGCTTGTAAATATAAAAATATACGGTCTGGCTTGCGGGGTTACTAATTATTGATGTCATAGTAATTGTGCGATTCGTTGCTGCCGTGCCACTAAACGTCAGGCGTCCGTTCTGTCCTGCGCGGGTCAGGTTCAGGTTGTACGCCGTGCCCGATGTCAATGTGCCCGTCGCGTCCGTCGACAGGGTCGCCGTGAAGCTGCCAGTGCCACCGACGTAAGGTGTAACCACGATGCTATAAGTGCCAGTGACCGGTACGTTGCTCAGGTTGAATCCGCAACCGCCACTGGCTGTGGAAGATGTAGAGCAGCTCGTACCCAACAACGCCGTACCGTCCGGTTTGTAAACAGTCACATAAGCAAAGCTCGAACCCGTCGGTGTCAATGTCAGCCCGGTGATGCCCAGACCCAAATTCTGGCCCTCCGTGGCATTGAAGATCAGGCGGCCAGACTGACCTGTCGTGTTCAGCGTGACGATGGGCGATGCGCCGTCCGCCACCAATGCGATACCCGGATCCACAGTGACTTGCATGCTGGCTGTCACGGCGTAGTTCGGGTCAACAAACACGGTATAGGTGCCGGTCGC
>NZ_BHGL01000017.1 GCF_003864975.1 Sulfuriferula thiophila
CGACCCAGCAAAATGCGGCGTTAGTTGAGCAAGCGGCGGCGGCAGCGAAATCAATGCAGGATCAGGCTGGGCATCTTGAGGAGCTGGTAGATAAATTTAAACTTTCTGACAGTAGACACGGCTCTAGTTCGAAGAAGGCATTGAGTGCTGGTGTAAGAAAGCATCCTGAAGTTACGGCTTTGCAGGTTAAACGTGTAAGCGCAACTCAAAAAAATGTAACAGGTCTGCCTCCATCATCACAACGGGATGATGAGTGGGAAGCTTTTTAGCAATTGAGAATGAGTGGGTTGATGATGACGTTAATTTACAGGGTATGGTTGGATGTGCGTTTCATTAGAAATAAAATGAGTTTGGTGAATAAGATAAAATTAGGAGCAGGATAATGTTGAAAAATCTAACAATTAAATCAAAGCTCATTTTTGTGATCAGCTTTCTCAGCCTGTCATTGGTTGGTGGGGGCGTGATGGGTATCTATTTTCTTGGTTTGTCCAATAGTACTGTGAAAAGTATGTATGAAGACAAGGTGATGAAATTAAGTGAGCTTGATTCGCTGGTACGGTTGATGAATCGTAATCAGTTGCTGTTAGCACAGGCAGTATCAGGGAAAATGGCCGCATTCCCGGACGATGATGCCAAAACAGCCAAGTATGTAGATGAGGCCGAACAGCAAATTCAGGATATCAATAAAATTCAGAAACAGTTGTTGGCACGACAGTGGGCGCCAAGTGAAAAGGAACAACTTGATAAATTACTGAGCGCTCGCCTACGTTATGGGAGGGAGGCTTTTCAGCCTGCATTAGCAGCACTTAGGGCGCATGATTTCCAACAGGCGACTGAAATTCTGCAAGGTCCATTGCTTGATCGTTTTGCCGAATTGACCACAATTTTTAATTCCCTGATTACGATGCAGGTCGAAGCATCAAAGAGCGCTTATGATCATGGGCAGGAGCACTACGAGCTGGTCAAACTCCTCGCAATTATGTTGACCGTGGCAGGGGTGCTTATTGCAGCTATCATGGCCTGGTGGTTATTGAATTCCATTACTCGCCCTTTACAAGAGGCGGTGAATGTTGCCAAGCGCGTTGCAGCAGGTGATTTAAGTCAGCATATCCATGTGAATTCTCATGACGAGACTGGCGTGCTGATGCAGGCCATGAAGGAGATGAATGATGGTTTGCATGATATTGTTAGCCAGGTAAGAACCGGCACTGAGGCGATTGCATTGGCATCACAGGAAATTGCAGCAGGTAACCTGGATCTGTCAAACCGAACTGAATCGCAAGCCCATGCCCTGTCCATGACTGCAGCAGCAACAGCACAGATGACGACCGCCGTTGAACAGAATACCGAGAGTGCACATCATGCGCAGAAGGTTGCGGCAACGACGCGGGATATCGCTGAAGCCGGTGGGCAGACCATGACGGAAGTGGTCAGTACCATGGCAGAAATCAGCACCAGCTCGAAAAAAATTGTCGATATTATCAGTGTCATTGAAGGTATCGCATTCCAGACTAATATTCTGGCACTTAATGCAGCAGTGGAGGCAGCCCGGGCAGGAGAGCAGGGGCGTGGTTTTGCTGTCGTCGCAGGTGAAGTAAGAAGTCTGGCTCAGCGCAGTTCTGCGGCGGCTAAAGAAATCAAAACATTGATTAATCATTCCGTACTGAAGGTTAAAGATGGTTCCCGTCTGGTTGAAGAAGCCGGTGAGAACATGGAAGAGATTTTGACGGTTGTTGGCTTGTTCACCGATTTGCTGGATACCATATACAACGCATCTTCACAGCAGAGTTCGGGAATTGTCAATATTAACAAATCTGTTTCCGAGATGGATGAAATGACTCAACAAAATGCGGCATTGGTGGAGCAGGCTGCTGCTGCTGCACAAAGTATGCAAGACCAGGCAATGAATTTGGAGCAGGCTGTAAGCGTCTTTAAATTAGCTAAAAATGAAAAATCAACTCATCAATTCCAGTCCGCTTCTTATGATGACGAACCGTCGGCCAGCAAGGCTGCACCAAAAAAATCGACCGACATCGAGGGTGTAGGTGAAGAGTGGGATGAGTTTTAGTCTATAGTAATTCACTTTATTATATTGATCGATGACTTTTACGTTGATACGTATTGTTTTACCTATGGTGAGAAGGTGAGCTAGCATGGCTTTGGCAGGTAAAGAACACGTTGCAACAAAAGAGTTCATCTTTACTGCACGCGATTTTTCGCTGGTTCGGGAGTTGATTTATCAACGGGCGGGTATTTCACTCTCCGGGAATAAACAGGATATGGTTTATAGCCGGTTGGCTCGGAGGTTGCGCGCGGTTGGTGTCGATACGTTTACTAAGTATTTAAGTGCACTGCAACAAGATCCGGATAGTGAAGAGTGGGAAGCGTTTACGAATGCATTGACCACAAATCTGACTTCTTTTTTTCGTGAATCTCACCACTTTCCAATTCTGGCGAATTTTGTAAAGACCAGGCAGTCGGAAATTAATATCTGGTGTTCTGCGAGTTCGACGGGTGAAGAGCCTTATTCAATAGCCATGACGGCATGTGAAGCTTTTGGTACGTTGACACCACCTGTGAGCATTATTGCGACTGATATTGATACTAATGTACTGGAAGTGGCAGCTACCGGAGTGTATACCGCAGATAGGCTGGATAAAATGTCCCCGGAGAGAATTAGACGATTCTTTCTTAAGGGTAAAGGCAGTAATGAGGGGACGGTTCGAGTACGTAAAGAGTTGCGAGACCTAATAACTTTCAAGCAACTTAATTTATTAAGTGCCCAATGGCCTGTTAGCGGGCCATTTGATGTTGTATTCTGCCGTAATGTAATGATTTATTTTGATAAACCGACGCAAGCGAAAATTTTGAATCGATTTGCTCCATTGATGAAGCACGACGGGTTGTTGTTTGCCGGGCATTCAGAGAACTTTCTGAATATAACTGATACTTTCAGTTTGCTCAGCAAAACCGTATATGAGTTAAATAACCAGTCAGCAAAATCTAAATCATAAGTATAAGGAGGGAGCAATGAGCTGGGAGGCGGCGGAAGAGCACTTCGCAAGCAATATATATTATGACGCAACATTTAAATGTGATGCGGCCAAATTATTGCCAGGTGAGTATTACTACACCGACAAAGAAATGCTGATTGTGACTGTTTTGGGGTCATGCGTTTCGGCGTGCATACGCGATAGGGTAAAGGGTATCGGTGGTATGAATCACTTTATGCTGCCTGATCCAGGTGGGGATGGTGATAGCCCGGTTTCACCCTCTATGCGCTATGGTACGTATGCAATGGAAATTCTGATTAATGATTTGTTGAAAGCAGGCGCTAAACGAGAGAATTTGGAAGCCAAGGTTTTTGGTGGCGGTAATGTATTGAAGGGCTTTAGCAGTATTAATGTGGGTGAGCGTAATGCACAGTTCGTACGGGATTTTTTACGAGCTGAACGGATGCGGGTGGTTGCAGAAGATTTGAATGATGTCTATCCCAGGAAAGTGTATTTCTTCCCCCGTACCGGGAAAGTTCTTGTTCGTAAAATCAAAGAGTTGCGTAACTCTACGCTTGCGCAGCGTGAGGCGGAGTATGCTAGCCGGTTGAAGGTAAATACAGTGTGCGGTGAAATTGATTTATTTTAAATTTTATCACTTGATACATTGTTGAGTGAGTGGGATACAGAATAGCATGATGAAAATTAAAGTACTGATCGTTGACGATTCTGCATTGATTCGTAGCGTTATGTCGGAGATCATTTCTGATCAGCCAGATATGGAAGTGGTTGGCGTTGCTCCCGATCCTATTGTCGCCCGTGAAATGATCAAGGCCACTAATCCGGATGTGTTGACGCTGGATGTGGAAATGCCAAAGATGGATGGGTTGGATTTCCTTGAAAAGCTAATGCGCTTGAGGCCTATGCCAGTCGTTATGGTCTCTTCGTTGACCGAAAGAGGATCAGAGATTACGATGCGTGCCTTGGAGTTGGGTGCCGTTGATTTTGTGACTAAGCCTAAAATTTCAATTAAAAACGGCATGATGGAGTATGCTGAGCTCATTAGTGACAAAATACGCGCTGCATCTAAAGCGCGTGTAACAGCGCGTAAAATTCAAACTGAAGGTGCTTCAGCATTGCTACCCTCGATGGGCAATCCGTTACTGAGTAGTGAAAAACTGATTATGATTGGTGCTTCGACGGGTGGTACTGAGGCCATAAAAGAATTTTTGATTCAGATGCCATCCGACTGTCCTGGTATTCTTATTACTCAGCACATGCCGGAGGGATTTACTAAGTCATTCGCTAATCGATTGAATAGCTTATGCAAGATAGCGGTAAGTGAAGCTGCGGGTGGTGAGCGTATTTTGCCCGGGCATGCGTACATAGCGCCAGGCCATTCTCATTTATTACTGACGCGCAGCGGAGCGAATTATATGACACAATTAGACCAAGGCCCGCCGGTAAACCGACATCGTCCCTCTGTTGATGTTTTATTCAATTCAGCAGCAAAGTTTGCTGGTAAAAATGCGATAGGTGTAATCTTGACGGGTATGGGTAAAGATGGGGCTCAGGGCATGATGGAGATGAAACGCGCCGGATCTCAGAATTTTGCGCAAGATGAAGCTTCATGCGTGGTGTTCGGCATGCCGCGTGAAGCTATAGCAATTGGTGCAGTTGATGAAGTTGCGGCTATCAAGGATTTACCGGGTAAGGTGATGCATTATTTAGCGGCACAGGGTAGCCGTTCCTTGCGAGTTTAGTCTCGATTACTGGCTGCCTGTTTAATAGATTGTTTACGATGGAGTGATGTATGGCGGATGCAAATTTAAAGTTTTTGGTTGTAGATGATTTTTCGACTATGCGACGCATTGTCCGTAACTTATTAAAGGAACTTGGTTATTCCAATGTGGATGAAGCTGAGGATGGCGTGATAGGTTTGTCGAAATTGAGAAGTGAGCATTTCGATTTTGTTGTATCCGATTGGAACATGCCGAACATGGATGGTCTGACGATGTTGCAGCATATTCGTGCGGATCCTAATCTGGCAAAACTGCCGGTGTTAATGGTTACTGCTGAAGCAAAGAAAGAAAATATCATTGCGGCAGCACAAGCCGGTGCGAATGGGTATGTGGTGAAGCCGTTTACGGCGGCAACACTGGATGAGAAATTGTCAAAAATATTCGAAAAATTAGGTATGTAAGAGGGTGAAATGAATAGCGATAATAATAATCCTGTTACAACGATGGAGGATGATGCGAGTTCAACCCCGCCAGGCGAGTTGTTGTCCCGGGTAGGGCATTTAACTCGTACACTGCATGATAGTTTGCGTGAGCTAGGTTACGATCAAGCCATTCAAAATGCGGCACATGAAATACCCGATGTCCGGGATCGTCTGAATTACGTGGTTAAAATGACTGATCAGGCGGCTCAGCGGGTACTCAATGCCATCGATCTGGCATTGCCGTTGCAGGAGAAAATCGCTACTGAAGGCGCAGTGCTGAGCAATGATTGGCAAAGACTATTGGATGGGCCTTTTGATGAGGCGGCTTACCGACAAATGGCGAGTTCGACAGTGCGGTATTTAGGTGATACGAATAGTCATTCAGATGCCACCAAACAGCAATTGATGGAAATCATGATGGCACAGGATTTCCAGGATTTGACAGGGCAGGTTATTCGCAAAGTTACGGATATTGCGCATAGCCTGGAGAATCAGCTGGTCCAGCTTTTGCTCGAATATGCACCAACAGAAATTAAACGTGAGAAAAACTCAGGATTGCTGAATGGGCCTCAAATTGATCCTGAAAACACAGTTGATGTGGTTTCAGATCAAGGTCAAGTGGATGATTTGTTGGATAGCTTGGGCTTCTGATTGATATACTGGGAATGTTATGAGTTATGTGCGTTTAGTTGTTAGAGAGCCTTTATTAGATACCCAGCAGCAAGTCGTCGGTTATCAGTTTTCCTGGATGCAAGACGTATTGTCGGCTGCAGATGAAATAGATGATACGCGCAAACTCATTGATTTAATCTTAAGTACGCTGAACAGCAATGATGACGAGCTCTCATCATCAAAATATATTCGGTTTTTACGTGCTCCGGCAGCATTATTGCTGGAGGATGCATTCGCATTGCTGCCACCAAGAAATACCAGCTTGATTGTTACGGTAGATGATTTGGCTGATGAGGCAGTTTATGCCGAGGTAAAAGTATTGCGCAAGGCAGGGTATGGGATTTTGTTGCGCGGGGTCGATATGAAAGATTTAAACCCCAAGCAGCTTATTTTGTCGACTGCCATCGAAGTGTATTTCGATCCGAATAATTTTGCGTCTCAAGCACGTATATATGGTGTCTTGAAAAATTCGCCAATTCGCATGCTCGCTCGTAGAGTGAGTAATTGGCAAGAATATGATGCATGCTGCACGCTGGGCTTACAGTCATTTGCTGGGCAGTTTTATTTGTTGCCAAAAGAAGCCGTACTTAACAGTAACGGCTTAAATCCTTCTCAGATCATGTTGTTGCAATTGATGGAGCTGGTCCGTAACAATGCGGAAATTCATCAGATAGAAGAAAAGCTGAAACACGACCCGGCAATTTCATACAAACTGTTACATTATATTAACTCTGCTGGATTTGGTCTGGGCTTTGAAATTGAATCCATGCGCCATGCAATTCAGGTGCTTGGCTATAATCCATTGTATCGTTGGCTGTCCGTATTATTGGCCAGCGCGAATCCGACTACGGCTTCGCTAGTGTTGATGCAAACTGCTATTACCCGTGGTCGGATGACAGAACTTTTGGGTAAAGCTTATCTGTCAAAATCTGATGCTGAGAATTTATTCATAACGGGTATGTTTTCATTGTTGGACCGCTTACTGGGTGTTTCCATGGAACAGGCCTTGGAACAAATTCAGTTGCCTGATGCTGTGCTGGATGCGCTGATTTCTCGCGAAGGTATTTATGCCCCATTTCTAAGGCTGGCTGAAGCATGTGAAGCATCTTCTGATGCACCTGAGCAGCAGTCATGCGAACTAAATATCGATGCGGATACCGTTAATCGTGCCCATTTGTCTGCGCTGGCATGGGCGCAAAGTTTAGAAGCCTAATGTCGATTCTGGTTATTAGTTACGGAATAGCTGCTGTGTAAAGTTAAATCCTTGCTGCATCAGTGCCTGCATGGGTGTCGCCAGATATGGTAACGCCAACGTTAATACAATGAAACCTATGCCCAGGGTGATAGGAAATCCTATCCCGAACAGATTCAGCTGTGGTGCTGAACGGGTAAGTATGCCTAAAGCAATGTTCGTAATCAATAATGCTGCAACCATGGGCATGGATAACTGTATGCCGGCACTAAAAATAGTTCCTCCCCAATTTGCCAATTGTAGAAAGCCATGGTCGTTAATTGGCAGCATCGCGATGGGTAATGTAGTAAAGCTCTCGACTAGCCCTTCAATAAGAATTAAATGGCCGTTAATCGCAAGAAAAACCAGTGTGACTAACATGGTTAGTAGCTGGCTTATGGCGACAGATTGCCCTTGCGTCTGCGGATCAAAAAAACTTGCAAAACCAAATCCCATGGTCATGCCGGTAATTGTGCCGGCCATATCAACGGCCATGAAAATAATGCGCATAGCAAAACCCATTGCTATGCCTATGATCAGTTGTTGAATCAGTATCATTATGCCTGCGAGGGAGGCTGGGTTAATGGTGGGAGCCTGGGGAATCGTAGGGCCAATAATAATTGCCAGAATCACTGCCAACCCTATCTTGCTGGTAATAGGGATGCTGTTGTGACTAAAGACAGGCGCTGCACTGATTAATCCCAGAATGCGTGTAAGTGGCCATATGAACCCGCCTAGCCAGGCGTAGATTGCTGTGTCAGTAAACGAGATCATGGATAGGCGTGGCGCTGCTATCCGACCAAATTGGGGATATTGGTAAATACTTCACGCATATAATCAACCATAACAGATAACATCCAGGGGCCTGCAATAACGAGGGTGATGAAGATACCTACCAGTTTTGGAATAAATGAGAGTGTGGCCTCATTGATTTGCGTGGCGGCCTGAAAAATACTCACTATCAGACCAATAATCAGTGCCACTAATAATAGCGGTGCAGATAACATCAAGGTGATTTCCAGAGCATGCCTGCCGATGGTCATTACACTTTCCGGACTCATGTCGACTCCTTAATAAAAGCTTTGAGCAAGTGAACCCATTAATAACTGCCAGCCATCTACCAGAACAAACAGCATGAGCTTAAAGGGTAATGACACTATAGATGGTGACATCATCATCATACCCATTGACATCAGTACGCTGGCAACGACCATGTCGATAATCAGGAATGGGATAAAAATGGCAAAACCGATTTGAAAAGCTGTTTTAAGCTCGCTGGTGACATAAGCGGGAATAAGTACTCTTAATGGAACATCCTCTGGCCCTTGTAACGCTGGCGTATTGGAGATCTTAACAAATAATGCCAAATCAGCCTGTCGGGTCTGTTTCAACATAAAGGCTTTTAACGGGACGGCGCCTTTACTTAGCGCATCATTAAAACCGATTTTATTTTCGGAAAACGGCTGGTAGGCCTCTGCATATATTTTGTCAAATACCGGTCCCATTACGAACAGTGTCAGAAATAAAGCTAACCCAACCAATACCTGGTTGGGTGGTGACCCCTGAGTACCTAATGCCTGCCGTAGCAATGAGAGCACGATGATGATACGGGTAAAACTCGTCATCATCAGTAATGCGGCGGGTAAGAAAGACAGTGAGGTAAGAAATAACAGCGTTTGGATACTGAGCGAATAGGTTTGCCCTCCTGCACCAGGTGCGCTGGTAAACGCAGGAATTGCAGCGGGCTCGGCTAGTGCCAAAAGCGGCATCAGACTCAATGTTGTTACGATGCCGATGAGTGTCGATCGGGTTCGCGATGATTTAAGCATGACCTTTATCCATCATTTGCTTAAGCCAGGCAGAGAAAGCTTTAGGTTGTTCGGTATTGGGTGGTGGTGTGACAGTCTGGCGTGGCATTGTTGTCAGCGTGCTGACATGTCCAGGCGCAACACCAATAACTACCCATTGCTCACCGATTTCCAATAATAAAACTCGTTCACGCCCCCCCACATTGATGCCGCCTATCATTTTGATAGCAGTGCCTGCGTGGGTGTTAATCGTTAAATAGCGTTTTGCCATCCAGGCGGCACCAATGATCAATGCCAGTATTACCAACAAACTCAATACTACTTGTAATAAACCCAGAGTAGGGGAGGTGGTGCTGGTAGATGCCGTCGCTGCATGTGCAATTGTTTGGCTACATAAAACGGGTAAGGGGAGTAAGTGTTTGTAATTCATTTATTTAACTTGCGAATGCGTTCAGCAGGACTAATGATATCTGTGACGCGTATACCAAACTTGTCATTCACCACCACCACTTCGCCTTGGGCTATCAAAAATCCATTGATGAGTATGTCCATAGGTTCGCCAGCCATACCCGCTAATTCAACGACAGAGCCTTGAGCTAACTGCAGCAGATTTTTGATTGCTATTTTAGTGCGACCGAGTTCAACTGTAAGTTGTACAGGAATATCAAGAATGAAATCAATATCGTTGTGTGTGTCAGTTGGCACACTGCTGCCGGAGAACTCCTTGAAAATGGAAGGATTGGCAACGGATTCTGCCGCTTCAGGTGCTGGTTCAGAAGCGGCTTGTTCCGCCATCGCGGCGCCCCAGTCATCCATTGCTGAGTCGTCTTCGGTTGCTTCGGTCATGATTTCTCTCCTTGATTGGCATCTTGTGTGCTGTATGAAATGAGTTTCTCCACGCGCAACGCATATTGCCCATTTAATGTCCCATAGCTACATTCCATAACCGGTACCTGGTCAACGGTAGCTTGAATGACTTCGGTAATGTTTAGGGGGATTACATCACCCACCTGCATATTCAGGACGTCACGTACTGACGAATCGGCCGTGCCCATGTTGGCGACGATTTCCACTTCGGCAGTCTGGATCTGCTGAGTCATCAGGCGTGTCCAGCGTTTATCTACATCAAGCGTTTCACCTTGTAGGCTGCTGCTGAGGAGGTCACGAATCGGTTCTATCATGGAGTAGGGCATGCAACAGTGAATTTCACCGTTTGATGGGCCTATTTCCAGTGTGAAAGTCGTGGTAACTACGACCTCATTCGGTGTGGCAATATTGGCAAACTGGGTATTCATCTCCGAACGCACATATTCAAATTCGATTGGGTAGATGTGTGACCATGCTTTTGAATAGTTTTCGAAGAAGATATTTAAAACCCGTTGAATGATACGTTGTTCAGTTTGGGTAAAATCTCTGCCTTCAACCCGCGTATGAAAGCGCCCGTCGCCGCCAAA
Source organism: Sulfuriferula thiophila (assembly GCF_003864975.1). Classification (NCBI taxonomy): domain Bacteria; kingdom Pseudomonadati; phylum Pseudomonadota; class Betaproteobacteria; order Nitrosomonadales; family Sulfuricellaceae; genus Sulfuriferula; species Sulfuriferula thiophila. The sequence goes on from NZ_BHGL01000017.1 coordinate 10,383, forward strand.
AAGGTTGTCGATAATTAAAAAAACCAGAGTGGGGTCAAAAACGATTAATGCTGTACCGCGTAATGGCTTGATTTGTACCAGGTTCAGGTTGGTCGGTACGACAAGGTTGCGAATGAATTCACTGTATTTTGTAACGCGTACGGGGCCGACTGATATTTCAGCGGTGCGGCGCATAAAGCTAAACAGTCCTATGCGAAAAAGTCGGGCAAAACGCTCATTAATGATTTCCAGTGTAGGCATACGCCCGCGCACAATTCGTTCTTGTGTGGCAAGGTTGTATGGACGTACACCGGAAGTATCTTCCTGAATCTCAGTATCATCCTGTTCGCCAGTGACGCCCTTGAGCAGAGCGTCAACTTCGTCCTGAGAAAGGAAATTTTCTGCCATGATGTGTTACTGGATAACCAAAGAGGTGAAGAAAACGCCAGTGACTTTTTGTGCCTCAGCATTGGCCTCAAAGGGCTTATTTACCTCAGTCATGATGTCTTTGGCTAGTTTGGTTTTGCCCGGTTCATTGGACAGATCAGATGCTTTTTTGCTGGAAAGCAGCAGCAATATCCGGCTACGTACCTGTGGCATACGTAATTTCAGTTCTTCTGCGTCTTTCTCTTCAGGAACTTGCAATGTTAAAGCCGTCTGCAAATACTTATCCCCTTCAGCGCCTTCATCAGGTGTAAGGTTAACGGTGAAGTTCTCCAGTGTTACAAATACTGGAGGTTTGGCGGGTTCAGCCTTTTTTTCTTCATGATGTGAGCTTGGTTCGCGTGTCAGGAACCAAGCTGCTGCACCGCCACCACCGGCGAGCAACACAACGACAGCGCCGATAATAATAAATAAGGTTTTTTTAGATTTTCCTGCAGGCGCTTCATCTGTCGCTTCAGGTTTTGCCGGGGCTTTTGCCATTTTGTATGCCTCTAATTATTAAATTCAGGTGCGACTATTGTAATTGGATTTAGACAAATGTGTTGACCAAACCTTGGCTGGTTACGGTTTTTCTTGGAATATTGATATTTTCCGTGGTTATCTCCGATATTGAGCTGGACTGGCGGGGTGTGCGTGAATCAGGCTGCGAGCCTTGCTGGCTGGAGTTGTCTGCACTTACGTTTGCTTGCCCTAGCTGTATTCCAGCATCGCTCATCATCTCACGTAATTTGGGCATGGCCGCCTCAATAGCCTGTCGAACTTCGGGTTGGGCAGCGATAAAGGTGGCGCTTGCCTGATCGTTAGTTACGTTGAGCACAACTTGTAGCGGACCTAAATCAGGCGGGTTAAGTGAAATGGATGCCGTCTGTGTAGCACCTCCCACCATCCATACTATTTTTTGTCCTAATGCCTGATCCCAGGCAGGAGTGCCTACTCGAGGTGTCAGTTTGTCAGTAAGCTGGCCCGCCAGATTTTGCGCCATATCAATAGTTGACGGTTGGGCGACTGCGGCAGTAGCCAGTAATTGGTTTTGTGCTTGTGTGTCTAGCGCATTAATGTTGTTGTCCATACGTATGTTTCGTGGATCGGCCAGCATAACATCAGCATTTTTCAGCGTGTCCGCGAACTTTGCGTCTGCACGTAATTCCTGCATAGTATCCGGCTTGGCAGAGTCCATGGCGAGTTTATCCGTGACCAAAGATGCCGACTGCCTGGTTGTCAGCGCATTGTTTTGCGCGATATCCTGACCAGCGAGGTTGTTTGCAACAGCCGCTTGCAGGTTACGGCCTGATATTGCTGCCAGCATATCCTGGGATGATCCGGCTGCTTTAGTGCCTGCCAATAGAGGCTGGCTATCAGTTTTGGCCACATGATCTTGTGGCAGGGTAGTTGCGGGTTGCAGATTGCCTAACATGGCCAACATCTCAGCTGATGCCTGCGGTGATGTATCCTCGATTTGCGTTTTGCTATCAACCTTATCAGACGATTGTTGTGTGTCGACCTTGCCATCTTTGCTTGCACTTTTGCCGGATGTTTTTGGCTGTTGGTGTTGTGCCATTTCGTTAGATAAAACCCGATTGAACGGTACATCGGGTGTAGTCGTATTAGCTGTTTTATCAACGCTTGCCTGTGGCGTTATGGTGATAGGGGTCACTGCCATTTTGTTTATCCTCGTCTCGATAACAACGTGATTATTCGTGCCCAATTGAATGCTTGTAAATGTGCCCTTTATTTGCCGAATTTCTGTTGGCATATTCATCCGTCGCCTTTTGTTCACGGCGTACAGCTTGCTGCTGCGCTTGTTGCTGCGCGCGATGCGCCAGCGTATCAAAGGACATGCGTTTACGTTCAGCGGTTTGCCACGCTTGACGCTCCACTTCTATATGATGTTGTGAATGTTTGATAATCTCACGTTGACCATCAATGGCATCGTCCAGCTTGTTGAGAAAAACCCTGAAATTCTGATAGCCTTGAGTCGATAAGCCCGAGGACAAGTCCTGCTGGCAACGATTCGCATAGTCTTCACGGTACTGTAGCAGTAGCGTCAGTTTTTGCTCATTATCTTCGTGTGTGCGCATAGCGACACCGAGCCGTCTGGCGAACTCATCCACTTCCTTGCTGGCTAACTCTATGAGTGTTTGAATTGCCGAATGATTTGCCATGCTCAATTCCCCACAGGAAGTCGTAAAACAGGATACTTAACTACCCCTACAGTACTAATTGTAATCCTGTTTTTTAAATTCAATCACTCGAATAGAGCGGAAAGTTGCCCTAAGCTCTCTTGAATGCCCGCTCTTTCGTTTATGTTTTGTTGCAAGAAATGTTCAATATTGGCATGGCGAGCAATTGCGTCATCCACTACCGGGTCGCTGCCGGCACTGTATGCGCCGACATTTATCAGATCCCGGTTGCGTTGATAACTTGAATACAGCTGTTTGAGTCGCCGCGCATTCTGTTGATGTTCTACAGAGGTAATGTTATGCATTGCGCGACTAATAGATTGCTCAATATCGATGGCTGGATAATGACCGCTTTCAGCCAGACTGCGGTTCAGCACAATATGTCCATCCAGAATCGCGCGTGCGGCATCAGCAATTGGGTCTTGTTGGTCATCACCTTCGGTAAGTACCGTGTAAAACGCCGTAATTGACCCGCCGCCGGCCTTGCCGTTGCCGGCGCGCTCCACCAGTGTTGGTAATTTGGCGAATACCGATGGCGGGTAGCCTTTGGTTGCAGGCGGCTCACCTATCGCCAATGCGATTTCCCGTTGTGCCATGGCGTAGCGGGTGAGTGAATCCATGATGAGTAATACATTTAATCCCTGGTTGCGGAAATTCTCTGCAATCGTCGTTGCGTAAGCAGCACCTTGCAGGCGCATCAGTGGCGGGGTATCGGCAGGTGCCGCAATGACGACGGCTCGGGCTAGCCCTTCGGGTCCGAGTATTTGTTCTATGAATTCTTTGACCTCACGGCCGCGTTCGCCAATCAGACCGACTACAATCACATCGGCACTGGTATAGCGGGCCATCATACCGAGCAATACGCTTTTACCGACACCGGAGCCTGCAAACAGCCCCATGCGTTGGCCTCGGCCAACCGTGAGTATGCTGTTAATCGCACGCACACCGACATCCAGAATCTCGGTAATAGGTGCTCGGCCCAGTGGGTTGGCTGCACGTACGCTAAGTGGTGCTGTTTCCATGGCGGGCAGAGGGCCCAATTGGTCGAGTGGGCGGCCGGCACCATCCAGTACACGGCCTAATAAATCTGCGCCTACAGGCAAGTGGCGTGTGCGGTCAGTAGCGCGTCGCTTAGGTTTGGATGAGGGCAGGTGAGTCGGGCCGGCGCCGGCTATTTCCAGTGGCAACACGGGGGTGCCGGGTATGATGCCTTCGACGTCACTTTGTGGCATCAGGAAAAGGCGCTCGCCATCAAATCCTACAACTTCTGCTTCCAGCATTGCGCCGGTTGGCAGCGGGATGACACATGCGCTGCCAACGGGTAGTTTTAATCCCACTGCCTCCATAACCAGTCCTGCGACACGTGTGACTCGGCCGGCAACTAGGATAGGTTTTGCGGTGTCCAGTAACGACACACAGCTATTGAGGTAGGCTTTCCAGTGTTCGCTATGGCTGTGTGTTGAGCTCATGTTTTAAGCCAGTCTGCTTCCTTCCCTAAGGCCAGCGCCAGTCTTTCCCAGCGTGTACTGAGGGTTGCATCAATCTGGTTGGAATTGGTTTCGATACGGCAGCCACCTGCTTCGATCTGACTGTCTTCGATGATGCTCCAGCCATTCTGGCTGAGCTCATCAAGCAAATGCTCTTTTACCAACGTGGCGTCATCCGGGTTGAGTATCAGTTTGGCATTGCGTTGCAACGCCGGTAGATCGCGTATCGCTTCGTTAATGATAGGGATCACTAGTTCCGGACGTATTGGCAGCGCGGTTTTAATCATGGCCTGGGCAATATTCATGGTGAGGTCGAGCAGATCTGCGGCGATGAGATTGTCAGCCTGGGCTAGTTCATTGTTGAAGTTTTCGACAATGCTGGAAAACTGGTTAATTAACAGTGCTGTTTGCTGGCGACTCTCTGCTAGCCCAGCTTCCAAACCTTCACTGTGTCCAGTTTGATAACCTTCAGCCAGGCCTTTGGTATAGGCTTCGCGTCGCGCCTGTTCGCGAATGGCAACAAGCTCCTCATTAGTGGAGGACGATGCTGCTGCCACTTTATTCGAGGGCTCATCTAATGAGGCCATTTCCCAGCGTTGATAGGCGGTAAGTTGTTCCTTGGGTATCATGATTGCGCCTGTTCGATATTAGAGGAATGCATCCTCACCTTTACCACCTAACGCAATCTGGCCTTCGTCGGACAGGCGGCGTACGATGATCAGGATCGCTTTTTGTTGCGCTTCGACTTCCGATACGCGTACCGGCCCCTTGGACTCCAGGTCTTCGCGCATCATTTCAGCAGCACGCTGTGACATATTCTTAAGTATTTTGTCACGTAATTCCGGCGCGGCACCTTTCAGCGCAACGATCAGTGAATCAGACTGCACTTCGCGCAGTAATAACTGTATGCCCCGGTCATCAATCTCCATCAGATTTTCAAAACCAAACATTTCATCCATGACCTTCTGCGCCATGTCGTTATCGTAATTCCTTAATGCTTCCATAGCCGATTCTTCAATAGCGCCGCTCATGAAGTTGAGCAAATCTGCAGCGGTGCGCGTACCACCCATGGGCTGCTTTTTGACGTTGTTTTCATTGCCGGAGAGCAGTTTGGTCAGTACGTCATTCAATTCGCGCAGTGCCGCCGGCTGGATGCCGTCCAGCGTGGCTATACGCAGCAAGACGTCATTGCGTAGCCGTTCGGTGAAGTGTGTCAGGATTTCAGAAGCCTGTTCCCGCTCCAGGTGAACCAGGATCGTTGCAATAATTTGTGGGTGTTCATTGAGGATTAGGTCCGCAACAGATTCGGCATCCATCCATTTCAGGCTTTCTATACCGCTGGCATCATTGCCGCCCAAAATCCGGTTCAGCAATGATGATGCTTTGTCCGAGCCTAATGCCTGCGTCATGACTGCGCGGATATACTCGTCAGAATCGACACCTATGCCCGAGTTAAGCGATGTGATCTTGTTGAAATCACTTAATACATTGGCAATTTCTTCATGGGGGATGGTGCTCATTGCTGACATCGCCTCACCCAGTTTCTGGACTTCGCGTGGACTCAAGTGCTTTAATACTTCAGATGCCTCATCCTGCCCTAGCGACAGCATCAGGATAGCGGCTTTATGTACACCGTCATTACTCATTATTCACCCATGCTTTTACGACATTGGCGACGACTTTAGGATTGTCTTTGGCAACTTGCTTCGCCATGTCTAGATTTTTTTGATAAGTGGTGGTGGGGTGAGGGGTGTGCTCCCCGGCTTTACCTTCTTCCGAAAGATGAACTTCGCTACCTTCATCTTCATCGTAGTCAGTATCTTCTTCACCCTCAACATGATGGTGTTTATGCGGAGGGTGCGTGAGTTTTTCCAGCAAGGGTTTTAGCACCTTTTTATACAGGTACAGCAAAGCAATAAATGCGAGCAAATATCTGCCAATATCTTTGGCGAGCTGAATGTTATCCGGCTGTTTCCATAATGGAACTTCAGGGATGATCTCAGGTTTGGCTGCTGCGAATGGGCTGTTTACCACATTCAGCGTATCACCACGAGCCTGGCTGTAACCCATGGCTTCTTTGACCAGATCGCTGATTTGGGTTTTTTCAGCTTCGGTAAGTGGGACGTCTTTGGTTTTGCCTTTTTTGTCCGTAGTCTGTTTGTAATTCACTACGACTGCAACTGACAAGCGTTTTAATCCGCCCATAGGCTGCTGGACATAACGTATGGTTTTGTCGACTTCGTAATTGACAGTCGAGTCCTTGTGAATAACAGCGGGTGGTGTCGTGGTCGTGGCAGTATTGGCGGCTGCATTTGCGCCAGGCGGAGTCGTGCCGGTGGCTGGTGGTGGCGTAGTAATTGGAGCAGTAGCCGGTACCGGTGGCTGATTTGACAGCGCGCCAGGTATGCCACTGGCATTCCCTGCGCCATTCATGCTCTCGCTGGTTTGCTGGCTACGCATCGCAGCCGCTTCCGGTGGGGTGTTGGGCTTGTACGTTTCTGCGGCCTGCTCACTGTGCGAGAAATCAACGTCAGCGGTGACTTCGGCGTGGACGTTATTAGCCCCTACGATAGGGGTGATGATGGATTCGATACGTTTGGCGACATCTTGCTGCAATTCTTGTACGTATTTCAACTGACTGGGGTCGAGTCCATTGTTGGCCAGTTTTTTACTGGTGTCAGAGAGTAGATTGCCATTTTGATCGACAATGGTGACATTGCTGGGTGTCAATTCAGGTACGCTGCTGGCCAGTAAATGCACGATGGCGCTGACTTGAGCGGGGTCTAACGCGCGGCCTGGTTCGAGGTTAAGTAATACCGACGCAGTCGGCTTTTGCTGGTCGCGGACAAATACGGAAGCTTTGGGCAGAGCGAGATGAACGCGTGCAGCCTGCACTGCGCTGACAGCTTGTATGGTTTGCGCTAGTTCACCTTCGAGCGCGCGTTGAAAATTAACCTGTTCCAGAAATTGCGAGGTACCCAGTTTCTGATTTTCCATCAGTTCAAAGCCGACATTGCCGCCTTTGGGCAAGCCCTGCGAGGCTAATTTAAGGCGGATGTCATGAACCTGATCAGCCGGTACCAGAATTGCACCGCCGCCTTCAGCGTATTTGTAAGGCACATTCATTTGCTGGAGTGAGGCGACAATGGCACCGCCATCCCTGTCGCTGAAATTGGAAAATAACACACGATAGTCAGGTTTCTGACTCCACATCCACACTCCGGCCATCACAGCAACGACCGCCGCCACTCCCAGCATGAGGGCGAACCTGCGCCCCATTGCGGATTGCGTAAAGTTGGAAAATCCAGTTGTCGCGGTTAGTTGGCCTTCAGCAGCCATGGTTATGTTCCCATCTAAGATGTAGTTGCATTAATGCCGCATGGTCATGCGTCTTCCAGAGGCGCAGATTCTTATTATCCATTATCAATGAGCAATATTATTTTAATAGCGCAAATAAAGCCAGATTTACCCCGCTAATCTTAAGCTGATAAATGACAACCATGACGTAAGATTACGAATACATAGCATAAATGGAGAAATGTCATGATAACCGGTGCGATCGATACGAGTAAGATCGAAGCCATGATGGCGCAACTGAAAGCTGCCTCGGCCCGTGCTCAGGGTATAGAAAATCCTATACAGACTGAGAAAACTACGCCAAAAGTTGATTTTGCTGATGCACTGAAATCGTCTTTGGATCACGTTAGCCAGTTGCAGCATCAATCCAATACACTTGGACAGAACTTTGTTATGGGCGATGACAAGGTGAGTCTGTCAGAAGTCATGATCTCCATGCAGAAGGCCAATCTCTCTTTCCAGGAGACAATACAGGTGCGTAATAAACTGGTCGCTGCTTATCGTGAAATCATGAGCATGCAGGTTTAAGTTAACATTTTCAGCAATTCAGTTCCACTGGTAGGGCGTTATGTCCATGCTGGGTGACAGACCTAAAATCATCTCGGCGATCAAATCTGCGCTAATCGGTGCCATGGTCACTCCATAACGGAAATGTCCCGCATTGGCATAGAGATTCTCAATTTCTGGATGGCGTGCAATCGTAGGCACATTGTCCGGCGATCCAGGTCGCAAGCCACTCCAGTGTTGCACCAGTGTCGCCTTACTTAATGCAGGCAGCAATTTAAATGCCGCACTCATCAAGTCATGTCTGGTTTCGGGTGTCGTTGATTTGTCAAAGCCGACATCTTCAACTGTACTGCCTACCAGTATATGCCCATCCAATCGCGGTATCAGGTAAATTCCCTGTTGATATATGACATGTTCAAGTACGTGCGGTTGTGTCTTGAATAACAGCATTTGCCCGCGCATGGGTTTTATGGTTTTGGCGGGTGGCTGATTGGTAAGCAATTCCTGTGTCCATGCGCCGGCGCAGGTGATATAGCCGCCGGCGAGCAGTCTGCCATTGGTCGTGTTCACATGTTTGATGCTGTGTTGGTCAGCGAGCATCGGCATAATGGTAGTGCGTTCAATCAGCTTCACGCCGCGGTCTAGCACGGCTCCACGTAGCGATTTGATCAGGCGCGGGTTGCGTACTTGTGCCACGCCAGGCAACCATAATGCATCGGCCTCAGCCATATCGGGCAAAATATCGCGTGCGGCTACCAGCTCTGATTGCCACTGATGTTGTTGACACCAGTTCTGCGCAATTTCCAGCTCATACGGCGGTAAAACCAGCATGCCGCAATCCCAGTATTCTGCATCCAGCCCGCTGCTCGCTTGTACGGACGCTATCCAATCCGGGTAGCGTGCCACACTCAAATCACATAAGTCGGTAACGGCCGGAGAATACTGCCAGGGCATAAGGGGTGACAGTATGCCGCCGCCAGCCCAGGAAGACTCAGCGCCGATGATATTGCGTTCGACTACGGTGACTTGAGCCCCTTCATTGGCAAGACGAAATGCAGTGGCCAGACCGATAATGCCGCCACCTATGATGAGAAAGTCAGGGTTCAAGATGTTTTTGTGACAGAATGCTAATATGAAGGACTCACAGCCTAACGTAAAGATGATTTTTTTGAAACTGAAAAATAGAGAAATCCAATTTGTTTGGAGTTATATTGAGGTGGGAATTCTTCTGATGGGTATGATATTAAATAACTTCATATGAGTGAAGCTATTTAATATCAAGCAACAACACTATCATTCTTTTTGGATGTCATTTCGAGGGCACAATCCAAATTTCGCTAATCACTTCTTTTCCAGTGAATCCTTCTTTTATCGTATTAAAACGGATCAGAGTACCTACTTCTAGGTTGGTTTTATTTCCATGTGATAGGGGATTGGCAGCATGAATGGGGATGGACGTTGTTTGTATTGAATAGCGAATTTTATCTACCGATATTGTGTGCTGACTGGTATCTATTGCCGTAATCTTGCCGCCGCGTTGCGTTACGGCCTTTGCTGTTGCCAAAGGGGTTGCACCCGGTTTTATTTCATTGGATGGCATTACTGCCCATACCGACTGGTTTATAAACAATAACACTATGCTGACTAATATAGTTCGATGGTTGGGTTTCATATAGCGCCTTTTGTATGAAAAATAATGTTCAAGGTTTATTCCAGAATCTCACGCCAGGATACTCTGCCTTTTGTAGCGGAGGATGTCGCTACAGGAACTGGTGGACTGATTGTGGTGCCGTCAGATTTGCGTATCAATGCATTAATTTGGCCGCTAGGTAACTGGATGATAATAGGACGGCTTGCCAGCGAGCTTCCTAAAGCTAGACCGCCATTCCAGGTTGCTGTAGTGCCATCAGCAAGTGTTGTCGTGCTGCTAATGCTGGTTGTGCCGCCAGTTTGATAGTCTAAGTAATATAACCAGCTACTGCCGCCCGGTACGCAAATGGTTGTGCTTGGGATATTGCTGGTAAAAGCTAACACATTGGATACTAATGCCGGGTCGGTATTGATACGTTCACCAGTCGTTGGGAAATCTACATACCAGCCTTTTTTGGTGGTGTAATCCACTGTATTGTTACTTATTGAACTTGTGCCGTTTGTGTTTATAGTCAGGGTCTGCTGTTGTAAAACGCTACGTACTGGGTCTGTTAAGGTGCTGGTCAGATTATCCAGCAAACCATATATCGTCTGCGTCTGGGTTGCATGGGAATTGGGTGAACTGGAGGAAGGGACGTCCGAATCACCTAAATACTGTCCTGTGCCCACATATACGAATCGTGTCGCCGCTCCATTAATGGTGATGCTAGATAATTCTGGTGTAGTGGTAATCGGCTGCGTTGCTCCGGAGCTGTCTTTCAAGACAGCTAATTTGGCAACAGACCATTGTGATACTGAGCCGGAAAGGTCAAAGCGCCATACATTGCCCATTAAATCTCCACCATACACGTAGTCTGTGGTCATATCCTGGTCGGGATTTGCAACATAGGCGCTGATTTGTGCCAAGCCGCATGGATTGCTTGTAGGTGTGCCAGTACATCCGGTGGTGGGGATGTCTTTGATTAATGCCCCGGTTTTAGGGTTGAGCACAAATAAATGGCCAAGGCCATCGCCACCACTGTCGCCGGAGTTGGTGCCATTATTATAGCCGGACGTTACCAGAACTACCCAGCCATCGGCAGCTGTTTTGACGATCACTGGTTTGCCGAAACTATAACCGGTATTTTTGGTTACGGTTGTTGATCCTGCGCTGTTAGGAAATTCCCATAATACTTTGCTCGCAACAGCTGATTCGCTGGTAGCAGTCGGGGTTGTAACATCCAGAGCATAATAACCGCGTCCGCCTTTGCCAAGTCCACCTACTATTATGCTATGCCAATTCGGTGTGTTTGCGCCTGTTGCACCATCGGTGTTGCGGAAATCAACATCGCCCAAGGCTGGCGTACCATCCACATAATATTTATGCGTAAAGTTGGATTTGCTGCTTAAATTATTCAGATTGGCCATCACCAGGTTAGGAACGTATGCCCATAATTCGGCACCGGTTGATGCGTTAAATCCATGCAGCATACCGTCATTTGAGCCTTGATATACCATGGTAGTGCGCGTTGCATTGGCTTCTTTGAATGTTGTGCTGGTACCCATATAGCCGGAATCTGCATAATTAGCACTTGGTGGAGGCGCTACTAAAGGTTCTGCATTGACCAGATCTCCCAGCAAATGGGCGCGTGCCCTGTAAGTGCCACTTGTTTCGCCAGAAGTATCTCCACGCAAATAGGCTAAAACTGCCGTGCCGTCAACCGGGGAAACACTAGGTGTGTTCAGCAAAGTGAGTTGTGTGCTACTCAGTGCAGTGGATTGAAATGCTATCCCGCCAATAGCGCCTGCCGCATCGGTTGAGGTTGCAATAAAGCGATTGGCTGAAGTACGGCTATCCAGTTGGTATTGAGCTGAGCCGGATGCCCATAGTGACGTTGTGCCTACAGTACCAGTGTTGATGTCAATCGGATAAGCATTTAAATCACCTGTCCAGGTGCCTGAATTGTAGTTGGTTGTATAAGTTGCATTATTGGTAGAAGTGACGTGGGCATTTGCCACGGCTACTGCAGCGGAAGCGCCGACTTTGGCCGTGATGTCTGTGGTAATTGCGTTAATTGCGCTATTTAAAGTGGCTGTGTCGCTAGCAAGTAACGCGCTATTGGTTCCACCGTTATAGGCCATGGCATTCATGACCGATAAGGCATTGGCATTAGCTACTGTATCGCCCAGTGCCACGACATAGGTTTGGATATCGTAAGGGCTGGTGTTGTGGCTGTTGCTGGTGGTGCGCAAGCTACTAACAGCGTTGATTGCATCGGTAGCGGCAGTGCCGAAGCTACCGCTGGTGCAGCTATTAGTGGTAGTGCTCCAGGTGCATGTGTTGGTTCGCTCTGTGTCAGAATACATGGTGCCATCAGTTTTTCCGGTAGGCAATCCATCTGTTACCAGCATGACGAAGTTCTGTTGGCACGAATATGCAATGGGGCTATTTTGATCCTGATATGCGGTTGCGAAATAGGATTTCGCAGAATTCAATGTACCCTGAAGAGGGGTAAATACCGCCGCATTTTTAATTTCGCTCGTTGTTTTGTTGTCGGTTTCGCTACTTAACTTTGCGATTAAATTATTGTAATGGGTCGAAGAATCGGTCTGGATTGGTTCATTAAGCTTGCCCGCTCCGGTGATATCGGCGAGGTAGCCCCATCCCCTGGGCAAGTAAAGCTGGCGATAAACGGGTGGAGTGGCTAAATAGCTGGATAAGAAACCGGCATCAGTTGCCGTGAATGTGCCTCCGCCTACACTACCGGAGAAAGCATTGGTAGCCCATGAATTACCGCTGGATGTTTTATGCGTTGTATAAAGATCGTAATTGGTTGGAGAAGCTGAATTTTGTTGAGAAAGTCCCCACAATGATGTGTATGCCGCAGCGTTACCTGATGTGTAAGCGTCAAAGTACAACACATCCAGAATATTGGCATCATCACCAGATTGATTATAGGTGACGTAATTACCGCCGGTAAAAGGTTGCGGATTGGCTAGGCATTTGAGGTTTCCGTTAGTGCTGTCGATTCCTGGTGTTGCTACGTAACTATTTGCAGAAGATGGTGCGACATAACCAGTGCAGGTATCAGTAAACAACATGCCAGTACCAGCACCTGTCCCCGTGCCGTCAGAGCCTAAATAATAGGCATAGGTATTGTATATTGCGGGCGTCTTTGTCTCATAAGTCATCAGTCCCCAGTTAAAGGCAGTGCGGTAAGAGTCGATGGCATCCCGCATGACTGATCGCCCGATATTTCCCCGAGTGTTTGGATTGTTGCCAGACACCATGGTGCCCGCCATGTATGCATCCATGGATTCGGAATTGTCGTAAATTAGCAGTAAATTCGGTGTTACCGAGTTTTTAACTGCCATGGGGACATTGGCGATATCAGTGGAAGCCGCATTCGCTGAATTTTGGCTTAGTCCCATAATTAGCATCGATACCGCTATCTGTATCGGAAGGTATAACCTGGAATGGTTAGGATTGTTCATTATGGAAACTCCTCAAAAGTAATCTTTTAGACAGCGGCGTCTTCAATGCGTAGGGAAATATCAAGATGAGACGATTGCCTGCACCATGCTGGTGGTATTGCGTGGTCCGGTTACTCGGACTGTGACGCGATAGTAGACCAGTGTTGCTGAAGTGAATGACGTGGAACTGCTTTTTTTGCTACCACCACCACCACTTGTTGGGGTGTTTGAATAGCAATTGCCGGTGACATTGGTAACAGGCAGGCTGCCAGTGCATAAACGATCAATGACGTATTGGACTGAGTAGTCAGTATTGACCGTGGTGTTGGGCACATTGGCCCAATTGATGATAGTGGGGACACCTCTAGAATCTGTGGCTTGCATGAGGGCATAGTAGCTACATCCACTTGTGCAGCCTGATGGATAATTGGCGTCGAGAGAGGTGGTTACAATGGTTGCTAAGGCATTTACAGCGGTCTCAATGCCTGTATCTGTAGTATGTAGGGCCGATTCCCTAAAGGCGAGGTTGCCTGAAATCAAATTATTTGTATCCACTGACCTTACCATTGCAATGCCGGCAAGCGTCATGCTGACTAGGGCTATGAGCGCAATAAATAACGCAGCACCCTGCTGTTTAGGTATGCAACCCACATGCGTGGTGACGGAATTAGGGGTGTGAATGTGCGTTTTCATACGTTTGCCCAAATAACATTGCGTAGTGGAATGATGGTTGTGTATACCTTATAGCGATATTGTTGCCAGTTAGGCAGGTACGATATGTTGATGGAGGTGGTGGTGCCAGTGCTGGCATCGTAATAAGTAGGCGCGCTGCTGGTGACGTTGGTAACTTCTTTTTTGTTACTGCGGGCAACAATGACCAATTTAATAGCCTTGATGCGCTTGATGTTAGCGGAGCTCAAGGGTGCGGCAAATCCATTTGCAGCAGTAGCGTCGACCCAGGAAGATACTGGTTGCACACCCGCTGCACTGGAGATTCCATATTGCGCATCCATACGTACAATATCCGACATTTGTGGGAGAGTTGTGCCCGTAGCGCTATCGGTTAGCTGCAAATTATAATTCGAATCAATCGCGTAGGTGTGTGTAGTGAAAGAACCAAAATCGGTGACAGTAGCGCCAGTTGTGTAGGATGGCCATCCTGATGGTGGTGTAGAAGGATTGTAAGGCGCGCTGCTACCGGAGTTGTGCTGGATTTTTAAGGCTGATGGTTGAACGGTGGTTACCTGCATTACCGTACAAACACCACCTTGCATTAATAAAATGAGTTGGCCAACAGAAAATCCTACGGTACTGCTTATATTGAACTCTGCAGACGTCGGCGGCATGGTCACAGTAATATTGGCAGGTATACCCCCTAATGAATTAGCGCCACCAGTGCTTATTGTTAAAGTGTCTGAAGCGCTTGCGCCCCCATCTGTGATGGATACTGGCGCGAATCCGCCTGACGTTGGCATGCCCGGTGCGGGCACTGTACCGTTATAATAGCTATTTACTGTATTGCAATTCATTACATCGTGATTGATCAAACCAGCACCCGCGCCGCGAATATCCTGTTCAAGCTGTACCATAGCCATTAAACCGTTTTCCTGAGCGTCCGAACCTGCTGTAGTGGTTTGCTTCTGGAATTCAAACACAGAAAATGTTTTCATGACAACCAGGACGGTCAGCAGTCCCAACGTCATGCCGACCATCACCTCAACCAGGCTGAAGCCTTTATGGAGTGCCTGATTGTGTAAGGTATTATTGGTCATGCTAGCCTCGCCTTAGTTAGTGTTGATCTGGGCTGTTGTCACGAAGTTATGCGCTGTCGTGTCTTGGGGGCCTTGCCAGCAAATGGTGACTTTGACCAGCTTTGTATTTGTGAGTGGACTGGTGACCATGATTTGTTGCTTGGTAGCCACTGCGCCAGGTAATAAATTGCTTATCTGGCTTAGCCAATTACTTACATTGGCAGCCGTCGAAGCAGTTCCTATCGAACACGCTGCGCCTGTGCCACCCGTTGCATAATTATCAATATTTGCCCTGTCTACCCACATTTGTCCAATAATCTGATTGGCTGCATAGGCAGCATCTGCTCGGTATTTTGCATCGCTACTGTTTTTTATAGATACAGCTTGTAACCCCATTAGTCCAATAATACCGATTGAAAAAATGAGGATTGCGACTAACGCTTCAAGAAGTGAGGAGCCGTCTTGTTGTATTGAGGGTATAGAGTGAGTGTTCATATTAATAACAATACCTGGGGTCGGAAGTATTGGTAATGCTGGGGGTGCAACTACGAATTTGTCCCCCGGCAGATATTTTAATTCTTAATGGCTGGTCTTGGGCGCTGGCAGTATCGATGTCAATTTGCGTAAGCGCACCGGTATTAGAAATTCGGCCAAGACGATTATATGTAACGGTTGTTGCGCCGGATGGTGTTACAGTTGCTGTAACATTAGGCGAACCGTCACTACTGGAACGTTGCTGTATTTGTACTCCCGCCACGGTGCTTACAGTCCATCCTGTACCCGTAACACTGCTGAGCACAAAATTGACCGGCTCATTTCTGCGAATCGCTTCTGCTCTTGCCAGTTGCAGACCATTTTTGACTGCTTCTGTTGCTGTACGTATTTGCGTGTTCTGTAACCATGTTGTGAAACTGGGTACAGCAATGCCAGCCAAGATAGCTACAATTGCTATCGCTATCAGCAATTCAATAAGCGTCACCCCTTGCTGTATTTTTTCATAATCTAACATTCTGTACCCTTAACTAACCAGCAGGATTTGTTGACTGCGCCACCTGCAAATGAGGTCGTGGATTTAGTGTTTGTTTCATTAATCGTATAGACATAGCCGTTGGCACCGGTGCCTAGTCCGACCCCAGCTATACTACTTGCTGTTGCCGTGTAGGTTTGCGCGGGGCTGCCTGCTGTACATGTAAACGTGAAATATGTGGAAGTCGGTAAGGTTGAACCGCAAGCTCCGCCAGCAGTACCATAGTTTCTATTATCTTGGTAATACTGTTCTAATTGGATGCGGTATTGAGCTAGCAGGGCGTGCCCATCAATAATTTTGCCGCGTGTTATGTAATTGGTATAGGCAGGGTATGCGATTGCAGTCAGGATGCCGATGATGGTAACAGTGATCAGCAATTCAATCAGCGTGAAGCCGGATGAATTCTTTTGTAAAACATAATTATGAGGGTGCACTGATTTCATCGGACTTCCTTCGGCTTTTATATTTTTGATACTAGCTAATTGCATTCTGCAATGCCAATCTTTGTGGATAAACGGTTACTTTGATCGACTGAGTGGTATAGCAGCGACTTTTTCCTTTATTTCTTCTTTAGGTGTGTATTTTATATGTAATAAGTTTTATTCCAACGTTACGACTTCCCCCTTGATTGCCGAGCTGTCATCTCCCATCAAGTACAGGTAAGCAGGCATCAAATCAGCCGGTTGTGTCATGTGCAGGTGATCTTCACCAGGGTGGGTTTTGCGGCGGATGGGGCTGTTGACCGGGCCGGGAATAAGCGCGTTGATACGCAGGTTGGGGTGCAGGTTTTCCCATTCCTGTGCCCAGATTTTGACCATGGGTTCCAGAGCGGCTTTGCTCACGGCATAAGCTCCCCAGAATGCGGCGGGGGTATGGCCGTGTGATTCGCCGGTCATGATGATGGAGGCGCTGGGAGAAGCTTTGAGCAATGGCAGGCAGGCGCGGGTCAGTGCGGCAGGGGCGGCGACGTTGACGCGGAGTAGTTGCAGCCATTGATCCATGCTGTGCAGTTCCAGTGGGAATGGGCTCAACGCGGCGGTGGCGTTGTGCAGTATGCCGTCCAGGCGCTTGAGTTGCAGGCCTATTGATCCGGCCAGGCCTTCAAATGCTTTATCGTCTGCTTTTTCGAAATCCAGCGGAATAATCGCGGGCTGTGGATGGCCGGCATCTTCGATTTCGTCATATACCGCTTCCAGTTGCCCCACGTTGCGGCCATGCAGGATTACTGTAGCGCCATGGGCGGCGTAGGTTAGGGCGGCTTCACGGCCTATGCCGGTGCCTGCGCCGGTGACAAGGATGACGCGGTTATGTAATAAATCTTTAGGTGCCTGGTAATTTTTCATGGTCTAGTGGGTGTTGTTGGTTGCTAGTATCAAGTGTGCGCATTTTACCCCGCTTTGGGTAGCGGCTTCCAGCGTGGCGGGATAATCGCTGGCGGTATAATCGCCAGCGAGGTGGAAATTTGCTAACGCTGTGTGCTGTGCTGGCCGGGGCAGATCGACGTCACAGGCGAAAGTGGCACGCTTCTCGACGATGACCTGATGCCAGATTGCGGTAGGTGGCGTGGCGAATGTCTGCTGTAGTTCTGCGGCGATGCGTGTGGCCAGTGTGGCATGATCGAGTGCGCTGTGCGCGCCGGCAGTGCTGATAACCACGGCTAACAAGCCATGCTGCTGATGGGTGATGCCACGATCAAATACCCACTGCGCTATGGTGTCGGTCAATCCGGTCATGGGACGTGGCAGCCGGATATGCGGGGGGTATTGCAGATAAACCGTGGTAATGGGTTGGTAGCTGTATGTTTTTAATTGTTGCGCGATCGGTGCTAGCTCTGGCAGCTTGCTGATCAGCGCGGCAACTTGATGTGCAGCGACAGCACAGATGACATGACTATGCTGATTGCCATCTATAGTGTAGCCATCGGGGGATGCGCTGATGTGCCTGATGCGCTGGTGGAGGTTTACGCTACCGCCACGCTGCCGTACATAATCTGCTGCTGGAGTTGGGAAAAATGCCGACAGATCTACGCTGGGTATGATGAGGTCGCTGTCATGCTGGCTGCGGGTGAGGCTGTCGCGCAACACGTTGAGAAACACCTGGGCTGACGCTGTGGCGATAGGTGTGTTGAGCGCGGCGAGGCACAGTGGCTCCCACAACAGCTTGATTAGTACATCGGGCTGCTTTGCCAGTAATTGCACGACGCTGCAGTCCTGTTTCAGTTTGAAGCCGCGTAGACGCTGTTGCAGCATGAAGGCGATGGCAGCCCAGCGCTGTGCCGTGCTGATGCCATGAGCAGTTAATAACGCCAGCAAGGTATTGAAGGGCGCGGGGAGTTGCGGTGCAGACAGTTGTAGCCCATTTTCGCTATGCAGAGTCAATGGCTGTTGCAGCCAGATAGTCGTATTCGGATTGACGAGGCGGGCTAATGCCAGTGTGGTTTGGTAGGCACCCAACAGCAGGTGCTGGCCGTTGTCGAGCGGCGTATCCAGTTGCGCATGGCTGAGTTGCCGGGCACGGCCGCCTAATACGCCGCCGGCCTCGTATACCGTTACTTTGACGCCGTTTTGTGCGAGCGTTACTGCCGCTGCCATGCCGGCGTAGCCGCCGCCGATTACGGCAACGTGCTTGCTGCTATGCGTTTCCTGCACGCAGGTCAGCCCTTCATCCAGGTGCGCCAGGCTATCCACAGTTTGCGGATAGGGGTCAGTGCGGTGCGCTGGGTGAGTACCTGAAAACCATCGTGGCGGATTTCTTCCAATAACGTGCGGTAAATGCCGGCCATGACCAGCCCGGTTTTCTGTGCCTTGCGATCGGCGGCAGGGAGGGCGGCAAATGCCTGCTCATAGAACTGTTGTGCACGCTGGTATTGAAACTCCATCAGTTGCTTGAAATTCTCCGTCTGGCGCGCATTGAGGATGTCGCTGGCAGGAACGTTGAATTTCGCCAGTTCATCCATAGGCAGATAAATGCGGTTGCGCCGCGCGTCTTCACCGACATCGCGGATGATATTGGTAAGCTGGAATGCCAGCCCCAGATCAGCAGCATAGTGCAGAGTGGCGCGGTCGGTATAACCGAAAATGACTGCTGACAGTTCTCCTACCACACCGGCTACGCGGTGGCAGTACAGACGCAGTGATTTGAAGTCTTCGTAGCGATGCAGGCTCAGGTCCATTTCCATGCCGTCGATGATTTCCAATAACTGTTCGGCGGGCAGGTTGAAGTCGCGAATCACTGGTAACAGGGCGTGGCTCACCGGATGGTGCGGCTGACCCTGATAGAGGTCACTGATTTCCTGGCGCCACCAGTTGAGCTTGGTTTGCGCGACATGCTCGTCAGTGCATTCATCGACGATATCATCGACTTCTCTGCAGAATGCATACAGGGCGATAATGGCGCGGCGGCGCGGCGCGGGCAGAAACAAAAAGCTGTAATAAAAGCTTGATCCGCTAGCAGCGGCTTTATCCTGGCAATACTGATTCGGGTCCAAAGCGGTTTCCTATTTAGCGCGCAAAGCGCGGTAGAGCATGTTTAGCCAATCGCGGGTGCCGAGTACGGGGCGTTGGGTGTAGATATCGCCTTTGCTGGCGTGGAGCTTTTCCAGTACGGTTGCGCCACCCATAATGATCATGCGTAATTCCAGGCCAATACGGCCTTTTAGTACTTTACCCAGCGGTGCACCCGCTTGCAACAATTTGCGCGTGCGTTCTATCTGCATCAGCATGAATGGCGACCATGCACCGCTGCTGTCATGTCGCGCAATCTGCGCTTCGCTGATATTGTATCTGGCTAATTCATCCTGCGGCATGTAGATACGGTCTTTATCGTAATCAATGGCAATATCCTGCAGGAAATTGATAATCTGTAATGCTGAACAGATCGCATCGGAATATGCGAGGCTGCGCGGATTATGTTCACCATATAAGGCCAGCATCAGCCGCCCGACAGGGTTGGCCGATTTTTTGCAGTAATCCATGACTTCGCCAAAATTGGCATAGCGTGTTTTAACCACATCCTGCGAGAAAGCGTCGAGCAGGTCATTGAATGGCTGCAAAGGCAGTTTATGGCGAGCAATAACTTGCGCCAGGTCGCGAAATAATTCAGTTTGTGGTTCGGTGTTGCTGGCAATGCGGGATAGTTCGGCACGATAGCCGTCCAGAGCCGCCAGCCGTTCGCCGGCGCTGGCATCGCCTTCATCGGCAATGTCATCAGCACTGCGTGCGAAATGGTAGATGATTTCTACTGCGTGCCGTAAGCGGCGGGGCAGCAGTATGGACGCGACCGGAAAGTTTTCGTAATGGTTTACTGGCATGCGAATAATCAGCGAGTTGGAAAATTTTAATGTTTTTTAAGAATTGATGCTGACAGCACCTACCCAATTATATTACACTAAGCAGCTTGCGAAAGTGGCGGAATTGGTAGACGCACTGGATTTAGGTTCCAGCGCCGTAAGGCGTGAGAGTTCGAGTCTCTCCTTTCGCACCATCTTTATACTCTAGGATTACTGTGCGCCCGCTTGTGGCGCACTTTTCACATTATCTATCCAACTCAATCAAGGATAATTCATGCAACACGCTAATATCGAACAAATCAGTGCTTTGGAACGCCGCATTAACCTTTCTGTGGAAATGCAGGCAATCGAGTCCGAAGTGGCCAATCGCTTAAAGCATATTGCACGTACGGCTCGTGTGGATGGTTTTCGTCACGGTAAGGTTCCTATGTCGATTGTTGCTAAGCAGTATGGCGGCGAAGTGCGTCAGGAAGTGCTTGGTAATGCGGTGGAGCGTGCTTTTTCAACAGCTGTTCAGGCAAACCAGTTAAAAGTTGCCGGTTTCCCGCGTATCGAGCCAAAAACAGATGCTGCAGATCAGGCTTTGTTTGAGTTCTACGCCGTGTTTGAGGTTTACCCTGAAATTACGTTGGGTGATATCAGCACTGCCGAGATTAGTCGTCCGGTTGTGGCAGTTGGCGATGCTGAAATTGATAAAACACTGGATGTGTTACGTAAGCAGCGTGTGCAATACGAAAGCGCCGATCGCGCCGCGCAAACCAATGATTTGGTGACACTGGATTATGTAGGCAAGGTTGACGGTGAAGTGTTCGCTGGTGGCGAAGCCAAGGGTTTCCGCGTAGTTGTTGGTGAAGGCCGCACCCTGCCTGATTTCGAAGCGGCTTTGCTGGATGTTAAGGCGGGTGACAAGAAGACATTTGACGTGGCTTTCCCCGTTGATTATCAGGCTGCCGAACTGGCGGGTAAAACAGCGGAATTTAGCGTCGAAATTACTGATGTAGCTGCGCCTAAGTTGCCTGAAGTCGATGCGGAATTTGCCAAGAGCCTGGGTATTGAAGACGGCGACGTAGCTAAAATGCGCGCCGAGATCAAGGGCAATCTGGAACGTGAAGTGAAAAACCGTGTTCTGGCGCAAGTAAAAGATCAGGTCATGCAGGCTCTATTGGCTGCAACGTCTATCGATACGCCTAAATCTCTGGTGCAGAATGAAGCGCAACGTTTGATGGAACAGGCGCGCAATGACTTGCAAGCGCGTGGCATGAATGTTGCTGATATTCCTATGCCTACGGATTTGTTTGAAGAACGTGCGCAACGCCGTGTAGCATTGGGACTGATTTTGTCGGAAGTCGTACAAAAGCATGCGTTGGCAGCGAAAACCGAACAAGTTAAGGAAATGATAGAAGAGCTCGCGCAAAGTTACGAAGACCCGCAGAACGTTGTTAACTGGTATCGTAAAAATCCGGAAAAAATGCAAGAGATTGAATCCTTGGCATTAGAGAACAATGTTGTAGAATGGGTACTAGGGCAAGCTAAGGTAACGGATCAAGTGCTCGCTTTTGATGAATTAATGGGGAAGGCATAACGTAATGATGACCAATAGCAACTGGGATCCACAAGCCTTGGGTTACATCCCAATGGTGGTTGAGCAAAGCGGGCGTGGCGAACGCTCCTATGATATTTATTCGCGCCTGCTGAAGGAGCGAGTGATATTTCTGGTAGGTCCGGTTAATGAGACGTCTGCAAATCTCGTGGTGGCTCAGTTGCTGTTCCTTGAATCGGAAAATCCTGACAAAGATATTTATTTCTATATCAATTCACCAGGTGGTTCAGTTTCAGCGGGTATGTCTATTTACGACACCATGCAATTTATCAAGCCTGATGTCAGCACACTGTGCATGGGTCAAGCGGCCAGTATGGGTGCGTTTCTGCTGACAGCGGGTGCCAAGGGTAAGCGTTTTGCATTGCCGAATGCGCGCGTAATGATTCATCAGCCATTGGGCGGTTTCCAGGGTCAGGCATCGGATATTGCGATTCACGCCAAGGAAATATTGTATTTACGTGAGCGTTTAAATGGCATGATGGCATTCCATACCGGACAGGATATGGCTACGCTGGAAAAGGATACCGATCGCGATAATTTCATGAGTGCCGAAGAGGCTGTAAATTATGGTCTGATCGATAAAGTGATAACAAGTCGCGCTGAAGCTGCGGCATAATTAAGTTAAATCTTAACGGAGGATATGCCATGTCTGACAAAAATAGCGGCGAAAAACTGTTGTACTGCTCTTTTTGCGGTAAGAGTCAGCACGAAGTGCGTAAACTCATTGCAGGGCCATCCGTATTTATTTGCGATGAATGTGTAGAGCTGTGCACGGATATCATTCGCGAAGAAATTCAACAGGACAAGATGGGTAAAACGGACAAATCCGCTTTACCGACACCGCAACAGATACAGATTATCCTGAACGATTATGTTATCGGCCAGGATAAAGCCAAGCGCATTCTGGCGGTTGCTGTCTATAACCACTACAAGCGTTTGCGTCATTCTGACGGCAAAGGCGATATCGAACTGGCAAAAAGCAACATCCTGCTGATCGGACCTACCGGTTCGGGTAAAACCTTGCTGGCTCAGACCTTGGCGCGATTGCTCGATGTGCCGTTCGTCATGGCTGATGCAACTACACTGACTGAAGCCGGTTATGTGGGTGAAGACGTCGAAAATATCATTCAGAAGCTGTTGCAGAAATGCGATTACGATGTTGAAAAAGCCAAGAATGGTATTGTTTATATTGATGAAATTGATAAGATTTCGCGTAAATCCGACAACCCATCCATTACCCGCGATGTATCGGGCGAGGGTGTGCAGCAGGCTTTGCTGAAATTGATCGAAGGTACTACCGCGTCGATTCCGCCACAAGGCGGTCGCAAGCATCCTAATCAGGAATTTGTGCAGGTTGATACCACAAATATGTTGTTTATATGTGGTGGCGCATTTGCCGGCCTGGAGAAGGTAATCCAGAATCGTTCTACCAAAGGCGGTATTGGTTTCGGTGCTGAAGTGAAGAGCAAGGATGACAGCAAGGATATTTCTGCGCTATTGCAGGAAGTTGAGCCAGAAGATTTGATTAAGTTTGGTCTGATTCCGGAGTTAATTGGGCGTTTGCCGGTTATTGCTACGCTGGAAGAACTGGATGAAACCGCTCTGATGACTATCCTGACCCAGCCGAAAAATGCATTGACCAAGCAGTATGCCAAATTGTTTGAAATGGAAGGTGCGGAGCTGGAATTTCGCGAAGATGCGTTGATTTCGATCGCCAAGCGAGCGCTTGCACGTAAAACAGGCGCGCGTGGTTTGCGTTCCATTATTGAACATGCGTTGCTGGACACCATGTTTGAATTGCCTTCGATGGAAAATGTAACAAAAGTTGTTGTTGATGAAAATGTCATTAATGGCACTGCTAAGCCATTAATGATTTATGCTGATCAGGCAAAATTGGCTTCATGATCAAAACTGACTGGTTGCCAGTAATTATGGCAACCGGTTGGTTTTTTGGTAATATAAACACGCTTGGATTCAGGCGCTTGCGGATAATATGTGCAGGTACGGCTTGAATTTTGTTAAGCTGCCCGTATATGTGTCCTATGTCGTTCAATTCTCATATAGGGTGTCACTATCATGGCCTTACTCCAAGACGCTGAAGCTTTAACACTGCCATTACTCCCGTTGCGTGACGTAGTGGTATTTCCTCATATGGTGATCCCATTGTTCGTGGGTCGCGCCAAATCAATAAAAGCACTTGAAATTGCCATGGAAGCCGGCAAGAGTATTCTGCTGGTTGCGCAGAAGTCCGCATCCAAAGATGAGCCTACACCTGAAGATTTGTATCATATCGGCAGTGTGGCAACCATATTGCAGATGCTGAAATTACCAGACGGCACCGTAAAAGTGCTGGTCGAAGGTAACCAGCGTGCAAAAGTGCTCGAATATGCTGATCTGGACAGTCATTTTGTCGGTACCGTTGAGCTGGTGCCAAATGATGATACGACTGATGATAATGAAGCTGAAGCCACGCGCAGAGCCTTGGTTACCCAGTTCGATCAGTATGTCAAACTCAATAAAAAAATACCCCCTGAAATTCTGACCTCATTGGTTGGTATCGATGAAGCTGGCCGTCTGGCGGATACTATAGCCGCGCATTTGCCACTCAAGCTTGAGCAGAAACAGGACATTCTTGAAATGTTCCCGGTGCAGGCGCGCCTCGAACATTTAATGAGCTTGCTCGAAGGCGAAATCGATATCCTGCAGGTGGAAAAACGTATTCGCGGACGTGTTAAGCGTCAAATGGAAAAGAGTCAGCGCGATTACTATTTGAATGAACAGGTTAAGGCGATCCAAAAAGAACTGGGTGATGGTGATGAAGGCGTAGAGCTGGAAGAGCTGGAAAAGCGCATTAAAGAAGCCAGAATGAGCAAGGATGCCGAGGCTAAGGCTGAGTCTGAGTTGAAGAAACTCAAGATGATGTCGCCTATGTCAGCTGAAGCTGCTGTGGTGCGTAGCTACATCGAAACCTTGATCAGCCTGCCGTGGAAGAAGAAAACCAAAATCAGTAAAGACTTGGCAAAAGCTGAGATGATTCTGGATAAGGACCATTACGGCCTGGAAAAAGTTAAAGAGCGAATAGTTGAATACCTTGCTGTGCAGCAACGGGTAGAAAAACTCAAAGGCCCGATTTTATGTCTGGTTGGGCCTCCTGGTGTGGGTAAGACCTCGCTAGGGCAGTCTATCGCTAAAGCCACAAATCGTAAGTTCGTGCGCATGGCTTTGGGTGGTGTGCGCGATGAATCAGAGATTCGCGGTCACCGCCGTACATACATTGGTTCTATGCCGGGCAAGATTTTGCAAAGCATGAGCAAGATAGGAGTGCGTAACCCGCTATTCTTGCTGGATGAAGTGGACAAAATGGGCCAGGATTTCCGTGGCGATCCGTCGTCAGCGCTGTTAGAGGTGCTGGATCCTGAACAAAACCACACTTTTGCGGATCACTACATCGAAGTGGATTTCGATCTGTCTGATGTGATGTTCGTAGCGACAGCCAATACATTGAATATTCCTGCGCCGCTGCTGGATCGTATGGAAATCATTCGTCTGTCGGGTTATACCGAAGATGAAAAAGTGAGTATTGCCGAACGTTATCTTGTTTCCAAGCAAATGGCTGCAAATGGATTAAAGCCGGAAGAGTGTTCTATTTCCGAAAGTGCGTTGCGCGACATAGTGCGGTATTACACGCGTGAGGCCGGGGTGCGTAACCTGGACCGTGATGTGGCAAAAATTTGCCGCAAGGTGGTAAAGGCATTGCTCACCAAAACAACCAAAGCTGGGAAGATTACAGTTACCGCGCGCAATCTGGATAAGTATTTGGGAGTGCGTCGCTTCAGTTACGGCGTGGCTGAGAAATACAATCAGGTTGGCCAGGTTACCGGTTTGGCTTGGACAGAAGTGGGGGGTGAACTGCTGACCATTGAAAGTGTGCTGTTGCCGGGTAAAGGTAAAATGATCACTACTGGCCAGTTGGGCGATGTGATGCAGGAATCGATACAGGCAGCCATGTCAGTGGTTCGTAGCAGATCCCAGGCATTAGGTATTCCGCAAGATTTTTATCAGAAGAATGATATTCACATTCACTTGCCTGAGGGTGCTACACCCAAGGATGGGCCAAGTGCGGGTATCGGCATCTGTACCGCACTGGTGTCGGTATTGACGGGTATACCTGTAAGGGCTGATGTTGCCATGACGGGTGAAATTACCTTGCGCGGCGAGGTCTTGCCTATCGGTGGTCTGAAAGAAAAGTTGTTGGCTGCACATCGCGGCGGTATCAAAACAGTGCTGATTCCAGAAGAAAATGTCCGTGATTTGGTCGATATACCTGAGAATATTAAAAACAAGCTGGATATTCAGCCTGTGAAATGGATTGATCAGGTATTGAAAGTGGTGCTGGAGCGTCAGCCGGAACCATTGGCCGAGGTTCCTGTGGTGGCTGGGGAAGTCGTTCCTGCAGTGGCAGTTCCAGCCGAAATTGTAACAACCAAGCATTAATTTTGACTAATTTACCAATTTATCGGTAAAATCGCTACAAGCCGCTTGACACAAGGTTTTGCGGCTTGTTATAAAGCTGGTTGCAGGATTTTCCTGTAATAACTTAACAGAAGGGGATACACGTGAACAAATCTGAATTGATTGATGCTATCGCAGAATCAGCTGATATTTCCAAAGCTGCTGCTGGTCGTGCGTTAGATGCAACTGTTGCTGCTGTTACAGCATCATTGAAAAATGGTGAAATGGTTACTTTAGTTGGTTTTGGTTCTTTCTACGTAGGCGATCGTGCAGAGCGCGATGGTCGTAATCCCCAAACTGGTAAAGCCATCAAAATCAAAGCTGCGAAAGTTCCTAAATTTCGTGCTGGTAAAACATTGAAAGATGCTGTAAACTAGTCGTCTTTCCTGGGTGCTTAGCTCAGCTGGTAGAGCACCGCCCTTACAAGGCGATTGTCGGGGGTTCGAACCCCTCAGCACCCACCAAGTTTCATATTGTTTTTGGAGTGGTAGTTCAGTTGGTTAGAATACCGGCCTGTCACGCCGGGGGTCGCGGGTTCGAGTCCCGTCCACTCCGCCAACACGAAAGGCGAACCTAGGTTCGCCTTTTTTTTCGTAAATTTTTTAGTGTGACTACCAATGCTAGATTCGATTCGTGAGCGTACCCATGGTTGGTTGGCTAAAGTTATTTTAGCGTTAATTACCATTCCCTTTGCGTTATTTGGAATTGATTCATATTTTAATAATCGTGGTGGTGACACTACGGTAGCAACAGTCAATGGTGACAAAATCAGCCGCCAGGCGTTTGACCGTGCGCTTAAAGATCAACGGGCAGAATTATCTGCATCCATGGGGGCGAGTTTTGATCCTGCGGTGCTGGATGATCCTAAAATTCGCCAATCCATACTGGATGATTTGATCAAGCAGCAGCTATTGGTCGGGTCTGCCCATAAAGTGGGGATGGTGGTCAGTGACGCCAAATTGGCAAAATTTATCGGCGAAATACCTGCATTTCAGGAAAACGGTCAATTTTCCAATACACGTTATGAGCAATTGCTGCGCCAGCAGGGGATGACAGTTGGCGAGTTTGAGCGTCGTGTACGTCAGGAGTTGCTGCTGAATGATATGCGTGTTGCATTTTCGCAATCTGCATTTATGCCGGCAAGTGTTGCTAAACTGTTTTCTGCCGCATTTGATCAGCAGCGTGAAATCAGTTCATTTAAAATTAGTGCATCTGCATTCCTGCCCCAGGTAAAGATCACCCCGGCGCAGATCAAAACATACTATGATGCGCATCAGGCTGAATACAGTGTTCCTGCACAAGCCAGGTTCGAATATGCAGTATTATCATTGGATAACATGGCGCAGCAAATCGCTGTGGATGATGCCGCTATTAAGCAATACTACGACCAAAATCTCGCTAAATACAGCGAACCTGAACAACGTCAGGCACGTCATATACTGATTGCGGTGACACCTGCGGATGATGCCGCTAAGCGGGCTGAAGCCAAGGCGAAAGCGGAGCAGATATTCAAGCAGGTAAGTGCTTCACCTGCTAGCTTTGCTGAACTGGCAAAGCAAAATTCGGCTGATCCGGGTTCGGCTGCTCAAGGTGGCGATTTGGGATGGTTTCCGCGTAATGCAATGGTTAAACCCTTTGCAGATACCGTTTTTAGTATGAAGCAGGGCGAAATTAGTGCTCCTGTTGCTACTGACTTTGGTTACCATATCATTCAATTGACCGGTGTCAAACCCGCGCAGGCACGCAGTTTCGATTCCGTTAAGGCAGAGATTAAAATTGAGTTGCAAAAGCAGCAGGCCGGTAAACTCTTCGCAGATGCGGCTGAGCGTTTCAGCAATCAGGTGTATGAGCAATCTACCGAACTAAAATCTACTGCTGCGGCGCTGGGGATTAAGCTGGTTACTTCTGACTGGATAGCCCGTAAGGGTGGCGCTAATGCCGGGGTGCTGAATTCACCTAAGATGCTGCAAGCAATGTTTTCGGACGATGTGTTAAAGAACAAGCGGAATAGCGAAGCAGTGGAAGTCGCACCGAACACCTTGGTCTCAGCGCGTTTGGCTGAATACAAACCTGCCAGTGTGCAAGGGCTTGCGACCGTCAGTGCAGCGATAGAGTTGTTATTAACACAGCAACAGGCGCGTGCCTTGGCAAAACAGCATGGCGAAGCTATGCTGGCGCAATTAAAGGCAGGTAAAGAGCCCGGCGATCTTCATTGGGGTGGCTTTCAGTTAGTGAGTCGCAGTCATGCCGAGAGTGTGCCCGCTGCCCTAGTGGAAGGTATATTTGCTGCAGACGAGAAGTTGATGCCAGGTTATATTGGCGCGGCGGATGCGGATGGTGGATACCAGTTGGTGCGTGTTACTCGTGTCATGCCGACACCGGCTCCTGATGCGATGAAGTTGAAAGCTATGCAAGGTCAATTGGCAAATATTGTTGCTCAACAGGCCTTTTCAGACTATCTGGCAGGCTTGAGTCGTGTTGCCAAGATTGATATTAAAGCTGCGGCTATAGAAAAAACTGCCCAGTAATTTGCAGTTAATGATTTACGCCAGTTGTGCTGGTTATAAAAAAGCCCCAAACCAAGGTTTGGGGCTTTTTTATTAGTCACATAATACGTTTGCGTTCATGGAATCAGTCGAAACTGGCGCCTACCGTGGTATTGAAGCCAGCATCCACATAGGTGATTTCGCCGGTAATACCGCTTGCCAGGTCTGAGAGCAAAAATGCGGAGGTATTGCCGACTTCTTGAATCGTGACGTTACGACGTAACGGTGAATGTTTTTCCACATGGTTTAATATTTTACTGAAGCCGCCGATACCACTTGCTGCCAAAGTTTTGATTGGGCCTGCGGAAACAGCATTGACGCGAATGCCTTTGGGTCCCAGACTTTGCGCCATGTAGTACACATTGGATTCCAGGCTGGCTTTGGCTAAGCCCATGACGTTATAACTTGGTACGGAGCGTATCGAACCAAGATAGGACAATGTCAGCATGGCAGCGTTACGACCCTGCATCATCGGCAAACCGGCTTTGGCAAGTGCAGCAAAGCTGTAGGAGCTGATGTCATGCGCTATCTGGAAATACTCGCGGGTAACGGCATCGAGATAATCACCCGTCAGTGCAACTTTAGGTACGAATGCAATCGCGTGCACGATACCATCGAGGCTATCCCATTCTTTACCCAGATCAGCGAATAGCTGGTTTATTTCGTCATCGCTGGCGACATCACATGGTAATACGATGTCACTATCAAACTCTTTGGCCAGGGCGGCAACACGATCCTTGATTTTTTCACCCTGATAGGTAAAGGCCAGGGTTGCGCCTTCGCGACGACATGCCTGAGCGATGCCGTAAGCGATAGAACGATCACTGATCAGGCCTGTAATGAGTATGCGTTTGTCTTGGAGGAATCCCATGTTTTATCCTTGTCTATCTGCAGTAAAAAGCTAAGCTATTATACCCATAGTCCGAGGACTAGGTTAAACTCGCATTCATGAATCGGATCTGGATATTTGTCATATTGGTGCTATTGGGAGGATGTGATCAGCATGTCTGGAACGACCCTTATCCAGCGCGTGAGCGTAGCGCGAACATCATGTATTCCTCGTTCGAGGAGCGTCCCAAGCACCTTGATCCGGCACAATCGTATAGCAGTAATGAAACCGAGATCATATCGCAGATTTATGAGCCGCCGCTGCAGTATCACTATCTGAAACGGCCCTACACGTTAATTCCGCAAACACTGTCAGCCATGCCCAGTGTGACCTATCTGGATGTGGCAGGGCATGTGCTGCCGCATGACGCTGCACCGGCCAGCATTGCTCAGACTGTGTATGAACTGCATGTACGTCCCGGCATCTATTATCAACCTCATCCTGCTTTTGCGCGGGATAAAAACGGCCAATTGCGCTATGGGCATTTACGCCCTGATGAGCTGGCGCATATCCGTGATTGGCAGGATTTTAAGCAGCTTGGTACACGAGAGTTGATAGCTGCTGATTATGTCTACGAAATTAAACGTCTGGCATCACCGCAGATCAACTCACCGATTCTGGGTTTGATGGCCGAGTATATTGTCGGACTTAAAACCTATGCAGACACCCTCGCTGCACAAACCCGGCACTTGCCAGAGCATGCCTATCTGGACTTGTCGCGCTATCCGCTGGCCGGGGCAGAAGTGGTTGATCGTTATACTTACCGCATTAAACTCAATGGCAAATATCCACAGTTCTTGTACTGGCTGGCGATGCCGTTCTTTTCCCCTGTTCCGCCTGAAGTTGATCAGTTTTACCACCAAGCGGGTATGGCCGAGCGCAATTTCACGCTGGACTGGCATCCTGTTGGCACGGGCCCCTATCAACTCAGCGTAAATGACCCTAATCGGCAAATGGTACTTACACGTAATCCCGCCTACCATGGTGAGACTTATCCCACTTCGGGTGAGCCAGGGGATGCCGCAGCCGGTCTGTTGCGCGATGCTGGCAAGCCGTTGCCGTTCATAGATACGATGGTGTTCAGCCTGGAGAAGGAAAGTATCCCGTATTGGAACAAATTCTTGCAAGGCTATTACGACCTGTCAGGGATCAGTTCGGATAGTTTTGATCAGGCTGTGCAGATCAATGCACAAGGTGAACCGCAATTGACCGATGCCATGCGCCAGCAGGGAATGGCGTTAGTGACGGCTGTCACTGCATCCAATCGTTATATGGGTTTTAATATGCAAGACGGCGTGGTTGGCGGATTATCCGAACGCGCGCGTAAATTGCGGCAAGCGATTTCTATTGCAGTCGATTACGAAGAGTTTATCTCGATATTTGTGAATGGTCGCGGCATACCTGCTCAAGGACCGATACCCCCCGGTATCTTTGGCTACGATGGCAGTACGGCAGGGTTTAATCCCGTGGTATATCATTTGGTGAATGGTCGCGTTGAGCGCCGTCCTGTCAGTGATGCGTTGCATTTACTGGCTGAAGCTGGCTACCCCAACGGGCGCGATGCAAAAACGGGTGCACCATTGGTGTTGTATTTCGATACGGCTGCAACCGGACCGGATGCCAAGTCCCGACTGGACTGGATGGTGAAGCAGTTCGCCAAATTAAACATCCAGCTGGTGGTGCGCAGCACGGATTACAATCGCTTTCAGGACAAGATGCGACGCGGTAATGCGCAGATATTTGAGTGGGGCTGGAACGCGGACTATCCTGATCCGGAAAATTTCCTGTTTTTATTGTATGGACCGAATATGAAAGTTGGTAAGAACGGGGAGAACGCTGCCAATTATCAGAATCCCCAGTTTGATGCGCTGTTTGATCGTATGAAATATCTGGACAATACGCCCGAACGCTTGGCGATTATTCGCCATATGGTTGGGATAGTGCAGGAAGATTCGCCCTGGATATTTGGTTTCTTCCCCAAGGCATTCAGTTTGCGTCAGGCATGGGTTTCACCCACCAAACCTAATGTCATTGCGAATAACACATTGAAATACCGGAAAATTGATCCGACATTGCGCCAGCAGCTCCGTGATAAATGGAATCAGCCGGTACTGTGGCCTGTCTTTGCGTTGTTGGCGCTGGTTGTGGCTTTGCTGTTGCCGGCCATATGGGCGTGGCGGCAGCGTGAGCGGAGTCTGGCTAAATGATAGCTTATCTGCTCCGACGTTTGCTCTACGCGGTACCTATCTTGCTCGGGGTCAATGTGCTGACCTTTCTGTTGTTTTTTGTGGTTAATACGCCGGATGATATGGCGCGCATGCATCTAGGCAGCAAGCATGTGACAGAACAGGCAATCAGTCATTGGAAAACCGAACATGGCTATGACAGGCCCTTATTTTATAACCAGCCTGCCAGTGGTCCGGCGAAGCTGACCGACACCATATTCTTTGATAAGTCTATCCGTATGTTCGTACTGGATTTCGGCGCCTCGGATGATGGCCGTGATATTGCCCATGAGATTAAGACTAGAGCCGGTCCCAGTATGGCAATTGCCCTGCCGGTGTTTGTGTTGGGCTTAATGGTGAATGTCAGCTTTGCACTGCTGATGGTGTTTTTCCGTGCGACTTATCTGGATAGGCTGGGAGTAGTGGCTGCCGTGGTGTTGATGTCCATCTCAGGTTTGTTTTATATCATTGCCGGCCAATATTTTCTGGCCAAGCTCTGGCACCTGCTGCCGATTTCCGGATTCGCTCCGGGGCTGGATAGCTGGCGTTTTGTCATGTTGCCAGTGCTGGTTTCTATCATTGCCGGGATGGGCAGCGGTACGCGCTGGTACCGCAGTATTTTCCTGGAGGAAATGAGCAAGGATTATGTGCGTACAGCACGTGCCAAAGGCTTATCTGAGTGGCGTGTGCTGTTCCGCCATGTGCTGCAAAACGGCATGATCCCGATACTTACTGGCGCTGTGGTGGTGTTGCCGCTGCTGTTCATGGGCAGTTTGCTGACCGAGTCATTCTTTGGCATTCCTGGTCTGGGGTCTTATATCATCGATGCGATTCAGGCACAGGATTTCGCGATAGTCAGGGCTATGGTGTTTATCGGCTCTGCTTTATACATTCTGGGGCTGTGGTTGACCGATATCGCCTATAGCTGGGCTGACCCCCGGGTGAGGCTGTCATGAGCTGGCAGCCGGTGGTGTTATGGACGGACGCGTTGGTGTTCTTGCTGGTAGCCGTGATTACGCTTGTACTCATGCGGAAACATCCGCAAGGGCAGCTCTATGAGGCCTGGCAACGGTTGTGGCAAATGCCGATGGCAATGGCGACCGGGTTGGTGTTGCTGGTGTTCGTGGCGATTGCCTTGCTGGATTCGTTGCATTATCGCCCAGAGCTGCCGGCGCAGGCTGGGCACGAAGCACAATACAGTGTTGAGGTTCTCAGCGTGCTCGATACTCTGCTGTTGCCATTGCGTGAGCATAATGAAAAGACCTATTCAGCACCGTTAGCTACGCAGCTTTACGTCAAGGAAAGCATGACGCTGACCAATGGCACGGTTGTCCGTGACTATCCACGGCTGCAGTTTGGCGGTGCGCAACTGCAGCATCCCCGGCAAGAGAGTCAGGCTGATGTGCGGCACAGATTGCTGCTCGGTAGTGTCATTGGTCTATTGATCACTACGCTGCTGGGTGGGTTGGGTGCATGGATACTGATGCTGCGTCGCAAGTGCGGCTGGCGTGTGCTTAGGCAGCAACTGCTGTCTGTCGAAAATCGTTTACCCTGGCGTACGGCACTGCTCACCATAATGCTGCTGAGCGTAACGACAGCTGTGCTGGTCCAATTGGCTGCTGCCTACCATGTGTTTGGTACCGACAAGATCGGTCAGGATGTACTGTATGGCAGTCTGAAAAGCATACGTACCGGTTTGCTGATCGGTACCTTGACTACTTTGATTATGCTGCCATTTGCCGTGCTGTTAGGGATTAGTGCGGGTTATTTCGGCGGCTGGATAGATGATGTGATTCAGTATGTGTACACCACATTGAATGCGATTCCCGGCGTATTGCTGATAGCAGCGGCTGTGTTGATGATGCAGGTGTATATCGAAACCCATCCGGCCATGTTTGATAGTGCAGCAGCGCGCACTGATTTCCGGCTGCTGTTTCTGTGCGTGATTTTAGGTGTTACCAGTTGGACCGGTTTATGCCGGTTGTTGCGGGGTGAAACGCTGAAATTGCGCGAACTTGACTATGTGCAGGCGGCACGGGCATTCGGGGTATCTGACTGGCGGCTGATGGTTAGGCATATCTTGCCTAATCTTTATCACCTGGTATTAATCAGTGTGGTAATGGATTTTTCCGGCCTGGTGCTAGCCGAAGCTGTGTTGTCCTATCTTGGAGTGGGTGTTGATCCGGCCATGCAGAGCTGGGGCAATATGATTAATGCCGCCAGGCTGGAAATGGCGCGTGATCCGGTGGTGTGGTGGCCATTGGTTGCTGCATTCAGCCTGATGTTTGCACTGGTTCTGGCGGCAAATCTGTTTGCCGATAGTGTGCGCGATGCGTTCGATCCGCATGGGAGGCAGCGATGAGCGAATCGTTATTGCGGGTTGAGCAGTTATATACCCGCCTGGGTAAATTGCGCGTGGTGGATGGCGTGAGTTTTACTGTGAATCGCCAGCAGACCTTTGCATTGCTAGGTGAGTCGGGCTGTGGCAAGTCCATGACCGCGCTGTCAATTATGCGCCTGTTGCCGGAAGTGGCTCGCATTCAGTCCGGGGAAGTCGAGTTTAACGGTCGTGATTTGCTGATGTTGCCTGAGTCAGCCATGCGCGATGTGCGTGGCGGCGAAATCGGCATGATCTTCCAGGAGCCGATGACCAGTCTGAATCCGGTACTGACCATAGGTGAACAGATAGGTGAAACGCTCGGCCGACACCGGCGTATGCATAAGCGTGGTGCGCGGGACGAAGCAGCAGCATTGCTGCAGGCAGTCGGGTTGCCGGATGCCACGCGACGCCTCGGTGAGTATCCGTTCCAGCTTTCCGGAGGCATGAAACAGCGGGTAATGATTGCGATGACACTGGCAGGCAATCCGTCACTGCTCATCGCCGACGAGCCGACCACCGCACTGGATGTGACCATACAGGCCCAGGTGCTGGCGTTGTTGCGCCGTATCCAGCAGCAGCGCGGCATGGGGATGCTACTGATTACTCACGATCTGGGGGTGGTTGCCGAAATGGCAGATCAGGTGGGCGTCATGTATGCCGGTGAACTGGTGGAAATCGCACCGCGCGCTGCTTTTTTTGCCCATGCGCAGCATCCTTATAGTCAGAAATTGTTTGCGGCTTTGCCTAATGGTGTGCAGCGGGAGGCGCGTCTGGCCAATATAGCTGGCAATGTGCCGCCACTGGATACGGAGTTTGTCGGCTGTCGCTTTGCGGATCGCTGTGAGTCGGCATTCAGCCGCTGTCGTGAACAATCGCCGGTATGGACACAGCTGGCGGACGGGCACGCGGCCCGTTGCCATCTGCTGGAGACGCATACTGCACCTGTGGCTGTTAGCGCATCGGCTAGCGGGCAGATCAGGCCGGTTTCCGAGGAGGTTCTGTTAACAGTAAGCGATCTTAAAGTGCACTTCCCGTTACATGCCAGTTTCTGGGCAAACAGGCATACTGTAGTCAAGGCAGTGGATGGGGTTGATTTGCTAGTACACAAAGGTGAAACCTTGGCCTTAGTGGGTGAATCTGGCTGCGGTAAAACCACGGTTGGGAAAGCCATTGTGCAGTTGCAGGCGGTTACCGGGGGGCAGGTTGTGCTGGATGGAGTGGACCTTGGTTCTCTTAACAAGCGTCAGTTGCATGAGCAGCGTGCGCACGTACAAATGATCTTTCAGGATCCGTTTTCTTCGCTGAATCCGCATCTGCGTGTAATGGATTTGCTGGAGGAGGGCATGGTGGCGCTGGATGTAGAACGGGATGCGGTGCGCCGTCAGCATATTCTGGTAAAATTGATGGACCAGGTGGGGCTACCTGTAAACGCATTGCAGCGTTATCCGCATGAGTTTTCGGGTGGTCAGCGGCAACGCATTGCGATTGCTCGTGCACTGGCGGTGCGGCCAAAGCTGATCGTTTGCGATGAGCCAACCAGCGCTCTGGATGTATCGGTGCAGGCGCAGATTATCAATCTGCTCAAAGACCTGCAGGCGGAATTTAATCTGAGTTTGCTGTTTATTACGCATAATTTGCCAGTGGCTGATTATCTGGCGCAACGTATTGCCGTTATGTATATGGGACGCATTGTGGAGACGGGTAGCAGCATGGAAATCATGACGCAGCCACGTCATCCTTACACGCAAGCCTTACTGGCCGCTGTGCCTGGTATGGTACGGCCTGTTGATGGTCGTCCGATTAACAATGATATAGCTTCGGCTGCCTATCCGCCTCAGGGTTGTCATTTTCATCCGCGATGCCCGCTAGCAATGCCTGTTTGCGCTGAGTATTATCCGGGTGTAACGCATCTGGGTAATACCCATCAGGTGCGATGCCATGCTGTCGAGCAGGCGCACACGATAGTCACCTGACTCTGCGTGTGATAAACCGGAGTTTTGCTGGCTGTTTAGTTGCTTTCGTTAACGACCGTATCTGCCGGATATCTCGACTACAGATCGAACGGGATGTTTATCCCGCTTTGAGCACTAATTTAGTGCCTGGCTTGAGCGTAGTATGATGTTTGAGCTTGTTCCAGCGCTGGATATCGTCCACTGCTATATCATGCTTCTGGGCGATGCTGGACAAGGTGTCGCCTTTTTTGACGGTATATGATTTGGGTTTATCCTGTTTAGCGTGCTTCGTTTCGGCATTGGTCGCTGTGATTTTAGCTGGCTTTTCATCACGTCCGTGTTTAGTGCTTGATTTATTACTTGTATCTTGACGCTCATCGGGTGCTTTGAGAGTAAGTTTCTGGCCGAGTTTCAGTTGATTTGGTTGGATGTTATTCCATTGCGCTAAATCGTGAGGTGCTATTTCATAACGTCGAGCCAGACTGTATAAGGTATCACCTTGATTGACTGTAATTTCGTCAGGGATCTTCGCCTGAGAAGTCTGTTCACGCTTTGCCGGTTTGTCGAGCGTATCTTTGGTGGACACGTCTTTTACCACGGCTTTGGTTGTTGTATTGTCTGCCAGTGCGATTTTATTGGTTGTGGCTGGTTGTGTCTGACTAATAACAGTTGATGTCGTATCTGTGTTGCCTTTCAGAGGAACCATCAGCGCATGGTCGCTGGTCAGTTTGCCTTTGTGAGACAGTTGTATGGGATTGTGCTCTTTCAGCCAGGCCACTGTGACATTGAATTTTTTGGCTATGGTGCTAGCCCGTTCCCCAATTTTGGCGGCATAAACCTGCCAGGTAACCAGCGGTCGGTCATAGTTTTGCAGGTTGTTGGAAAAGGTATCGACTTTATCAACAGGCAACAATAACTGTGCAGGCGTGTCTGACCTTACTACGGGTTTGTTGTATGCGGGATTGAGCGATACAAATTCATTAACTGGCATGTTTGCCAATTTTGCTGCCAGGCTAACATCAATGGGCTTATTTAATGTAACCGTGGTGAAATAGGCCTGGTCAGGAATGCGGTCAAGATTAAGTCCGACACTGGCTGGATCGGCGATGATTTGTTTGACGGCCAGCAGTTTGGGTACGTAATGTCTGGTTTCGGTAGGCAGGTTCAGACTTAAATAATCAGTAGGCAGGCCTTGTGCCTGATTCTTGGCTATCGCCCGTGCTACGCAGCCTTCGCCGCAGTTGTAGGCGGCTAATGCGAGTTCCCATGTGCCAAATTGATTATGCAGCTTGGTCAGGTAATCCAGTGCGGCATCTGTTGCGGCAACAATGTCGCGTCGTCCATCGTACCAGCCATTCTGCTTCAGTCCGAAATCCTTGCCTGTGGACGGAATGAATTGCCATATGCCTGATGCATGGCTGGTTGAGTATGCCATGGGGTTAAATGCGCTTTCTACCATGGGCAGTAACGCGATCTCGGTAGGCATGCCGCGTTTCTCAACTTCACCCAGGATATGATAAAGATAGCGACGGCTACGTTCTACGGTACGGCGCACATAGTCCGGGCGTTGCGCGTACCAGTTAACATGTGTTTCTACCAGCGGCGTATTCAGGATATCCATGCCGAAGCCCATGCGGATCCGGTCCCATAAATCGGAGGTGTCAACTTGGCTGTTGTCTGGATTGGGCGGTGTGTTGCTTCCTGGAATGTTGCTGATATAGGTGGTGTTAGGTGTTGCTGTCAGTTTGATGCCAGTTGTGTCTGCGAGGCCCGTGAGTGGTGAAAGCAAGCCGAGACAAAGCAGGAGTTGCTTGAATTTATTTGATAATTTTTGCAGATTTGGTAATTTAATCATGGTGGCATGATACCCGAATCGACATGCTCGGGCAAGGCTGCGCTAGGAAGGGCGGAAGTCGTTCTTCAGGGTGCGCATGGTGCTGAAGATGTCGACTGTGTTGTTTGCAGGCTTGCCAGTGATTTTCTCGACAGCAAGCCTGATGCTGGCCAAATGACAGCGCAGAAAAGGATTGGTGGCCAATTCCATGGCGATGGTCGATGGCAGGGTCGGCAGGCCGGCGTTAATCTTGCTGCGGTCTGTTTCGGCGCGTGCTTGCAGTACTGCATTGTCCGGCTCCAGACGCAGTGCAAAAGCAATATTGCCGAGCGTGTATTCGTGAGCGCAATAGACGCTTGTATTTATGGGCAGTTGTCCCAATTTAGTAAGTGATGCCAGCATTTGTGCCGGAGTGCCTTCAGACAGTCGACCGCAACCGCAGCCAAACAGCGTGTCACCGCTGAAGAGCATGTCTGTGGCGTGATAGGCGATGTGTCCAGCTGTGTGTCCTGGGACATCAAGCACCTGCAGGCTGAGATTAAGCCCAGCTAGGCGTACAGTGTTCCCTTCCACGAGTGGCTGCGTCAGATGCGGGATAGTTTCACGGGCAGGTCCATAGACCGGCACATTAAAGGCGTGAACCAAAGCGGCATTGCCGCCAGTATGGTCATGATGGTGGTGGGTGTTTAAAATAGCGATGAGGGTTAGTTTGTGCTGCCGCAGGAATTCGAAGACAGCATTCGCATCGCCAGGGTCAATGACAGCAGCATGACGTTGATTATGAATAACCCATATATAATTGTCGCTGAATGCGGCAATTGGGGTAATGTGTAAATCGGTATCCATCGCTAGTATGATAACATGACAACTCGTTACACATCATTTTCCGACTGGCTGGCAAGTCCATTAGGCCAATATCTGCAAGCCCGTGAGCAAGCCTATTTTGACCAGGCAGTAGCGGATTTGTTTGGGTTTAATGCCCTGCAAGTCGGGTTGCCTTATTGGGATATGTTGCGTAACAGTCGAATTCCCCATCGTTTTCGTGTTGCTGACAGTGGCACAGACGATGTGCTGGCCGAACCAACCCAGTTACCGTTTGCTAACCAATCTGTTGATTTGCTGGTGTTGCCGCATCTGCTTGAGTTCTCATCTTATCCGCACCAGATTTTGCGTGAAGCCGAGCGAGTGCTTATTGCAGAGGGCAGTTTGTTGATTAGCGGTTTCAATCCTCGTAGTTTATGGGGCGTGCACCGCTGGTACAAGCATAAGGGCGGGGAATATCCGTGGCGTGGCGATTTTGTTAACCTCAGTCGATTAAAGGACTGGTTGTCGTTGCTGGGTTGCGATGTGGTCAGCGGGCGTATGTGCTGTTATGCGCCGCCTCTGGCCAATGCCGGCATGATGCAATATTTCGAATTTATGGAATCAGCAGGTGATCGCTGGTGGGGGATGGGTGGTGGGGTGTATTTTATTCATGCGGTCAAACGTGTGCATGGAATGCGTCTGATTACACCACGTTGGCAGAGCCAGGCAAAGTTAGCCAGGGCATTGAGTCCGGCAACGCGTAGCCTACAGAATGGAAGTAAATGTTGTGATGAGTGATTTGCCTGAGATTGAGATTTTTACTGATGGCGCCTGTAAAGGTAACCCGGGTGTTGGTGGTTGGGGTGCGTTATTGGTGAGTGGTGTTCATCGTAAAGAAATTTATGGTGGTGAGGCAGCTACGACAAATAATCGTATGGAATTGATGGCTGTAATCGCTGCGTTGCAAAGCCTCAAGGGGCGCAGTCGTGTATTGCTGCATGCGGATTCGCAATATGTTTTAAAAGGGATCACGGAATGGTTGCCTAACTGGAAGAAACGCGGGTGGCGAACCAGTGGTAATGCGCCGGTGAAGAATGTTGATTTGTGGCAGCGGCTGGATGCTTTGGCTGGCGAGCACGATGTGCAATGGTTCTGGGTCAAGGGTCATAATGGCCATCCTGGCAATGAACGCGCTGATGAATTGGCGAATTTGGGTGTCGCTGAACACCTTAACAGTATTAATTATTAATTTTTAGATTGTCTTTATGCCGTTATTAACGATAGAAAATGCTTCATTGGCTTTTGGTCACTTTGCGTTGCTGGATCGCACTAGCTGGGTGATAGAGCCGGGTGTACATATAGGTCTGATTGGCCGCAATGGTGCAGGGAAGTCCAGTTTGTTGAAAGTGCTGGCCGGAGAGTTCCCACCTGATGACGGGGTGGTGTGGCGTCAGCCGGGTATCAAATTAGGCTACGTGCCGCAGGAGCCGGTGCTGGACCC
The DNA here is from genome assembly GCF_003864975.1 of Sulfuriferula thiophila. Classification (NCBI taxonomy): domain Bacteria; kingdom Pseudomonadati; phylum Pseudomonadota; class Betaproteobacteria; order Nitrosomonadales; family Sulfuricellaceae; genus Sulfuriferula; species Sulfuriferula thiophila. The sequence continues at coordinate 50,749 of NZ_BHGL01000017.1, forward strand.
TGAACATACAGTTTATGAAGCAGTGGCCCAAGGCCTGGGCGAGGTGAGTCAGCTACTGCTGGATTACCATGAAGTTACCCATAAAATGGGCGAGCCGGATGCGGATTTTGATGCGCTGATGGCGCAGATGCAAACCTTGCAGACAGCTCTGGAAGCTCATGATGGCTGGAACTTGCAGGCGCGAGTGGAAACTGCGCTGACCAAGCTGAATTTGCCTGAAGATGTATTGGTTGGCACTTTGTCCGGCGGCTTGAAAAAACGGGTTGCTCTTGCGCGTGCATTGGTGGCTGAACCGGATCTGCTATTGCTGGATGAGCCGACCAACCACTTGGATTTGTCGTCGATTGAATGGCTGGAAGAGCTGATCCGTAACTATACCGGCAGCGTGGTGGTGATTACCCATGATCGACGTTTTCTGGATAACGTTTCGCAACAGATTATCGAGTTGGATCGCGGCAAGCTGCGTAGCTATGAAGGCAATTTTTCAGAATATCAACGGCTCAAGGCTGAGCAATTAGCTATCGAGGCGGTAGAGCAGGCCAAGTTCGACAAGTTTCTGGCGCAGGAAGAAGTCTGGATACGTAAGGGTGTGCAGGCACGCCGTACTCGTAATGAAGGTCGCGTCCGTCGTCTGGAACAGTTGCGCGTCACGCGTAGTGAGCGTCGCAATCATCTCGGTCAGGTCAATCTGAATGTCGACAGTGGCGAGAAATCAGGTAAGCGTGTCGCTGAGCTGGAGAATGTCAGCAAGTCCTATGGCGGTCGTGTATTGATCAAGGATTTCACGGGCATCATTCAGCGCGGTGACAAAGTGGGGCTGGTTGGGCCTAACGGTATTGGTAAAACCACGCTGATTAAATTGATACTGGGTGAAATCGAGCCGGATAGCGGTGAAGTGAAGCTGGGTACCAAGCTGTCGGTCGCCTATTTCGATCAGTTCCGCACACAACTGGATGAAGAACAGACCGTGGCTTACACCATTAGTCAGGGCGGTGATTATGTAGAAATCGGCGGCGAACGCAAGCATGTCATCAGTTATCTTGAAGATTTCCTGTTCGCACCAGAACGTTCACGCTCACCAGTAAAGTCACTGTCAGGCGGTGAGCGCAACCGACTATTGCTGGCGCGCTTGTTTACGCGTCCAGCGAATATTCTGGTGCTGGACGAGCCTACCAATGATCTGGATATCGACACACTGGAATTGCTGGAAGAGTTGCTGCAAGACTATCCCGGTACGGTATTGCTGGTCTCGCACGACCGTACCTTCCTGGATAACGTAGTGACGCAGGTGATTGCTTTTGAAGGCGATGGCCTGTTGCGTGAATACGCCGGTGGATATGAAGACTGGCTGATGCAACGTCCTAAAACGAATGCAGCTAATGCCCCGAAGAAGTCAGCGCCAGCAAAACTGGAGCCAACTCAGCCTGCACCGAGTAAAGCCAAGTTGAGCTGGAAGGATCAGCAGGAGTTGGATGCTTTGCCAGCCAAAATAGAGGCGCTTGAGCTGGAACAGGAGCGGATAACAGCCTGTTTGGCAGATCCTAATTTGTATGCTAACCAAAAAAATGAAGCAGCAGAGTTGCAAACCAAATTAACTGGATTGAACGCACAGTTGAATGACATGCTGGCACGTTGGGAGGCCTTGGAAGCCAAGGCTAACGCTTGATCTGAGCTATTGGGCACGTTAGCAGCGTGTCTGAAGCTTTGTTTGGCTGGTTTTAACTGCGTGGTGTAGTTCGATTACAGTAATACATCCCAGTTTTCTTGCATCAGCATGTGCGTCAAGGCGATTAATGGCAAGCCGATTAATGCATTGGGGTCGGTGCCTTCCATTTTCTCCATGATGGCGATGCCTAATGCTTCAGAACGGGCGCTGCCTGCACAGTTATACGGCTGATCTTTGCGCAGGTAATGTTCGATTTGCAGGTCGGTTAATGGGCGTATCTGTACTGTTGTCGGCACGATAGCGGACTGCAGATTTCCTGTTGCGGTGTTGTATAAGCTTAACGCGGTGTGAAACACAATCTGTTGGCCGCGCATCAGGCGTAATTGCGCTACTGCATTGTCATGATTTCCGGGCTTGCCTATGTGCTGCCCATTGAGGGTGGCAACCTGATCGGAGCCGATTATCAGTGCATCGGGGAAGCGTTCAGCGACAGCTTTGGCTTTGAGTGCGGATAATCGCAATGCCGCTGCATCGGGTGTTTCATCGGGTAGCGGGGTTTCATCAACTTCAGGAGCGGCAACTTCAAAGGCGACTTGTAATTTCGCTAACAGCTCCCGTCTATAGGGCGAAGTAGAGGCGAGGACAAGTGTTCTGGAAGCTGCCGTCATCAGTTGCTTTACTCTGGTTGAATTTCAAGCAATGCCTGATCGGGGGTGACGGAATCACCCTTGACGACAAACAGGTTGATAATCGTGCCGGAAATCGATGCCTGAATTTCATTTTCCATTTTCATGGCTTCGATAACGAGAACTGGATCACCAGCTTTTACTTTTTGCCCGGTGATGACAAGCACATCTACGATGTTGCCCGGCATGGCAGTGGTGACATGGCCGGCATGGCTAGGACGTGGGCGACCGCTACTGCTGACCTTGTTGGTCGACTTCGCTTTGCCGGTTGAGCTGCCATCGGCAGTGATCTCAACTTCGTTGAGTGCTTCAACAAAGACTTCTTCGGTCACGCCATCCACAGAAACGTAGTAAGGACGTTCGGTTTGTGAGCCGTGTCCAGTACCAGTCAGGCGAATGTGATAGGTTTCACCGTGCAAAGTGATGCGGAATTCATCAGCCGCAAAGCGGGTTGAAGAGTTGGCATTTTTCGCTTCAATTGGCAAAAGCACTTCCGGAGTGAGCTTGTCTGCATTACGTTCCTGCAGGAAGGTGCGGCCCAGATCCGGGAACATGGCATAGGTCAGCACATCTTCTTCTGTTTTGGCAACGTCTTCAATTTCGCTACGCAGTTTATCCATCTCATCCGGAATCAAATCAGCCGGACGACAGGTAATAACTTCCTGAGTGCCTATGGCCAGATCACGCACAGTATGATTAATGGTGCCTGGCGCCTGACCATAGCGGCCTTGCATATACAGTTTGACTTCGTTGGTGATGGTCTTGTAACGGCCACCAGTCAAAACGTTGATTACGGCCTGGCTGCCAACGATTTGTGAAGTTGGGGTCACTAGCGGCGGGAAGCCTAAATCTTCACGTACGCGAGGGATTTCTGCCAGGACTTCATCCATGCGATCCAGTGAGCCTTGTTCTTTAAGCTGATTGGACAGGTTGGAAATCATGCCGCCCGGCACCTGGCTAATCAACACGCGTGGATCGACGCCGGTAAAATTGCTTTCATATTGCCAGTACAATTTGCGTATTTCGCGGAAATAAGCAGCAATTTCTTCAAGATCGGCGAGGTTGATGCCGGTGTCATATTCTGTTCCTGCCAGCGCTGCCACAAAGCTTTCAGTGGTAGGGTGGCTGGCGCCTTCCGAGAACGGTGAGATGCAGGTGTCAATAATCGATGCGCCAGCTTCTACTGCTTTGAGGTGAACCATGCTGGCCAGGCCTGAGGTGGCATGGCTGTGGTTGTGTACGGGTAGTCCGGTTGCTTCACGTATGGCTTTGACGAGGTCATAAGCAACGGTGGGTGTAAGCAAGCCAGCCATGTCTTTAATTGCAATGGTGTCACAGCCCAGATCAGCCAGTCCTTTTGCAAGTTCGACGAAGTGCGGTATGTCGTGAACCGGGCTGGTGGTATAGGAAATCGCACCCTGAGCGTGTTTGCCTGATTTTTTGACCGCTTCGACAGAAACGCGCATATTGCGCAAATCATTCATTGCGTCAAAGATACGGAATACATCGACACCATTGTCGGCAGATTTCTGCACAAATGCGCGAACAACGTCATCAGCATAGTGGCGATAACCTAACAGGTTCTGGCCGCGCAACAGCATCTGGATAGGCGTGTTCGGGAGTGCCTTGCGTAATTTGGCGAGACGTTCCCATGGATCTTCTTTAAGAAAACGTACACACGCGTCGAATGTTGCGCCACCCCAGGCTTCAAGCGACCAGAAGCCGATATTGTCGAGCTTGGCGCAGATAGGGAGCATGTGTTCGGTACGCATGCGGGTTGCAATCAGAGATTGGTGGCCGTCACGCAGGACAAGGTCAGTTATAAATACTTTTGGCATAATTGATACAGTCTAAAATTTAATCGAATTACAATCCATTATGTGCTGCAATGGCAGCGGCAATGGCGGCGGCTAACATTTCTGGAGGCTGTCCCACGTCGTAGTTTATCAGTTCTGGGTGAGATTCGACGAATGACGTATTAAAACGGCCACTGCGGAACTCTTCATTTCTCAGAATTTCAAGATAATACGGGATCGTGGTTTTTACTCCGAACACAGTCATGTCATTTAAAGCGCGGCGACCGCGCTCTATGACGCTTTCCCATGACAGGTTCCATACAGTGAGCTTTGCGCACATGGAATCATAATAGGGCGGGATCACATAGCCGCTGTACATCGCAGCGTCTGTACGCACACCTGGGCCGCCTGGTGCGTAGTATCGGGTAATGCGCCCGAAGCTCGGCAAGAAGTTATTCTTCGGATCTTCGGCGTTGATGCGAAATTCCATGGCGAAACCGTTATGCTTAATTTCATCCTGTTTGTACTGTAACGGCAAGCCACTGGCAATGCGGATTTGTTCTTGCACGATATCGACGCCGGTAATGGTTTCAGTGACCGTGTGTTCCACTTGCAGGCGGGTATTCATTTCCATGAAATAGAACTGATTGTCAGCATCCAGCAGGAATTCAACCGTGCCGGCGTTGACATAACCTACCGCTTTAGATGCCTGGACGGCGAGTTTGCCAATATACTGACGTTGCGCTTCAGTGAGTTGAGGCGATGGTGCGATTTCTATTAATTTCTGATTGCGGCGCTGGATAGAGCAGTCGCGTTCAAACAGATGTATGGTGTTGCCGAAATTGTCGGCCATCACCTGAACTTCAATGTGTTTTGGATGTACGACGCATTTCTCCAGGAATACTTCGGGTTTTCCGAAAGCCTTGCCGGCCTCTGATACTACGCGATCGTAGTTTTTCAGCAGTTCAGCTTCTGAATCACAGCGACGGATACCGCGTCCACCACCACCATTAGTTGCTTTAAGCATGACCGGGTAGCCGATGCCGTTGGCAAGTTGACGTGCTTCCTCTACGTTTTCCAGGTTGTGTTCGCTGCCAGGGATAACCGGGATGCCGGCTTTGATCATGGCTTTACGTGCTTCAATCTTATCGCCCATCATACGGATGACATCCGCATCAGGACCAATGAACTGGATGCCGCGACGGGCACAAATCTCGGCCAGTGTTGGGTTCTCAGACAGGAAGCCATATCCTGGATGAAGCGCATCGCAACCACTGGCAACAGCCAGGTTGACTATATTATGCGCATTCAGATAACCCTGTACTGGGTCAGAGCCGATGTTATAAGATTCATCAGCTTTTTTGACGTGGAGCGCATGGCGATCCGCATCAGTATAAATTGCGACTGAGGTAATGCCGAGTTCAGAGCAGGCACGTACAATGCGTACGGCAATCTCACCTCTATTGGCTATAAGTATTTTCTTTATCACGCGCCGAAGCCTTCTTTTGACAATGCAATGATTAAATTATATCATGCGCGGCTTATGTCGGAACAGGCAGTCATAGATAGTCTCGCTTTTGCACGGAACAAAAGCACAATGAATGGTGTCATCACAGTGGGTGAATTACCCCGGTTGATGGAAGCCACGATGAGTGACGTCGGTACTTTAAGTTATATAATGACGGGTGGAGTTAATGTCCGTCCTTATTTATCACTTAAAATAAATGGCGATTTGTCATTATTGTGTCAGCGTTGTGCACGACCATTTCTTTGGCATTTGCAGCTGGAATGTCTGGTGTGGTTGGCTCACGATGAGCGCGAATTAGATGCGTGGGATCGTGAGGCGGATGGATTGGCGGATGCGATGTTGGCAGACGAGCGATTCGATTGGCAGGCTTGGTTGGAGGAAGAGGTGTTGTTGGCTTTGCCAGTATCGCCAGTTCACCCAAACGATGGATGTCCGGATTTGGCCGGGCAAGGGAAAAGTGAGCGACCAAACCCATTTGCGGTATTGGCGGCATTAAAACGGCAACATTAATTTGATTGGAGTAGTAAAATGGCTGTTCAACAGAACAAAAAATCCCCGTCTAAACGCGGTATGCATCGTGCACACGATTTTCTGACCAACCCACCGTTGGCAATTGAGCCTACCACAGGCGAAGTGCATTTGCGTCATCACATCAGCCCTAACGGTTTTTACCGTGGTCGTAAGGTTGTTGCTACCAAAGGCGAATAAACGCGGTGCACGTTTCGTGACCGAGTAAGCCGCAAGAAGTATTTCTTGCGGCATTTTGTTTTTATCGCGCACGAATTTAAAAATGACAAAAGATGTAACTGTGGCAATTGATGCAATGGGTGGCGACCACGGGCCGGTTGTAACCGTGCCTGCTGCGCTGAAATGCCTTGCGCGTGACCCCGCGCTTAATATTGTGCTGGTTGGTTTGCAGGATGCGATTGAAGCCCAGCTTCGCGCACTTCATGTCAAAGCTGATCCCCGTTTGCGCATTCATCATGCCACTGAAGTGGTCGGCATGGATGAGTCGCCTGCGCTTGCCATGCGCAACAAAAAAGATTCCTCCATGCGTGTTGCGATCAATCTGGTCAAAACGGGCGAGGCTGGTGCTTGTATATCTGCGGGTAACACCGGTGCGTTGATGGCGACTGCGCGATTCGTGCTGAAAATGTTGCCGGGAATTGAGCGTCCGGCGATTGCCAGCGAGCTTCCGACTATCAAGGGCCGCACCTTTGTGCTTGATCTGGGCGCGAACGTGGATTGTACACCTGAGCATTTGCTGCAGTTCGGCATCATGGGCGCCATGCTGGTTTCTGCATTGGATCAGCGTGATGCGCCTAGCGTGGGTTTGCTGAATATCGGCGAAGAAGAAATCAAGGGCAATGAAATTGTTAAGCAAGCCGCCGATTTATTGCGCCAGAGTGGGTTGAATTTTTATGGCAATATTGAAGGTGATGATATCTACAAGGGCACTACTGATGTGGTGGTGTGCGATGGTTTTGTGGGTAATGTGGCGTTAAAGACCTCTGAGGGTCTGGCTAAAATGATTTCGACGATGCTGCGTGAGGAATTTACACGTAACATTTTTACAAGAATAGCGGGCGTTGTTGCATTACCGGTATTGCGGGCTTTCAAAAAGCGCGTGGATCCGCGCCGTTACAATGGGGCAACGTTATTGGGTCTGCGCGGTGTTGTGGTGAAGAGTCATGGCGGTGCGGATCGGTTTGCGTTTGAGCATGCGATCGAACAGGCCGTACGTGAAGTGCGCAATAACGTGCAGCAGCGTATCAGCGAAAAAATGGCTATATTGCAAAAGGATGCTGCCTAAATGTTTTCAAAAATCCAGGGGACTGGCAGTTATTTGCCGGAACGCATCGTAACAAATCAGGAATTATCTGAACGCATCGATACCAGTGATGAATGGATCGTCGAGCGTACCGGAATTCGTCAGCGTCATCTGGCGGCTGATAACGAAACTACCAGTGATTTAGCGGCGGCTGCAGCACGTCAGGCCATTGCTGCGGCAGGTATCGACGTTAATGCTATTGATCTGATAATCGTAGCGACGACTACACCGGATCTGGTGTTCCCGAGCACCGCTTGTCTGTTGCAAAACAAACTGGGCGTCACTAATGGTTGCCCTGCCTTCGATGTACAGGCGGTTTGCAGCGGCTTTGTCTACGCCTTGTCTATAGCCGATAATTTTATTCGTGCCGGCCAGGCTAAATGTGCGCTGGTGATCGGTGCTGAGACTTTATCGCGCATCACCGACTGGACTGACAGAAGTAACTGTATTTTGTGGGGTGATGGCGCCGGTGCAGTTATTCTTACCGCGAGTGAAGAGCCTGGTGTAATCGCTACGCATTTACATGCCGATGGCCGCTATCGTGATTTATTGCACGTTAACGGTGGCGTGTCTGCGGGTAGTGATGGTGCGCCAGTTATGAAAATGGAAGGTAATGCCGTTTTCAGAATGGCTGTCAAAACACTGGATGCCATTGTTGACGAAACGCTGATTGCTAATGGATTACAAAAATCAGATGTAACCTGGCTGGTTCCGCATCAGGCCAATATTCGTATTATTCAGGCTACTGCTAAAAAGCTGGGAATGAGTATGGATAATGTGGTGGTGACGGTAGATCAGCATGCTAATACTTCGGCGGCCTCTATTCCGCTGGCGCTTGACACAGCCGTGCGTGACGGTCGTATCAAGCAGGGTGATGTCGTGCTGATGGAAGCGTTCGGCGGCGGTTTTACCTGGGGTTCTGTATTATTAAAGTGGGCTTGAGGTTCAGATAAATGAAATTTGCTTTTTTATTTCCCGGTCAGGGTTCGCAGTCAATTGGCATGATGCAAGGTTTTGATGCTTTGCCCATGGTGCGTGATACGTTCGTTGAGGCTTCAGCGATACTGGGGCAGGATTTATGGGCGCTGGTTACTGACGGCCCGGCTGAACAGCTGAATTTGACCGTAAATACCCAGCCGCTGATGCTGGTGGCTGGCGTGGCGACTTACCGTGCATGGTTGGCCCAAGGTGGTCGTGTACCCGATGTGATGGCTGGCCATAGTCTGGGTGAATATAGCGCACTGGTTGCAGCAGGCGCGTTGACGCTGGAAGCGGCTTTGCCGCTGGTGCGATTGCGAGCCAATGCCATGCAGTCAGCTGTTGCCGAAGGTGTGGGTGCAATGGCGGCAATTTTGGGTTTGGATGATGCTACAGTGCGTGCGGTTTGCGCCGAAGCTGCTCAAGGCGAAGTTTTAGAAGCGGTGAATTTCAATTCGCCTGGGCAGGTGGTGATTGCAGGGCATAAAGATGCAGTTGAGCGTGGAATGGTATTGGCAAAAGAAAAGGGCGCCAAGCGCGCATTGCCGTTGCCGGTTTCTGTGCCATCACACTGTGCGCTGATGCGTCCGGCTGCTGAGCTGTTGGCAGCAGCACTGGCAGATGTGGCGATTCAGGCTCCGCGAATCCCTGTGCTGCATAATGCAGATGTAATGACATACAGCAATCCGGATCAAATTCGGGATGCTTTGGCTCGTCAACTCTACAGTCCGGTACGTTGGGTGGAAACTGTACAGGCGATGGCTAACGATGGAGTGACACTTGCGGCTGAGTGTGGTCCAGGCAGGGTGCTGGCAGGATTGACCAAGCGTATAGATGAGCGTGTCGCTGCAACAGCTTTGGTCAGCATGGATGCAATTACCGAATTCAAAACCTTGATTGGCTAGGAGGAAGGCTTTATGCCACAACAAAAAATAGCATTAGTGACCGGTGCGAGCCGCGGCATAGGACAAGCAATTGCATTGGAACTGGGGCGCCAGGGTGCCATTGTTATTGGTACGGCTACCAGCGAGAGCGGTGCTGCTGCAATTACCGAGTATTTGCGGCAGGCAGGTGTTGCCGGCGCCGGAATGGCACTGGAAGTGACTGATGCTGCAAGTGTTGAAACCACTATTGCCGCTATCCAGAAAGATTACGGAGATATTGCTATTCTCGTTAATAATGCAGGCATTACACGGGATAATCTGTTAATGCGCATGAAAGACGACGAATGGGATAGTATTATCGATACTAATTTGACCTCGGTTTTTCGTTTGTCGCGGGCGGTGTTGCGTGCGATGATGAAGGCGCGTTATGGTCGTATTGTTAATATCACTTCTGTTGTTGGTGCAATGGGTAATGCTGGTCAGACCAACTACGCCGCAGCAAAAGCGGGTATGGTTGGGTTTTCCAAATCACTGGCGCGTGAAGTCGGCAGCCGTAACATCACTGTCAATTGCGTTGCTCCCGGATTTATTGATACGGATATGACGCGTGCTTTACCTGAAGCACAGCGTACGGCATTGCAGGATCATATCCCGCTGGGTCGCTTAGGTCAGGTTGAAGACATCGCGCATGCTGTCAGTTTTCTTGCTTCCAGTCAGGCAGGATATGTGACTGGCGCTACTCTGCATGTCAATGGTGGCATGTACATGGAATAATCTTTGGGTTATTTTTGGATTTTTGTTAGAATAGCTGGGCTTTTTTTAATTCATGGGAGTAACACAGATGGACAATATCGAACAACGTGTCAAAAAAATCGTCGCTGAACAATTAGGTGTTAATGAAGCTGAAGTCAAGACCGAGTCTTCATTTGCTGGCGATTTAGGCGCGGATTCGTTGGATACGGTGGAATTAGTGATGGCATTGGAAGAAGAATTCGAATGCGAAATCCCTGATGATGAAGCTGAAAAAATCACTACAGTTCAACAAGCCATTGATTATGTCAGTGGCCATTTAGCTAAGTAATCTCCTTCTATTTTTTTGCGGAGCTGCTTTGTCCAAACGCAGAGTTGTGATTACCGGTCTGGGGATAGTTTCCCCAGTTGGTACAGGTGTCCAGGAAAACTGGGCAAATATTCAAGCGGGTAAGTCGGGTATTACCCGTATTACCCGTTTCGATCCAAGTCCTTTTGCTTCGCAAATTGCAGGCGAAGTTAAAGATTTCGATGTCAGTCAATTTCTCAATCCTAAAGATGCACGCCGTATGGATCTGTTTATCCAATTCGGCATGGCTGCGGGTATGGAGGCTTTCAAAGATTCCGGATTGGAAGTGACCGAGGAAAATGCTACCCAGATAGGTGTCAGCATAGGCTCGGGTATCGGTGGTTTGCCATTGATCGAAGAGACGCACAGCACTTATCTGCAAAGCGGGCCACGTAAAATTTCCCCATTCTTCATTCCAGCCTCGATTATCAATATGATTTCCGGCAATCTGTCGATCATGTACGGACTGAAAGGTCCTAACCTGGCGATGGTAACCGCATGCGCAACTGCGACTCATGCAATTGGTGATTCTGCACGGATTATCGAGTATGGCGACGCGGATGTGATGATTGCCGGTGGCGCTGAATCTGCTTTGAGTCCGTTGGGAATAGGTGGTTTCTCATCTGCACGTGCTTTATCGACGCGCAATGATGACCCCGCTACCTCCAGTCGCCCATGGGATAAGGACCGTGACGGTTTTGTCATGGGTGAGGGCGCAGGTGTGGTGGTGCTGGAAGAATATGAGCATGCCAAAGCACGTGGTGCCCGAATTTATGCCGAGCTGGCGGGTTTCGGTATGAGTGGCGATGCCTATCATATGACTGCGCCGGTGGAGAGTGGTGAAGGTGCTGCGCGCTGCATGCGTAATGCGATGCGCAATGCCGGGGTAAATCCTGATGAGATTGATTATATCAATGCTCATGGCACATCTACCCCGTTAGGTGATATTGCGGAAACGTCTGCAATGAAGCTGGCCTTGGGTGAGCACGCATATAAAGCAGCCGTCAGTTCAACCAAGTCCATGACCGGGCATTTACTCGGCGCGGCTGGTGGTATTGAGGCGGTATATTCAGCATTGAGTGTTTATCATCAGGTTGCACCACCTACCATCAATATTTTCAATCAGGATGAGGCGTGTGACTTGGACTATGTGCCCAATACCGCACGTTCAATGAAAATTGATGTGGCGATGTCCAATTCGTTCGGCTTCGGCGGAACGAACGGCACGCTGGTGTTCCGTAAAGTCTAATTAGTACCATCATGCAAACCGCTGATAACTTGCGCCGTGTATACGGTAAAAATTATCAGCGGTTTTGTTTGTAAAGTTTCCCATCGTGCCTACCATTCGCTTATCTGCGATACCTGATCTATTCAGTCTTTGCGCCAGTAATCCGGAAGCTTTCCCTGTGTTGCTGGAAACGGCGGCCGGTGCTGGTTGGCACATATTATTTGCCTATCCACAAACGTTACAACGTTATACCGTTGATCAGGGTGCTGATTTTTTTCAGAATTTAGATGATGACTGGCAGCAGGCACGCGCTGCTAAAAATGACGATACGGCACATTTGCCGTTCCGTGGCGGCTGGTTTGTTTATCTTGGTTATGAAATGTTGCATACGTTGGAACCGAGCGTAGCGAATCGTGCCGTGCTAGACAATAACTTTCCGGTCGCTGTATTCATGCGCGTTCCTGCTGCGGTCATGGTGAATAATCATACCCGCGAGGCCTGGCTGTTTGCTGAATCTGCAGCGCTGCTGTCACAACTGCAACATGACATTGCACATACGCCCCCTGTAAGCTTACCTGAACTTGCACTGAAGTCCTTGGCAGAGGAACCTGCTACATACTTTCTGGACAGTGTGGTGCAAATTCAGCGTTACATAGCTGCCGGTGACGTATTTCAGGTGAATTTGTCCCGCCGCTGGCGTGGCAGGGTCAGCAAAGCCAATAGTGCAATGGGGCTTTACCATGCGCTACGCCACAATAATCCAGCCCCATTTGCCGGCATTGCCAATTTGGGTCATGATCAATTCATTATCAGTTCTTCTCCCGAGCGTCTGGTGCAGGTTGTCGATGACCATGCACTGACACGTCCTATCGCCGGAACACATCCGCGTCACGCAGATCCTGAGCAGGATAGGCAAATACGTGATGCGTTGCTTGCCCACCCGAAGGAACGTGCTGAACATGTGATGCTGGTGGATCTGGAGCGCAACGATCTGGGCAGGGTATGTGTGCCGGGCAGCGTAAAGGTTGATGAGCTGATGGTGGTCGCCAGTTACCAGCATGTGCATCATATTGAATCAACCGTCAGCGGGCAGCTCAAACCTTCAGTGTCGCCGCTGGATGTGGTGCGGGCATTGTTCCCTGGTGGCACCATTACGGGCTGTCCCAAGGTGCGTACTATGCAGATTATCCGGGAGTTGGAGTCAACGCCACGCGGTGCTTATACTGGCAGCATGGGTTATATCAATCTGGACGGTGATTTCGATCTGAATATATTGATCCGCACCATGATGCTCTCCGGGCAAGAGCTGGAATTTTCAGCGGGTGCGGGGATAGTTGTTGATTCTGATCCTGATCGTGAACTGGGTGAAACGCGTGCCAAAGCCAAGGGTCTGCTGCGCGCACTGGGACTAGCGCAATGATGCTGGTTAATGGTGTAGCCGATGCCATGATACAGCCGACGGATCGCGGACTGAGTTACGGCGATGGTATATTTCGTACATTGCTGTTGCGTGATGCATTTAACCGGAACTGGCAACGACATTATGCGAAGCTGGCTGCAGACTGTTTACGGTTGGGTATAGTTTGTCCAGAGGCAAGCCTGTTCGAGCAGGATATTATCCGTTGTAAACAGGAAGAGAATGTCGGTGTGGTTAAACTGACCGTGACCCGTGGCATTGGCCAGCGTGGTTATATGCCGCAGCAGGCTGCCATACCTACCCGCATAGTTAGCACAGCGCCTTTGCCGGCTTATGCGCCGCAATGTATTGGTGACGGTGTCGCAGTGCGCGTGTGCCAGTTAAGGTTGTCACGGCAACCCTTGCTCGCGGGAATCAAGCATCTTAATCGGCTGGAAAACGTTTTGGCGCGTGGTGAATGGCAAGACCCTGATATTATGGAGGGCTTGCTGCAGGATGAGGCGGGTTACGTCATTGGTGGCACGATGACTAATGTGTTTGCGGTCCGTGGACGACAATTATATACACCTGAATTAAGTAATAGCGGCATTGCCGGCGTAACGCGTGAGCGTATGCTGGGTTTCGCGGTCGGCCTGGGCTTGAGTGTCAGAGTTACTCAATTAAGCCTGGCTGATATTCTGGAGTCGGATGAAGTCATGCTTTGTAATAGTATTATAGGGGTATGGCAAGTGCGTGAACTGGGGCAAAAACGATGGCAAAAGGGGCAGTACGTAAAATTGTTCCGTGCTTTGCTGGAGACGGACAATGATTAAGCGCATATTCGTTTGGGCAGTGTTTATTTTGGGTATGGCCTTAGCCTACCTGTACTGGTACGCTCACACCCCGCTTGCATTGAAACAAACGCCCATGGAATTTGATTTGAAGCCAGGCAGTAATCTGGTGTCTATTACCAGTCAGATGAAAACAGCGGGTGTACTTAGTGACGGCGTACGTTTCCGTGTGTTGGCGCGAGTGCTGGGTAAGGGTGGTAAAATAAAAGCGGGATTTTATACGCTTAATCATGTAGTTACACCATTGCAGTTACTTAAAAAGCTGACTGAAGGCGAAGTCAGCCTGCGCGAAATTGTATTTATCGAAGGGTGGACATTTGCCCAGATGCGCGATGCCCTGAATGCACATCCACTCGTGCGGCACGATACCGAGGGTATGAGTGAACAGGAGGTATTGCAACTGCTGGATGTGCCATTGGCTCATGCCGAGGGCTGGTTTTTCCCTTCTACCTATTTTATAGATGCTGGCAGTAGCGATGTGTCGATCCTGCGCCGCGCTTATGAAACCATGCAATTGCACCTGCAACAGGAATGGGCTACGCGTGATCAGAATTTGCCATATAAAACGCCGGCAGATGCGCTGACTATGGCTTCAATTATTGAAAAAGAAACGGGTGCGAAGCAGGAGCGGCCATTAATCGCAGCCGTATTCATCAATCGTTTGCGCATGGGCATGCGTTTGCAGACTGATCCTACGGTAATTTATGGTATTGGCAAAAACTATGATGGCAACATCCGTAAACGGGATTTGATGGCAGACACGCCTTATAACACTTATACACGTGGCGGTTTGCCGCCTACACCGATTGCCATGCCTGGGCTGGATGCAATCAAGGCGGCATTGCATCCTGCGCAAAGCAGTGCTATTTATTTTGTGGCCAAGGGCGATGGTACGCATTATTTTTCAAATAATTTGACCGATCATAATCGTGCTGTAGCACGTTATCAGAAGAATGGATAAGCATGCCGTTTATTAGTCTGGAAGGCATCGACGGTGCTGGTAAAACGACGCATCTGCAATGGATAGCCGATTACTTGCGTGAGCAGGGTGGCACTGTGGTAGTAACCCGGGAACCAGGCGGTACGCCGTTAGGAGAATCATTGCGTGCGTTGTTGCTAAATGAACCCATGCATATCGATACCGAAGCGTTACTGATGTTTGCTGCACGTTGCGAGCATATCGCACAGATTATAGCCCCGGCTTTATCGCGAGGAGAGTGGGTGCTGTCCGATCGTTTTACCGATGCCAGCTTTGCCTACCAGTGCGGAGGGCGTGGCATAGCAGAATCGCGTCTGCAGGTATTGGAAGAATGGGTGCAACAGGGATTGCAGCCGGATTTGACGATACTGTTTGATGTCGAGGTTAGCATCGCCCATCAGCGCGTGCGCACACATTCCGATCCGGATCGTTTCGAGCAGGAGCAGCTGGATTTCTTCGAGCGGGTGCGCGCTATGTATTTGCGTCGTGCCAGCCAGTATCCGGCACGGTTCCGCGTAGTGCGTACTGATCAGACTATCGAGGCCATACGCAGTGAACTGGCTGCGGTCTTGAAACCTCTGTCTGGTAATTAGAAGCTTATGCATATTTATCCATGGCAAGCTGAAAGCGCAGAGCGACTATTGTCGTTGCGGGCACAATTACCTCATGCAATATTGCTGCACGGGCGTGCCGGCTTGGGTAAATACCCGTTAGCTCAAGCGTTTGCCAAATTGCTATTGTGTGAGCATCGCGTTGACGGAGCAACGGCTGCCTGTGGTGCATGCCCGTCCTGCCATTGGTTTGAACAAGGCAGCCATCCTGATGTCCATATTTTGCAGCCGAGTGCGATGGATGAAACAGATGAAGCGGGTCCTGAACGTAAAAAAAGTGAATGGATAAGTGTTGAACAGGTGCGGCATGCCATTGATTTTGTGCAGCTGAGTTCACATCGCAACGGGTTGCGTGTGGTGCTGGTCAATCCCGCAGAGACGATGAATGCGGCAGCAGCTAATGCATTGCTCAAAACCCTGGAAGAGCCGCCTGAAAATAGCTTGTTGATACTGGTTAGTCATCAGGCTTCGCGGTTATTGCCGACTATACTGAGTCGTTGCCATCAATTACGGGTAAATCTGCCTGAAGCCACGCAGGCGCTGACATGGCTGGAATCGCAAGGCGTGGCTGAAGCAGGGCTGTGTCTGGGCCTGGCCGCGGGATCGCCGTTATTGGCAACCACTTTTGCCGATGAAGATTACCAATCACGACGCCGTGCATTACTCACCGATTTGTCGGGCGCAGCGCAGACACCGGCATTAGCCATGGCCGAGCGCTATGCCAAATTGGCCATTGCTGATTATTCTCAACTGCTGCAATGGCTGCAGCAATGGGCACATGATTTGCAGAGCGTGAAACTGGCGGATAGAGTGTATTACCATCAGGACTTTAGTACTCAATTGCGTAACTTGGCCATGCATGTTAATTTGGGGCTGTTGCTGAAGTTGCAACAACGTTTACAGCGTGCACGTGCAGTCGTGGCGCACCCATTAAATGTGCAAATGGTGTTGGAAGATATCTTGCTGGAATATACCAGCGCGTTCTGAATGAAAGTGAAATCATGAGTACTGTTCCGAGCATGACACGCCCAGGCGTCTTATCGCTGGCGATCAAGGAAAAATCTGCGTTGTTTGCGGCTTATATGCCTTTTGTTAAAGGCGGAGGCTTGTTTGTGCCATCAACCAAAAGTTATCAAATTGGAGATGAGGTGTTCATGCTGCTGTCGTTGCTGGATGACATGAATAAAATTCCGGTCGCGGGTAAGGTCGTATGGGTCACGCCAGTTGGCTGTCATGGCGGCAAGACTCCGGGTATCGGGGTGCAATTCGATCATAACGAGAATGGTGTTGCGGCACGTAACAAGATTGAAGGTCTGCTAGGTGGTGCGCTCAAAGCGGTACGACCTACGCACACGATGTAACCATGTTTGTAGATTCTCATTGCCATCTTAACTTCCCCGATCTGGCCGCGCGTGAAACTGAAGTCCTGGCGCATATGCAGGCGAATCAGGTCACTCATGCACTGTGTGTGAGCGTCAATCTGGAAGATTATCCCCAGGTTCTGGCCGTCGCTGAACGGCATGACAATGTGTTTGCTTCGGTGGGTGTGCATCCCGATTATGAAGACATTGCCGAGCCGGATGTTGCTCGTCTGGTTGAATTGGCAACGCACCCGCGTGTTGTTGCTATCGGTGAGACCGGGCTGGATTACTTTCGGCTGACCGGTGATCTGGAATGGCAGCGCGAGCGCTTCCGCACCCATATCCGGGCTGCGCGGGCTGCTAGCAAGCCATTAATTATTCATACCCGTTCTGCTGCAGAAGATACCTTGCGCATTATGCGGGAAGAGGGCGCTGATCAGATTGGTGGCGTCATGCATTGCTTTACTGAAAGCCAGGCCGTGGCTGACGAAGCGCTGGCATTGAATTTCTACATTTCGATCTCGGGTATCGTCACATTCAAGAATGCCGTTGCCCTGAAAGAAGTCGCCAGAAATGTGCCTCTGGATCGTCTGCTCATAGAAACCGATTCGCCGTTTCTGGCCCCCGTGCCATATCGTGGTAAAACCAACGAACCCGCCTGGGTCAGCCATGTTGGCGCAGCCGTTGCAGAATTGCGCGGCATTTCGGTTGAAGCCTTAGGGCGGGCTACAACTGACAATTTCTTCCGTCTGTTTAGCGCTGCGCAACCCGGATGAATGACATCATCACCGCATTGGGTGCTGCGGCCAAGAGCTTATTTCACCCCAAAATTCTTGCTATTGTATTGTGGCCCATGGTGTTTGCTCTGCTGTTATGGGGGGTATTGGCCTGGGTATTCTGGGCAGACTGGCTGGCAATGCTGAACCACTGGATACAGCCTGCCGAGCTGTTTCTGAGCCAGTATGATTTCACCTGGGTTGCCAGTGCGCTGACAGTGACGCTGCTGTTGCTGATGATCGCGCCACTGGCGCTGACCACGGCGTTGTTGATAGCTGCTGTCGTCGCCATGCCGATGATGGTCAATCACGTAGCCAAGCGTGATTATGCTGATCTGGTGCGTCTGCATGGTGGCACGGTGATGGGTAGCATCTGGAATGCATTGGTTGCCGTAGGCGTGTTTATCGGACTGTGGCTGGTGACATTACCATTCTGGCTGGCCGCCGGTTTAGGGGTAGTGTTTTCAGTATTGCTGACAGCCTACCTGAATCAGCGCTTGTTTCGTTATGATGCATTGGCAGAGCATGCCAGCCGCGAAGAGTTCGATACCATTCTGGCTCAGTCTGGCGGCAGTCTCTACGGCATGGGTTTGTTATTGGCGCTGCTGCATTTCGTGCCGGTAATTAATTTATTCTCGCCTATCTATACCGGACTGGCCTATATTCATTTTGGTCTGGCAAAATTACGGGTGTTGCGTAATCAGGAGCAAAGGAATGTGGATAAAACGCTGGTTTAATCTTATTTGGGCGCTGGTACTGCTGAGCGGTTTGGTCGGGTGTAATGCCGATTTTCTGAAACCCTCTACAGTGACGTTCACTCCCGCCGAGTTTCAAACTGCACTGGCCAGGAAATTTCCTGTGCAGAAACAGTATTTTGGGCTGGTGGATTTGACTGTCAGTCATCCTCAGGTAAGTATGCGTCCTGATATTAAACATATCGCCATGCAGTTTGATGCGGATGTGGCGACTTTCGGCGCGAAGCAGGTACTTAAAAGCAAGCTGAATATTACCACTTCATTGGCCTATAACGCTGCGACCAGAAGTATAGTCTTGCAAGACCCGCATCTGGAAAATATCGACGTTGACGGTATGTCGAATGGACAGGTTAAAGGGTTAAATCAGATGGCGGCATTGCTGATCAGCGAAACCTTGCAGGGTGCGAGTATCTACACGTTTAATCCGGATGATTTGCATTTTGCGGGGATGAAGCTGGAGCCTGAAAGTATAGAAATTACTGAGCGGGGCGTCGTTATTCATATCGCCAAGTGAATGCTGGCGTTATTAGTGGCGGCGGTGCCAATTCCCGGCTTGCCAATGAAAACCGCCCCGGTTGTAAACAACTGGGGCGGAAGCGTTTTACTAACAAATGGGCAT
This sequence comes from Sulfuriferula thiophila, assembly GCF_003864975.1. Lineage (NCBI taxonomy): Bacteria > Pseudomonadati > Pseudomonadota > Betaproteobacteria > Nitrosomonadales > Sulfuricellaceae > Sulfuriferula > Sulfuriferula thiophila. The sequence goes on from NZ_BHGL01000017.1 coordinate 69,793, forward strand.
ATGCCTGTTAGCCGAAAAATGCCTTAACCTTATCCATGAACGATCTGGCTTTAGGGCTGTGGCGTGCATCATCGGCCAGATTGATATCTTCCAGTTCGCGTAGCAACTCTTTCTGGCGTTCAGTCAGACTGACGGGTGTTTCCACCATGACGTGACACATCAAATCGCCCGGGGCATGGGTGCGTACGCCCTGGATACCTTTGCCCCGCAAACGGAATACTTTTCCGGTTTGGGTTTCGGCAGGTATCTTGATTTTGGCGTGGCCATCCAGTGTCGGGATCTCAATCTCGCCACCCAATGCTGCTGTGGTAAAGCTGATCGGCATTTCACAATGCAAATCATTATGCTCGCGCTCGAACACCGAATGCGGTTTGAGATGGACAACGACATACAAATCGCCGGTTGGTCCGCCATTAACACCGGCTTCACCTTCGCCTGACAAGCGGATGCGATCGCCGTTATCTACGCCGGAAGGAATGCGTACCGACAGTGTCTTATGGCGCTTGACGCGACCTGCGCCATGGCAGTCAGAGCATGGGTTAGGCACGATCTTGCCGGTACCGTGGCATTTCGGGCAGGTTTGCTGAATGGAAAAGAAACCCTGCTGCATGCGCACTTGACCATGTCCGCCGCAGGTGGTGCAGGTAATGGGTTCGGTGCCGGGTTTTGCGCCGGAGCCATGGCAGGTTTCGCATTCTTCCTGAGTCGGGATGCGGATTTTGGTTTCGGTACCGCGTGCGGCTTCTTCTAGCGTGATTTCCAGGTTGTACTGTAAATCGGCACCACGATAAACGTTGGAGCGACTACGTCCGCCACCAAATATGTCGCCAAATATGTCGCCAAATGCATCGGAGAAGCCGCCTGCGCCGCCACCCATGCCTGCACCTTGTTCAACACCGGCATGACCATACTGATCATAGGCAGCGCGTTTCTGGCTGTCCGTTAATGTTTCATAAGCCTCTTTGGCTTCTTTGAAGTGTTCTTCGGCTTTTGGGTTGTCCGGGTTGCGATCTGGGTGATGCTTCATCGCCAGCCGACGGTAAGCTTTCTTCAGTTCGTCTTCGCTGGCGTCACGATTAACGCCCAGCACTTCATAATAATCACGTTTAGACATGTCTTTTAGCCATTTAAAATGTTTTCACATCTTTTCATGTTGTTGCAGTGGTTATTGAAAAACGGGATTGGCTGTCAGGCCAACCCCGTTATTGATGAAGACAAGTATTATTTCTTGTCTTTTACTTCTTCAAATTCAGCATCTACTACATCATCATCCGCCTTGGCTGCGCCGCTACCGGCAGCTCCACCTGCAGAGGCTGACTCGGCTGAATGCATCTGTTCAGCCAATTTTTGTGATGCTTCGGCCAAAGCTTTGGACTTGGCGTCGATGGTATCCTTGTCGTTGCCCTTGAGCGCTTCTTCAGCTTCGGTGATGGCAGCTTCGATTTTGGTCTTGTCATCGGCACTGATTTTATCGCCATATTCAGTCAACGATTTCTTCACTGAGTGGATCAGATTATCGCATTGATTGCGAGCATCTACCAGTTCACGGGCGATACGGTCATCTTCAGCGTGGGCTTCAGCATCTTTCACCATCGCGTTGATTTCAGCTTCAGACAAACCGGAGCTGGCCTGAATCTTGATCTTGTTTTCTTTGCCAGTGGCTTTGTCTTTAGCAGACACATGCAAAATACCGTTGGCATCGATATCAAACGTCACTTCAATCTGAGGCATGCCGCGCTGTGCTGGCGGGATGTCTGACAGGTTGAATTGACCCAGGCTCTTGTTACCAGCAGCGATTTCACGCTCACCTTGCAATACATGGATGGTAACCGCATTCTGGTTATCTTCGGCAGTAGAGAACACTTGGCTAGCCTTGGTTGGGATGGTGGTGTTTTTCTGGATGAGTTTGGTCATCACACCACCCATGGTTTCAATACCCAAAGATAACGGTGTTACGTCCAGCAACAGCACGTCTTTAACTTCACCTTGCAATACACCGCCCTGAATAGATGCGCCAACAGCAACAGCTTCGTCAGGGTTGACGTCACGGCGTGGTTCTTTGCCGAAGAATTCTTTTACTTTTTCCTGAACCTTAGGCATGCGGGTCATACCGCCGACCAGAATCACGTCGCCGATGTCGGATACGCTGACGCCAGCATCTTTGATTGCCAGTTTGCATGGAGCAATGGTGCGCTCGATCAGCTCTTCAACCAGGCTTTCAAACTTGGCTCGAGTGATCTTTACTGCCAAGTGCTTAGGACCGGAAGCATCTGCCGTGATGTAAGGCAGGTTAACTTCAGTTTGCTGGGCAGATGACAACTCGATCTTGGCTTTTTCAGCAGCTTCTTTTAAGCGCTGCAATGCCAGCATGTCATTGCGCAGGTCGATACCTTGTTCTTTTTTGAACTCATCAGCCAGGTAATCAATTACGCGCTGGTCGAAATCTTCACCGCCAAGGAAGGTGTCACCGTTGGTGGACAGTACTTCAAACTGGTGCTCACCTTCGATTTCAGCAATGTCGATGATGGAAATATCGAATGTACCGCCGCCTAAGTCATACACAGCAATTTTGCGGTCGCCTTCTTTTTTATCCATACCGAATGCCAATGCGGCAGCAGTCGGTTCATTGATGATGCGCTTAACTTCCAGACCAGCGATACGGCCAGCGTCTTTGGTCGCCTGACGTTGACTGTCGTTAAAGTAGGCTGGAACGGTGATAACGGCTTCAGTAACTGGTTCGCCCAGGTAATCTTCAGCCGTCTTCTTCATCTTCATCAAAATCTGCGCAGACACTTCAGGTGCAGACATTTTTTTGCCGCGCACTTCTACCCATGCGTCACCGTTGTCGGCTTTGACAATGCTGTAAGGCATGAGGCCGATGTCTTTTTGCACTTCTTTTTCTTCAAAACGACGACCGATCAGGCGCTTAACAGCGAAAATCGTATTCTTCGGGTTGGTAACTGCTTGACGCTTTGCTGCGGCACCTACCAGTACTTCACCATCTTCAGCATAAGCAACGATAGATGGAGTAGTACGTGCACCTTCGGCATTTTCAATGACTTTGGCAACGCCGTTTTCCATAACGGAAACGCAAGAGTTCGTTGTGCCTAAGTCAATACCAATAATTTTTCCCATGATGAGTTCCTTGTGTCAGTTGTTAATTAAATAATTTAGGATGTAGACAATATGTAGTCTGATTTCGATATTTCAAGGTGTATCGTGTTATTTTGCTTTGGATACGGTTACTAATGCCGGGCGCACCATGCGGTCATGCAGTTGGTAGCCTTTTTGCAGGACGGAGACTACGGTATTGGCTTCAGCTTCGCTTTGCACCATGCTGATTGCCTGGTGCTTGTGCGGATCGAACTTTTCGTTGACCGGATTGATCTCGCTCAGGTTGAATTTTTCAAAGGCGGATGACAGTTGTTTCAAGGTTAGCTCAACGCCACTTTTCAAATTCTCTATGCTGGGTGTTGCTGCACTGAGTGCTGCTTCGAGGCTGTCTTTAACAGCTAATAACTCACTGGCGAAATTTTCGATCGCATATTTATGTGCATTGGCAACGTCGGTCTGAGCGCGTTTGCGGATATTGTCGGCTTCTGCTTTGGCACGCAGCCATGCGTCATGATGTTCCTGGGCGAGCAACTCGGCCTGCTTCAGGGATTGTTCCAGACTGGGCATGGACTCTATGTTTTCCGCTTCATTACTGGTTGTATCCTGATTCTGGTCTTGATTCGGATTTTCTGATTGCATTGTCGACTCCTTGGTTGAACTTGCCTTGAGATGGGGGTGGTGTGAGGAATTTCAAGCGCTGTGATGAATAATTTTTGCGACATCTTTATCTCTCGGCGGAAAGGCGTTAGACTAAGGGTTTGTTAAATTAAGATTTGGTTGTCCGAAATGAACGCTCATGCCGCATCTGTGCTTACTGACTCCGCCTCAATGTTGGATTTGACCGCGTTTAATAGCGCAGAGTTAAATAAATCACCGTATGAATACATGGTGTTGCCGGACTTTCTCAAAGCGGATGCGCTGGAGGCGATTTCTCGCGACTTTCCGGTGATTAAACAGGCAGGCAGTTTTCCGTTTGATACCTTGAAATGTGGTCCGGCTTTTATCGAGCTGATGCACCAGTTAGAGGGTGAAACATTTCGTCATGCCGTTGAAAAAAAATTCAATGTGGATTTGACCGGTCGCCCGACCATGATTACCGTACGCGGTCATACCGATGAGACCGATGGCCGTATCCATACCGATAGCAAAACCAAAATCATTACCATGCTGATTTATTTTAACGAGGCCTGGCAAAAATCAGGTGGCCGACTGCGTATACTGCGCTCCGGCACCGATCTGGAAGATTATGTAGCAGAAGTCGAGCCGGCGATTGGCACCTTGCTTGCATTCCGGCGCAGTGATAATTCCTGGCATGGTCATAAACCCTTTGTCGGCGAGCGTAAGGCATTGCAATTAAACTGGGTACTGGATGAACAGGTCAAACGCCGTGAGCAAAAGCGCCATGGATTTTCAGCTTTCTTCAAGAAATTGTTCGGCAACAAGGAATATGCAGGTTAAACGCTGATGTCACGTCGCATTGCCTGGGTGCTGTCAAATGACATTGTCGGTATGGATAATCAGTCTTTTGGCATGGCTGAAGCCTTAGGGCTGGAGTGTGTCAAGAAACGCATCGTTCCGGCCGCACCATGGAAATATCTGCCACCCAGTTTATGGCTGTCACCGCTTAAGTTTCTGGGTGAGGGCAGTGATCCTTTGCAGCCCCCCTGGCCAGATGCAGTGATAGGTACCGGCCGGCTCAATGTAGCTGTGTCCGTCGCCATTAAACGTGCCAGCGGTGGGCGCACGTTGAATATCCGCATACAGAATCCGCAAATTGATCTGCGCCAATTCGATGTCATCGTCGCGCCTGAACATGATCAGTGTCGAGGCGACAATGTACTGGAAAGTCTGGGGGCCGTGAATCGGGTAACGCAGGTCAGGCTGGATGCTGCTGCGTTAAAGTTCACGCCGCAGTTCGCCGACTTGCCGCGCCCGTTAATTGGTGTGCTGCTGGGTGGCAGCAATAAACGTTATTCAATTGATGCGGCGTTTGCGCATGATCTGGCCGATAAGCTGATTCTGGCTTTGCAACAGCAAGGTGGCAGTGTGCTGATTACGCCGTCGCGGCGTACCGATGCAGCCGCCGTGGCCGTATTGCGCGAGCGTCTGGCGCCATATTCTGCAGTGATCTGGGATGGCGTGAGTGAAAATCCCTATTTTGCATACTTGGCACTGGCGGATTATCTGGTGGTGACGGCGGATTCGGTCAATATGGCCTCGGAGGCCAGCTTTACCGGTAAGCCGGTTTTTGTTGCCGGATTGACCGGTGGCAAGGGTAAGTTTGAAGATTTTCACCGCAGTTTACAGGCACGGGGTTGTACCCGCCCGTTTACGGGTGAATTAACGCATTGGCAATATGAGCCGCTGGATGAAACACGTCGCGTGGCAAATGAAATTAAGCACAGGTTAGGATGGTAAGCATGTCATTAAAAATTGAAACTTACAGTAATGCCAAGGGTGGAAACAGTTTTTTCAAGGCACTGGGTCACCCGCTGACAGTCGCCAAAGCAGCTGATCTGTACGCACGTCTGTGTGCGGCAGGTAAAGTCGCGATTTATGACCCGCTGGGCATGGCGGAAGGTTTGCAGGAATTCTATCCGTTGGATGGCATCAATGTGGCTGCCGTGTATGTCCAGCGCGTTGAAGATCTGGGTAAAACCGTACTTGGGCATGCCACCCAGGCAGTGACCGGCTTGCCGCAATCCGGGGCAGGTATCGTGCTGGTCACGGCATTTGATGCCGGACGGTTGATGGACCATATCCGTCATCTGGTGCCGGCCGGAGTTGAGTTGTTGAGCCTGGATGAGCTGCGTCTGCCGGTAGCCATGCTGACTAACCCTAACCGCTATCTGGACCCATTAAATTTTGCGACCAACTTTGGTTTTTTACGCGATGGCAATGGTCAGCATACGCGCATTGTTACCTGTGATTACTGGTCCGGATTAGGGGCGAAGAAGGTACCTGAGGTCTGGTTCTGTCTGTTTGATCAGACAGGTAAGGTGCTGGCGCAATGGCAGGATGCGATACCTGCGGCGGGTGCAAGCCTGATCATAGACAGTCAGGCAGTGCGTCAGCGTTTTAATCTGGGCGAGTTTACCGCCTCGCTGTTTATTCATGTGCTGGGTGTGGCACGGCACGATATCGTCAAATATGCGCTCGATGTGTATGGCGATGACGATACGGTGTTGTCCTGCACGCATGACGCCAATGCCTGGCCATCGGATCTGTTTGCCGGCTTGCCGGCACCGCATGATGATGAAACTGTGGTGATGTGGATACAGAACAGCCATCCTGTGCCTATTCCTGCCCATGCTGTGGGTATTAACCTGATGGGCTCGGATGACATCCGCACCATCCCATCTGAAATTGCGCCGTTTGCCTGTTATGCGCTGAATGTCGCCGACCTGTTCCCGGAAGTGCGCTGGCCGCAACAGCTGGAAGTGCAGGCAGGGCGCTATTTCGTGCGTCCACGTTATGAAGTGCATGTTAAAAATGGTCGTAGCCGCATTGCGCACGTTAATGTGGAGCGCAATGATCTGGTCGTTGACCTCAATATTCCGAATTTGACCCAGCATCTGGGTAAATCCTACATTCTGCCTGCGCCGATCATGCCTGTCGCGCAATGGCAAAGCGTGATGCAGCCTAACCCGATGTCTACTGCGCAAACCGATTTGCCGATTGCGGCGATATTTTACGATGCCAGCGGGGTAGAAGTGGCGCGTCATCAATTTGGCTGCCTGCAGCGCAGCGACAGTGTCGCAGTCGATATGAATGCTATCCTGGCGGCACAGAATGCCAGCTTACCTAGCGGCAGCGGTCACGTTGAGTTGGTATATGATTTCAGCAACGGCGGTGGCGCGGACGGCTGGCTGCATGGCTTGTTCCGTTACACCCAGCGCAGCAGCGGCCATATTGCCGAGACCAGTTTTGGCGGCCACATTTTCAATACCGTGCTCACCTACAAGAACGAGCCGCAGTCGTATGCTGCTGCACCACCCGGATTGAGCACACGCTTGTTCCTGCGACTGGGCGATGCGCCGCTGGATACGTTCTGCCATTTGATTTATGCGGCATCTACGCCGTGGCATGCACAGTCTGATACTAGCCTGGTGCTGTATAACCGCATGGGCGAGCAAATTGCGCAGACCAAAATCAGTATTCCGTGCAGCGGTTCGCTGCACTGGCGTTATAGTGAGGTATTCGATGCAGCCACACGGCAACGTGCCGGGGATGGTGGCTATATCATCATCCGCGATCTGACCTGCCGTTTGTTCGGTTATCACGGCACTGTGAATGGTGATACCGCATTCTGCATGGATCACATGTTCGGATTCTGATATGACGGATCAATATACTGACTTAACTCAGACAGCTCCAAGTCACCTGCAAACGGCTGTGTTCTACGAAATCAAGGACATGCCGCGTGGTGAAACAGCGACAATTCTGTTTGCGGAAGACCCGGCCATCGTTTTGCATAGTCTGAATCTGCAATTACGGAATAATTTGCGCTGGGAAATCAGTCGTACCGAAGCAGGACAATGGCTGACAGTGATACATCGCGCCGAAGATGTGCCGCCAGTGGACGTGCTGGATGCGCTGAAACGCGATCACAAGCGGCTGGATGCGATGTTTTCACAAGTGATACACCTGACTGACCAGAATCATTTGGTGCAGGCTCATGCCATCATGCAGGCGTTTGTCGAAGGCTTGCGCCGGCATCTGGCAGTGGAGCATGATATTCTCGCCAAAGCGATACGCACACCGCCGAATGCGATGGGGCAGGATCCGACCGCAGCGATGATGCAGGAGCATAATGAAATACTGAATCAGTCAGTAATGATAGAATTGAGCTTCGAAGAAACCGACGCGACGCCAGCCAGTATTTCGCCTTTGCTGGCGATTCTGGCAGGGTATTTATCCAAGCATGAGTACCGTGAAGAAGCCAGTCTGTTTCCGATCTGGACTGGTGCAATTAACAAAGCCCCCGAAGCGGCACGTTCAGCCTTGTTTGCGCAAGTAATGGCGACGCTGGACGGCACTTTATAAATTTTGATAGAACGACATGACCACATTTAAACAGCGTGCACTTGATTACCATGAATTCCCTAAACCAGGCAAAATCTCGGTAGAGTCTTCCAAACCCTGTGAATCAGCCGAAGATCTGGCATTGGCCTATAGCCCCGGTGTAGCCGAACCGGTGCGCGCGATTGCCGAAGACCCGGAGAATGCCTATCGCTACACCAATAAGGGTAATCTGGTTGCTGTCATCAGCGATGGTACTGCGATTCTCGGCCTGGGTAATTTAGGTCCGCTGGCGTCAAAACCGGTGATGGAAGGCAAGGGCATATTGTTCAAGCGTTTTGCCAATATTGATGTGTTCGATATCGAAATCAATGCGCCAAGCGTACGTGATTTTATTGAAACCGTGGTCAATATTGCGCCAACCTTTGGCGGTATTAACCTTGAAGACATTGCTGCACCGCATTGTTTTGAAATAGAAAAAGAATTATCAGAGCGTCTGGATATTCCTGTGTTCCATGATGATCAGCACGGCACTGCAGTGATCATCTGCGCCGGATTGATTAACGCCTTGCATGTGCAAGGCAAACAGCTGGCAGATGCCAAAATCGTGTGTCTGGGAGCCGGTGCAGCAGGTACCGCATCATTGCGTTTGTTGTTAGCGATGGGCGCCGATAAATCCAAGATTCTGGTGGTGGATAAAGCGGGCGTGCTGCATACCGGCATGCAGGATTTGCCGCCGCATCATGCTTTCTTTGCTGCCGATACTGAAGCCAGAACGCTGGCTGACGCGATGCGCGGGGCAGATGCTTTCATCGGTGTTTCTGCCGGTAATCTGGTATCGCAGGACATGCTGAAGAGCATGGCTGATAAGCCAGTGGTGTTTGCACTTGCGAATCCCGATCCGGAAATTTCCCCGGCAGAGGCACATGCGGCACGCGGTGATTTAATCATGGCTACCGGCCGTTCGGATTACCCAAATCAGGTAAACAACGTCCTGGGCTTTCCGTTTATTTTCCGCGGCGCGCTGGATGCGCGGGCTAAACGCATTACCAAGGAAATGCAGATCGCCGCAGTGCATGCGTTGGCTGAACTGGCGCGTGAGCCGGTACCGGCGGAAGTGCTGGCAATTTACAAAGTCGATTCCATGGAATTCGGGCGGGAATATATATTGCCTAAGCCATTTGATCCGCGTTTGATAGATCGTATCCCGCCTGCCGTGGCCAAAGCGGTACGCACTGAACAATGACACGGCAAATTTTCCTGGATACTGAAACCACCGGCCTTGACCCGAAGCAGGGTCACCGCATTATCGAGGTGGCAGGGGTGGAGATGATCAATCGCCGCCCGACCGGTAAGCACTTTCATCGTTATCTGAATCCCGAGCGCGAGATTGATGCAGGGGCAGTGGCAGTGCATGGTCTGACTACCGAGTTTTTGCAGGACAAGCCGCATTTTGCGGATATAGCGGATGAGTTGCTGGAATTCCTGACAGGGGCAGAGCTGGTCATCCATAATGCACCGTTCGATATCGGCTTTCTCAATAGCGAACTGACGCAACTGAAGCGTCCACCGATGTCCGAATATTGTCCGGACGTACTGGATACGCTGAAACTCGCCAAAGACTTGCACCCCGGGCAGAAGAATAATCTGGATGCATTATGCCGGCGTTATGAAGTGGATAATGCCAATCGTACCTTGCACGGCGCGTTGCTGGATGCGGAATTGCTGGCGGCGGTTTATTTAGGCATGACCCGCGGTCAGGAAAGCCTGATGATGGCGGTCGAGGTTGAGCAGGTGGTGCGTGCCCCGGTAGGGAGTGCACAGCATGCGGCTATTCACGTTATTAATGCAGACGCTACAGAACTGGCCGCGCATCAGGATACACTCACGGCGATCCAGAAAGAAAGCCGTGGCGCATGTCTATGGCTGGCGGAGCAAGCCGGTTAACTTGCGACTTCGAAACCCGCTGCTTCAATAGCCTGTTTTAAGGCTTCTATATTGACTACGGCCGGATCAAACTCAACTTCAGCGTTGGCATGTTCCAGTGAGACATTCACTTCGCCGATACCCGGCAATGCACTTAATACGCGTTTAACGCTGTTGGTGCAGCCGCCACAGGTCATTCCCGTGATATTCAGAACAATGTGTTGCATTGGTAAGTTCTCCTAGAGTTTGCCGAGTAAGGGTAGTACCGCGCTTAGATCATTATAGTTCAATGCGTAACTTGCTTGTTGACGTACCACAGGCTTGGCATGGTAGGCGACAGAGACGCCGGCCTGAGCCATCATCAGCAGATCATTGGCGCCATCACCGATAGCGATTACCTGTTTCTGTGCCAATCCCAATTCTTCGCGTACCTTGTTCAGCCAGTCGGCCTTGCCCTGTGCGTCCAGTATATTTCCCAGCACCCGTCCGGTCAGTTTGCCATCGATGATTTCCAGCGTATTGGATGCGCTGTAATCAAGATTAAGCCTGCTTTGCAGACGTTCGGTAAAGAAGGTGAAGCCGCCTGACACCAGCAGGGTTTTTATGCCGCGCTGTTGCAAGGTGGTGAGCATGGTTTCTGCACCGGGGGTCAGGCGCAGACGTTCTTCATACACCCGTTCCAGTGCAGATGCATCCAGTCCAGCCAGCAGGGCAACGCGGCGGGTAAGGCTCTCGGCAAACACGATCTCGCCACGCATGGCGGATTCGGTAATCGCAGCCACTTCCGGCTTGATGCCGATCATGTCAGCGATTTCGTCGATGCACTCGATGGTGATGAGCGTGGAGTCCATGTCCATTACCACCAGTTTGAAATCATTCAGGTGGCGATGGAAAGGGATGAAACCGAAGTCCAGTTTGGCTGCGGCGCAGAGTTCGGCGATAGCTGCCTGGTTGCTATTGTCAGCATTGACCAGGCGGAAGGCTTGCTGATTAATGGCTTCGATAGCATCGACAGCACAAAGTTTGGCAATCTGCTTCAGTGTCTGGGTAGGGACGTGATCGCCTTGAATAATAAGGTTAGTAAGCATGATATTAGCTGAGTTCTTTCAAGAGGTTTCTAATGTTTTTAACGCGCTCAGTCAGGGTGTTGCTGACGATAGTGACGCGTAGCTTATCTGGCCCTGCCAGTTTGTAATGGCGGCGGGTCTGGATCAATTCTATCAGTCGTGCCGGATCAATCGGTGGCTTGGGGATGAATTGCAGGCTGATGGCTTCGCTGGATGCATCAAGCTTGGCGATGCCAAGAGGTTTTGCCAGCAAGCGCAGTCTATGTGATTCCAGTAGCGCCTGGGCCGGTTCCGGCAGCACGCCGAAGCGGTCGACCAGTTCGGCATGCAGATCGTCCAGGCCATCCTGATCGCTGCAATTGGCCAGACGTTTGTACAGCACCAGACGCTCGTGAATGTCGCCGCAATAGCTGTCGGGGAGCAGGGCGGGGGTGTGCAGATTGATTTCGGTGGTAACCCCCAGCGGCTGATTCATGTCCGGTTCCAGGCCTTTTTTGAGCGCAGCGACGGCATGATTGAGCATGTCGTTGTACATGCTGAAGCCGATTTCCTGCATGCTGCCGCTTTGCGAGTCGCCCAGCACTTCGCCAGCACCGCGGATCTCCAGATCGTGCATGGCCAGATGGAAACCGGCACCCAGATCTTCCATCATCTGCAGTGCTTCCAGTCGCTTCTTGGCGGCAGGTGTAATGGCGTCTTCTTCCGGTGTCATCAGATAAGCGTACGCCTGGTGATGTGAACGACCGACCCGGCCACGCAGCTGGTGCAATTGCGCCAGACCGAATTTGTCGGCGCGGTTCATGATGATGGTGTTGGCGGTCGGGATGTCGATGCCGGTTTCGATGATGGTGGTACACAGCAGGACATTGACCTGCTGCTGATGGAAGTCGCGCATGACGTGTTCCAGCTCACGTTCGGGCATCTGGCCGTGAGCGACGCGGATGCGCGCTTCCGGCAGCAATTTGGTGAGCTTGGCTTCCATGTTGTAAATGGTGTCTACTTCGTTATGCAGGAAATACACTTGCCCGCCACGCTTGAGTTCGCGCAGTACAGCTTCGCGGATAACGCCGTCGGAATAACGCGAGACAAAGGTTTTGATCGACAGTCGTTTTTGCGGTGGCGTGGTAATCACTGAAAAATCGCGGATGCCTTCCAGCGACATCGCCAGCGTACGCGGAATAGGTGTGGCCGTTAGCGTTAACACGTCGATTTCGGAGCGCAGCACTTTCATCTGTTCTTTCTGGCGCACACCGAAGCGGTGTTCTTCGTCGATAATGACCAGACCCAGATTTTTGAAGATCACATCCTTTTGCAGTAATTTGTGTGTGCCGATGACGATATCGATCGTGCCTGCGGCGAGTCCTGCCAGCGCTTGCGTCTGTTCCTTGGCGGAACGGAAACGCGACAGCTCGGCGATACGCACCGGCCAGTCAGCAAAACGGTCAGAGAAATTCTGGAAATGCTGTTCGGCCAGCAGCGTGGTCGGTACCAGCACGGCAACCTGGCGGCCATCCATCAGCGCGACGAAGGCGGCGCGCAGGGCGACTTCGGTTTTGCCGAAACCCACATCGCCGCATACCAGTCGATCCATCGGCCGTGGCGAGCATAAATCGGCAATAACGGCTTCAATTGCGCTGGCCTGATCTATGGTTTCCTCAAAGCCGAAGCCTTCGACAAAGGCCTCGTAATCATGCTGTTTTAGCGTAAAGGCATGGCCCTGGCGAGCGGCGCGGCGCGCATACAGGTTGAGCAGCTCGGCGGCCGTGTCGCGCGCCTGTTCCATGGCACGGCGTTTGGCCTTTTCCCATTGTCCGCTGCCCAGTTTGGACAGCGTGACGGATTCAGCTGCGGCGCCACTGTAGCGGCCGATTAAATGCAGTTGGGAAACCGGTACGTAGAGTTTGTCGTTACCCGCATATTCCAGCAACAGGAATTCGGTTTCGCCCTCACCCAGATCCATGCTCACCAGTCCCAGATAGCGGCCGATACCGTGGTCGGCGTGCACCACCGGATCGCCGACCTTGACTTCGGATAAATCGCGCAACATGCCATCGACCTGGGTGCGGCGCTGGGCAGTGCGGTTGCGGGTGCGGATGGTGGTGGCGTATAACTCGGATTCGGTGATGAATGCCAATGGCGGCGTGGTTTGCAGAATGAAGCCATGTGTCAGGGGCGCTACACCCAATCGGGATTGGGTGAGGTTGTCCAGACAGCTGCTGTAATCTTCACACAAGGCTAATTTGACGCCATGCTCACTGAAATACTGCGTCATGGTCTCGCGTCGGCCCAGGCTTTCAGCCAGCAGCAGGATTTTTCCCTTAAACGCGGCAAGAAAACCTTTGATGCGGTGCAGCGGGTCGTCAGCGCGGCGTTCAACGCTTAAATCGGGTAGCGCGCGGGTGAGGCCATCAGCGGTATTGCCCTGGCTGATTTCCACCCGTGCATAGTGTTTCAGATGGCCGTACAAGGCATCGACTGCGAGGAACAGATCGGCAGGAGGCAGAATAGGCCGTTGCGGATCGCCGCGCATCAGTTTGTAGCGAGTCTCGGTGTCGCGCCAGAATTCGCTGGCAGCGGTTTCGATATCGCCGTGCAGGCAGATGACGGCATTGTCTGGCACATAGTCAAACAGGCTGGCGGTTTTTTCAAAAAACAGCGGCAGGTAATATTCTATGCCGGCGGGCGCCAGGCCATTACTGACATCCTTGTAGATCTGACGCTTGGAGGCATCGCCTTCGAAATGGTCGCGGAAATTCTGACGGAACAGCGCCATGCCTGCTTCATCCAGCGGGAACTCGCGTGCCGGCAGCAGGCGGATTTCCTTGACCGGGTAGATACTGCGCTGGGTATCGACGTCAAAGGTGCGGATGGTTTCGATTTCATCGTCAAACAAATCGATACGGTAGGGCAGTGCGCTGCCCATCGGGAACAGATCGAGCAGGCCCCCGCGTACGCTGAATTCTCCGGGGGAAATGACCTGGCTGACTGCGCTGTAACCGCTGGCGATCATTTGCTGGCGCAGCGCATCCACATCCAGTTTTTGTCCCTGCTTGAGGAAAAACGTATAAGCCCCGAGATAAGTCGGCGGAGTGAGGCGGTATAACGCCGTTGTCACCGGGACAATGGCGATGTCACACTGGCTCTGGGAAATTTGATACAGCGTGGCCAGGCGCTCGGAAATCAGATCCTGATGCGGGGAAAAGTGGTCGTACGGCAAGGTTTCCCAGTCGGGGAGCAGGCTGACAGTCAGCTTGGGTGAAAACCAGCGGATTTCTTCGAGCAGGCGCTGTGCGTCGAGTGCGTTGGCGGCAAGGACCACAACAGGTCGGGATAGCGTTGCGAGTTCGCTGATAGCCAGGGCGTCAGCCGAACCGACTAACGCTTCGATTTGAATGCGTTGACCAGAAGGTGGCAGAGGTTGGTTGATAAGCATGAGCGCAAGTACTAGCCAGTAAACACGCTATTTTAACTCAGAACCAGATGGGGTAGTGAAACGAGTGGGATGTGCTGGGGGTGGAATCCAGACGAGATGTTCGCCTCGTCTGGATGTGTTGCGTGATGAAGTGCTTATTTAGGGCAGCTAGCTTCGGTAGAAGGTACTTTACCGGCCAGTAACAGGAACTGTTCGAATGGCTTCATGACGCTCATAGCTTCCATTTTTGGACCCTGGAACTGCAGACGACCAAACATCATGGCTTTCATCGGGCCGTATTCACCAGCACCCATGTCGTGCCATTTTTCAGTGGTAGCGTACATCAGGTAATCCGCACCAGAGTCGAGTTTTGCCATTTCGACCTTACCGCCGTAGCTGCAAAATGCCTTACCGGCTTTTTCAGTGATGCGCATTTCGACTTGCGGGCTATCTTCACAATCGCTGCGGTACATGTGGATCACTTTGTAACCACGACCTTTGTTGTTCTCTATCCATTTGCCACCCAGACCGTCAACCAGGATTGCATTTTTGTTGAAAGATTCACAAGCTTGTGCAGCCCATTCTGCGGACATCAGGACAGGTGCAGCAGTCGCAGCGCCAGCGATCAATGACAATGCCAGGCCGGACAATACGGTAAGGCTTTTTAAGTGCTTAGTCATGCAGTGTGTCTCCTAATTGAATAATGAATTTTAATTTTTATCTGATACTAATATACTACGCGCGAAAAGTTACCTGCATAAGCGATTGCTGTCAAATATAAAAAGACTGCTTGTATTGAATCAACAGGTTAGCAATATTTGCTGGTAAGCGTCTGCAAACAATTTGAGTCCTTCCTGTTGCAGAATTTCCCCAACTTCGTCCGGGAAAATACCCAGTTTCTCTAGGGCCAAATAATCTGCCTGGGCTTGTTCCACCCCAGCTTCCACGGTATTTGCGACTACACCATGGTCGCGGAAAGCATTGATGGTTGCACCAGGCGCAGTGTTCACTGTTTCAGCACCGATGAGGTTGTCAATGTATTTCACATCGGAATAGGCGCTGTTTTTGGTGCCGGTACTGGCCCATAACAAATATTGCGGACGGCAGCCAGCCTGAGCCAGATCCGTAAAGTATTCGCCATGAAACAGCTGTTTGTAACGCTGATACGCCAGCTTGGCAACGGCGAGGGCGCCACGACCCTGCAATGCCAGTGCAGATTCGGTGCCGATGGCAGCGAGGCGCGGATCGATATGGGAATCGACACGGGACAGGAACAAGCTGGCCACTGCCTTTACGCTGCTGCCATCGCCACCTTGAGCAACAAAATGGCGCAGTCCGCGGATGTAGGCTTCCAGTGTCCGCAGGGTCTGCGCTATGGAAAACAGCAAGGTGATATTGATGGAAATACCTTCACCGATCAACTGTTCAAACGCTGCGATACCGGCTGGTGTGCTGGGAATCTTGATGAGCACGTTAGGCCGGTTTACCGTGGCATGCAAGCGTCGGGCAGCAGCAATGGTTGCATCGGTGTCGTGTGCCAGATTGGGGGAAACTTCCAGGCTGACATAACCATCATTACCCTGAGTCTGTCTGTAGGTGTGCAACAAAATATCGCAAGCCGCCTGGATATCGGGGATTACCAATGCCTCGTAGCGCGCTTCGGCATCCGCGACAGTGGTTTTTAACAGCGCCATATCAGCCTGATAATAAGGGCTGTCTGTCAGAGCCTTCTGGAAAATGCTGGGGTTGGAGGTAATGCCGGAGATGCCATCATCCTCTATCAGCCGTGCCAGTTCGCCATCCCGTATCAGCGTGCGGGACAGATTGTCCAGCCAGATTGATTGCCCGAGTGCTTTAACGTCATTTAATCTGCTCATGTTGGCTCCTAGGTTTTTATTTAGCGCAATGATGATTCGACGATTTCAATTCTAGACTTTATTTGTTGCAACTGTACCGGATCGGTCAGGTTTTTTTGCTGGAGTAATAAATAGGCCAGTAAGGGACGTCTCCAGCCCTGGCTGGCTGCTGTGTCGGTAGCGATTTGCAGGGTTTTCTGGTTGAACTGCTTGCGTTGTATTGTCACCCCGCTGGCAACCAGTCGCGACAACGGATCGCTGATATTCAGCAGTATCTGGTTAACTTCTTCAGCAGAAGCTGTCGGGTTTTTCAGTAACGCTGCATATTGCGGCGGCAGTGAGGTGCTATCCAGTCCCTGCCAATCGCCTTGAATAAACCGATAATACGCTGCATCGGTTTGGGTGGTGTCTGTTACGGCCAGCGCGGTGTAAGGCTGGCAAGCTGAGAGATCAAGCGCGGCTATATGTACGCCGCATTTTACGAGTTCCAGATGGCCAACGGCAGCAATGTCGCCAGTTGAAGCCGTTGCAGCACGCGATTTGGCAAAGCTGGCATCGGCCAGCTTGCTGCGTCCCTCCAGATAATACTGGGTGTAACGGGCGATGGCGGTTTGCGTGTCAATCTTCCAGTCGGGCACGGTTGGGCCGCCGCCACAAGCTGCAAGGGTGCTAAGCAGTATCAGGCTGAGCAGGGTTTTCATGGCAGTTTTACCTCGCCGGCCTTACCTGAAGGCAAATAACGATTGATTTTGGTGATGAGCTGATTGGTTTTGCTGAGTGCTTCATCAACTTCGGAACGTAACTGGCCCATATCATCGGTGCCTTGTTTCAGATTGGCAGTAAGCCCGGTGGTGTTCACTAATAATTCATCGACTTTCTTCAGGCTGGTGCGAATATCCTCCAGCATTAAATGCAGTTCTGCGACGGATTGATTGGCTTTGTCCATTAAACCGCCTTTAGCGAAGGCGGAGTGATCCAGCTTGAGTGAAAGCTGATTGAGGTTGGCAGTAAGTTGACGGGTGTTTTGCAGGCTGTCGATCAGTGATTGCGCATTTTTTTCGCTACCCAGCAAGCCTTGAGCTACACCATATTTCCCAGTCATTTGCTGGGTGATGGCTTTGGCGTTGCTTAATGTGACATTGATTTCACTGTCACGACGGGTCATGTATGCCACGTTTTTAGCAACAGCGCCAAATTGATCCAGAATGATGTTTGCCTTTGCGGTCAATGCAGGTACATCCACACCGCCGTTACCCAGATTAAGCGGGTACTCTTTATTCGGATTGAGTAACGGGCTATTCAGTTCGCTGACATCAACCCGGATTTTTGCTGCGCCGACCAGCGGCTTGTCCAGTGAGAACTGGCTGCTTGCACGCAGCCACTGGCTCTGCCGGCTGTCGACATTGACGATAATACGCGCCATGCCTAGTGGGGTAAGTGACAGCGAGCTTACTTTGCCGATGGGAATGCCGCGAAAATTAAGCGGCATGCCGACATCTATGTTTTCTGCGTTTGGAGCGATCAGGGTGTATTGGGTGCTGTGCTCAAACCAGCCGCGCTCGTACAGCAGGTAAATGAAAGCAAAGGCACTTACCAGCACTGCGGTGAGCAGAAACAGGCCGACCTTGAATTGTATGGTTTTATTCATTTTTGATACTCGTAGATAGATTGATTCCAAACATAATCAACAACACGATGATCACTGTGTTCGTGCTGCAAACAACCCAGCATGGTGCGTAATACATGCGGATACGGTACATCAGCCAGCATTAACGCAGGGCGGTCGATCGCCACCAGCGGGCGACGCAACATGATGGCACGCGCCATTTTCACGGCAAAACGCTGGGTCATGTTCAGATCTTCATCGCGTTTGAGTGCTATATCGCCATGACCTGTGCAGTCGAGCAGTTTCTGTGCCTGCTCGCTGGCCTGTTTCCAGGGGGTGGCGTGATGAAACTGGGTAATCAGCGCGATGTTTTCCAGTGCAGTAAGGTTTACCCGTAATGGCAGATCGGGGGACACCAGCGCACAATCGTGGCCGCTCTCGCCGAGCAGAGCGTGGATCTGATCCCGACGTGCAGTTTCATCGTCGCACCATACTATATGTATTTGAATGCTAATGATGCCACCTCGATCAATACAATTGCAAAAAACACGCGCATCATGCCCTTGAGTACCGATACAGGTACCAGAAACAGGCGCTTGGGGATTTCCAGTCCGGTTTTGATTGGGATCAGCGTAACCACCAGGCCAAACAGCATGGTTTTCCCAACCAGGCCAAGCACCAGTGTCACCGGCAGTAATTGCGCCATGCTGTGGGCGTAACCGGCCAGGTTAGTCCAGTCGAAACCGTAGATAACAAAGAACGCCACTATTAATGCGGTGAGCGCAGATAAGCCGGTCAATGCCAGTACCGAAATGACACCGCCAACTACGCGCGGCATGAATTCGTAGCGGGCAGGATCGATTTGGGCATGCTCGAACGCAACGATCTCATTGTTGACATGCATCAGCGCGATTTCGGTATTAATTGCAGCGCCGGAACGGAGCGCGACAAACAGCACAGAGAGCAGCGGCAGCAATTCCATTACCAGAAAGCCCACGATGAGTCCGGGGACATAACCAGACAGGCCAAAATCACGCGCCACCGACACCATGATCTGGATCAGCACGCCGCTGATCACCAGCGAGTAAATCAGGAAGATGGGTAATGCCTGTACTGCAGTGAAATAAATCTGTTTGGTGATAATCCAGCGCGTGGCGCTGTCATAAGTGCGAGGGTTGAGTGCGACTTCAAGCAGATGAAAGCCAAAGCGCGATAATGCCATGAAAGCCGCCCAGCGCCTTAATACGGCATCGCCTAATTGTGCTATCCAAGCTGCCAATGCTGAACCCTGTTTGTAATTGATTGCGTTTAGTATCTATTGTGAGCGCGTAATGCGCAAGTCAGGGTAGAATAATTATCTTTACCGCAGGAGCCTGTCATGATCAATCGACGCATAAGTTTTGCACTTTGCATGTTGTTGCTAAGTGGTTCTGTATTTGCTGCACAGAGTGGTGTGTTAATCAGAAACGAGACACTGCATGCCAAGCCGGCCAGCAGTAGTGCGAGTGTAGGCAATGTTGCCAAAGGCAGTGGCGTCAATGTCATTACCAAACAGAGCGGCTGGATACAGATCAGCACGGGCAAAACTCAGGGCTGGGTAAGAATGTTATCGGTACGCACTACCGGAACGGCTAGCGGTAGCGCAGTTTCTGATATTGCCGGTGTGGCGCAAATGGCAACGGGTAAACGCCGGCCAGGCCAGATTGTGGCGACGGCTGGGGTGCGTGGTCTGAGTGAAGAAGATTTGAAAGCGGCGCATTTTAACGAGCAGGGTCTGAATGAGCTGGCAACTTATAAGCTCGGTGCAGCCGAAGCACAAAGTTTTGCCCGGCAAGGCAAGTTGGTGCGCCAGTCTGTGTCTTATCTGCCTGATCCGAATGCTGCCAACTAACTTCTGCGGAGCGAAATTATGAAAAAGCTAATATTAGTGGCATTGCTGGCAAATCTTTCACTGGCTCATTCAGTGTATGCGTTTGATCTCAATGATCTGGGTAACGTGCTGAAACAAATCCCGGGTAATGTGACAAACCAGAATTCAGCGAGCACGCCTGAAACGAGCGGCACGATTAACAAAAGTAATACCAAGCTTGATCCAGTAGCTGTCTTGATGGGCGCGCTAAAGCCCGATTCGGTTGATGATGAAGTGCAGATTGGCCGGCAGGTATCCGGTAACTTATTGGGTGCATCACCGCTGGTGAAGGATGCCAAATTGCAGCACTACGTCAATCAGGTCGGACGCTGGGTTGCATTGCAAAGCGAGCGCCCGGATTTGCCATGGCAGTTTGGTGTTATCGACAGTACGGACATTAATGCTTTTTCTGCGCCGGGTGGTTTTGTGTTTATAACCAAAGGCCTGTATCTTAAACTTCATAGTGAATCTGAACTGGCTGGGGTGCTGGGGCATGAAATTGCCCACGTAGTGCGCAAGCATCAACTCAAAATTTTGCGGCAAAGCCAGTTCATCGGCCTGGGCGCTGATGCGCTGGGACGTGAAGTCAAAGGTCAGGATGCCATACAGAACCTGATCGGTAGCGGGGCGGAAATCATGTCGCGCAAGCTGGATAAAAACGCCGAATTCGAAGCTGACCGCATGGGCATGGTGCTGGCCGCCCGTGCAGGTTATGACGCCTATGGCTTGCCTACTGTGCTGGAAGAAATCGGCCATGTGGCACCGGGCGACAGCAGCGTGGCATTGCTATTCAAAACCCATCCGGCACCCGATGTCCGTTTCAGCATGTTGAGTGAAGCAGTGGGCGACCGTCTGGATAAATTGCCGCCCGGTAAAGAATTGGCTAACCGTTTCTATCGTCTCAAATAATCAGGAAAGCACACTATGTATTATGTCGTCACCGGAGCCGCCGGATTTATTGGCTCGAATATTATCAAGGCGTTGAATCAGCGCGGTATCACTGACATCATCGCTGTCGATAACCTTGGCAAAGCCGAAAAATTCAAGAATCTGGTTGACTGTGATCTGGCTGATTACATAGATAAGACGGACTTCCTGCAGTTGATGCATAAAAACGCTCTTGATGGTGCCGTGATGGCACTGTTCCATCAGGGCGCTTGTACTGACCCGCTGGAAAGCGACGGGCGGTATGTGATGGAAAACAACTATCGCTATTCCATGGATATGCTGGATTTCTGTCAGGAGAATCAGACTGCTTTCCTGTATGCCTCAAGTGCTGAGGTATATGGTGCCGGCGATGCATTTACCGAACAGCGTAAGCATGAGTCGCCGCTGAATGTCGTTGCCTATTCCAAGTTCCTGTTCGATCAGGCGGTACGCCGTATCTGGGATGATCGCACCTCGCAAATTGTCGGGCTGCGCTATTTTGATGTGTACGGGCAGGGTGAGCAGCACAAGGCTCATGCCGCCTCTGCCGTCTATCAGTGTTTCAGGCAATATATGAGCAATGGCAAGATTGCGTTGTATAAAGGCGGGGCTGATTATGCCAATGGCGAACAGAGCCGCGATTTCGTTGCGATTACTGATGTAGTACAGGCAAATCTGTGGTTTCTGGATCACCCCGAGCAGTCCGGTATTTTCAATATTGGCACCGGGCGCAGCCAGTCGTTTAATGCGGTAGCTGTAGCGGTGATTAATCAGTGCCGCCAGCGCGCGGGCGAAGCCGCCCTCGATCTGGCCGGGTTGCAAGCACAGGGCATCATCGAATATGTCGACTTCCCGGAACAGTGCCAGCCTTACACTCAGGCCGATCTCAGCGCGTTGCGGCAGGCAGGCTATGATGCGCCCATGCTTGATCTCGAACAAGGCGTCGCCACTTATCTTGAAAGCTTATATAAATAACACAAGGTTTCGTCATGCCCATCTATAAAACCCTGGAAGATTTCGTCGGCAATACCCCGCTGGTCAGGCTCAAACGCATGCCCGGTGACACCAGCAACACCATACTGCTCAAGCTGGAAGGCAACAACCCCGCCGGCTCGGTAAAAGACCGTCCGGCGCTGAACATGATCAACCGTGCCGAGGCTCGCGGCGAGATCCATCCCGGCGATACCCTGATCGAAGCCACCAGCGGCAACACCGGCATTGCACTGGCGATGGCAGCAGCCATGCGCGGCTACAAGATGATACTGGTGATGCCCGAGCACATGAGCATAGAGCGGCGTCAGGTGATGCGTGCCTTCGGTGCCGAGATTGTGCTGACCAGCCAGGCCGGCAGCATGGAAGAAGCCATCGACGTCGCTAATAAAATGCAGCAGGCCGGACAGGGCATCATCCTCGACCAATTCAGCAACAGCGACAATCCGCAGGCGCATTTTGACACCACCGGCCCGGAAATCTGGCGTGATACCGAAGGCACGGTGACCCATTTTGTCAGCAGCATGGGCACCACCGGCACGATTACCGGCACCTCGCACTTCCTCAAATCGCAGAACCCGGCTGTACAAGTCATCGGCGTGCAGCCGGAAGAGGGCGCGCAGATTCCCGGTATCCGCAAATGGCCGGAAGCGTATCTGCCTAAAATCTACGACAAGCAGAGCGTGGATCAGATTCGTCTGGTCAGCCAGGCCAATGCCGAGGAAACCACGCGCCGGCTGGCACGCGAAGAAGGCATCTTCGCCGGCATTTCTTCGGGTGGCGCGCTGTACGCTGCACTGGAACTGTCCAAAGAAGTCAGTAATGCCACCATCGTGTCCATTGTCTGCGATCGCGGCGATCGCTATTTATCCACCGGCGTGTTCCCGGCCTGATGATGGCAGATGACGAGTTTTTCATGCGCGAAGCACTGGCGCTGGCGCAGCAAGCCTGGGACATGGGTGAAGTGCCGGTCGGTGCCGTGGTCGTGCATGAAGGCAAGATTATCGGCCGCGGCGCTAATGCGCCCATCTCCCGTCACGATCCGTCTGCCCATGCGGAGATGCTGGCGTTGCGCGATGCCGCGCAGTACCTGAGCAACTACCGTCTGCCACAAGTCAGCCTGTATGTGACGCTGGAGCCGTGCACCATGTGTGCTGGTGTAATCATGCATGCACGCGTCTCGCGGCTGGTGTTCGGGGCCAGCGATGCGAAAACCGGCGCTGCGGGCAGCGTGCTCAACCTGTTTGACGAACCCCGACTCAATCATCACACCGAAATTCAGGGCGGCGTGCTGGCAGCCGAGTGCGGCGCCATGCTGTCGGCCTTCTTTGCCGAGCGTCGCGCCCAGCTCAAGAAAGTGAATGCA
This sequence comes from Sulfuriferula thiophila, assembly GCF_003864975.1. NCBI lineage: Bacteria > Pseudomonadati > Pseudomonadota > Betaproteobacteria > Nitrosomonadales > Sulfuricellaceae > Sulfuriferula > Sulfuriferula thiophila. The sequence goes on from NZ_BHGL01000017.1 coordinate 92,988, forward strand.
GCCGTATGAAAAAACGCATAGAGATCAGCATCCGCCTGCAGCAGTTGTACTTGTTTGAAGATGATGAAAACGGCGACTCGCAGCTATTGCGGCAATACCCGGTATCCACCGCCGCTAACGGCGCGGGCGAGCAGACAGGCAGCTACAAAACCCCGCGCGGCCGCCATGTCATTAGTGAAAAAATTGGTGCAATGGCGCCGCTGTTTGCGGTATTCAGCGCACGCCAGCCCACCGGCGAAATCTGGAACCCGCAACTGGGAGCCGAGCACCCCGGCCGCGACTGGATATTAAGCCGCATCCTGTGGCTGGACGGCCGCGAGCCCGGCAAAAATCAGGGCGGCGACGTCGATACCCATGCCCGCTATATCTACATCCATGGCACCAGCGAAGAACACCTCATCGGTACACCGGCATCGCATGGCTGCGTGCGCATGCGCAATGCCGATGTGGCGGATTTGTTTGAGCGGGTGGAAGAGGGTACGGCGGTGAATATTACCAATTGACGATATCCCCTATTAGGGTAATAATTCGTAAATGGAAAAACTGGTTCCACATTATTCGCTGGCAGAAATTCAGGCACAGATGACATCTGCCCAGGCCATGAATCTTACGGTTTCTGCTCGTGGTGGTATCCGTGCAGTTGGTATGGCTCAAGCGGATGCACTGGCGGTGGTACAAAGCCTGACGCGTAATGATTTTTACAAGAGTATCACTACGCATGCAGATCATCGCGTCTGGCAGGATGTGTATCACGGTGAATGGAACGGCATCGCGCTCTACATCAAATTTCAGCGTGCTGGCGAGTACTTTGTGGTTTCGTTTAAGGAGTTATGAGCATGGTAAGCAATTGGAATGGAAAGCCCTGTCCCTTATGTGGGGCAGGTACGTTGCATGATGGTATCAAAACCATTACGCAAGAATACAAGGGCCGTATTTTTAGTTCTGAAACCCGAGGGGCCTTCTGTGACCACTGTGCAGATGGCTTTGTCGAATTTGATGCTGCTGAAGAGGCGAAATGGCTGACATTCCGTGATCAGGTAGATGCTGCGGAGGCAGCAGAGCTTGCCCGCATCCGCAAAAAACTGCGACTTACTCAAGCGCAGGCTGCGCACCTGACTGGAGGAGGTAAGAATGCTTTTTCCCGTTACGAGCGCGGGAATGCCAAGCCGGTGGCTGCGGTAGTCAATTTATTCCGGTTGCTGGACCATCATCCCGAGCTGCTCAAGGAGTTGGTAAATAACAAGAGTGTTTAAGTACTAGCTCCTAAATGCTGCCTGCATGGCTGCAATCATGTGGCCATGATCCATTACCCCCGCGCTTTCGCGCAAGCTGTGCATCGCCCACATCGGGCAACCCACATCGACACTGGCAATTCCCAGGCGTGACGCAATGATCGGCCCTATGGTACTGCCGCAGCCTAGGTCGGTACGGTGCGTGTAATGCTGCACCGGCACACCCGCAGCCTCGCACAGCGTCATGAAGCGGGCAGCGGTATCGGCATTGGTGGCATAGCGCTGATTGGCGTTGGTTTTGATCACCGGGCCGGCGTTTACCATCACCCGGTGGCTGGGTTCGTAGGCATTGGGGAAATTGGGGTGATAGGCGTGTGCCATATCGGCACTTATAAAGAAGCTCTGCGCCAGCATGCAATGCTGTGCTTCCGCATCCAGACCGAGGGCATTGGCAATGCGTTTTATCACATCCTGAGCGAAGCTGCCGCCTGCACCGGTGGCGCTCTCGCTGCCGACTTCTTCATGATCGAAGAACGCGCAAATATTGGTTGCACTGGCATCTTCGCTGGACAGCATCGCGGTCAGCGCCGCATGGCAGGATGCCAGATTATCAAGCTGACTGTCGGCGATGAATTCCTGCTCCGCACCCCAGAATGCGCCCGGTTGGGTATCAAATACATTTAATTCATAAGTCAGAATGTCATCGATGTTCACGTCCAGAGTGCTGGCAACGTGGCCGAGGAATTGTTCTCGTGCGTTTTGTTTATCTGACGCCATGCCAAAAATCAGCGGCAACTCGGTCTGCTTATTGAGCTTCAGCCCTTGCTCATTGACCTCACGGTTCATGTGTATGGCCAGATTTGGCAGACGCACCTGTGGTGTATCGAATTTCAGCAGGCGTGTGGTAAAGCCATCCGCAGTACGGATATTGACGCGCCCGGCCAGACTCAGATCGCGGTCGGTAAACGTTGCCAGAATAGGCCCGCCGTATACTTCCACGCCCAGCCGGACCACGCCATCGCTGGCTTGGGCGGTATGCGTTTTCAGCCGCAGGCCGGGTGAATCGGTATGCGCGCCGATCATGCGAAAGCCGGTCTCGGCCAGGGCGCGCTGCCCCAGGCGAAACGCAATTACCGACGCGCCGCCACGCACGACAAAATAGCGCCCACCCTGCATCAGGTTCCAGCGCTCAGCTTCCTTCAGCTCTTTATAGCCTTGGGCCAGCAGGCGTTGCACGACGCTTTGCACCGCATGCCAGGGGCTGGGGCTGGCGTCGATAAAGTTGAGGAGGTCTTGCGCCTGAGCGCGGGTCTGGTCGGGAATGGTCATTGCGGTTAGCTATCATCAAAAGTATCAGACGATGATAACGAGATTTCGCCTGTAAAGGCAAGAATAAAGGGGGAGCAGTAAATCAGTGTGAGCCAGCTACACTTATAATTGATCCAGCGGACTGGTCACACCACGCCCGCCTTTGTTCAGTACATGGGTATAAATCATGGTGGTGGATACATCTGAATGTCCGAGTAGCTCCTGAACGGTGCGGATGTCATAGCCGGATTGCAGCAAATGCGTAGCAAAAGAATGGCGCAAAGTGTGTGGAGTAGCAGGCTTGACCAACCCCAGGTCGCGCACAGCCTGTTTAATGGCGCGCTGCAAACCTTTTTCATCCATATGATGACGGCGGGTTACGCCGGAGCGTGGGTCTACCGACAAATTCCGTGATGGAAAAACATACTGCCAACCCCATTCGTGACCTGCATTGGGATATTTTTTATCCAGCGCAAAGGGCAAATATACTTGACCGTAATGTTGTGCCAGATCTTCGTCATGCAGTGCCTTGACTTTGAGTAAATGTGCCTTGAGTGGGGCGATTAAGGTTTCCGGCAACATAGTGACTCGATCCTTGAAGCCTTTGCCCTCGCGCACAATGATTTCGCGCCGGGCAAAATCCACATCCTTGACACGTAAACGTATTGCCTCCATCAAGCGCATGCCTGATCCATACAGCAAATTACCAACCAGGGCATGGGTACCGGGGAGGCGAGATAACACAGCCTGTACTTCGCTAACCGTCAAAACCACAGGTAGGCGTTTAGGCGCCTTGGCTTGTGTCACGTTATCCAGCCAAGGTAGTTGTATTTCCAGCACCTCGCGATATAAAAATAGCAATGCGCTCTTTGCCTGATTCTGCGTAGAGGCGGCGACGTTGCCAGCCACCGCGAGATGAGTAAGAAATGCCTCTACCTCAGTTGCTCCTAGGCTCTTGGGGTGCTGCTTGCCATGGAATAAAATATAGCGTTTAATCCAATCTAGATAGGTCTGCTCAGTGCGAATACTGTAATGTTTTACGCGTAACTTATCACGCACCTGGTCGAGTAATTTTGGGGGATTTGAGGTGGTGTTTTCAACAGGAAAATTAGGGTGTGCCAAAATTTTATCCTTATTAAATACAATGTCTTGGAAAATAATTCCCAGATTATACACCTCGAAGGTGCTTTTATCGGCGCTTTTTAGGGTGTCTACTTTATACATGGACGCCCACTTTTTTGCCAAGCCCCCAATCAATAATTTTGAGTATAGGTAAAGATTGCAGCCAT
>NZ_BHGL01000018.1 GCF_003864975.1 Sulfuriferula thiophila
CTTTACGTGTGAAAGCTCTTTAAAAAAATGGAAGAAGTAAAGGTTGATGACTGGACAAGTCACGCGCAAGCGTTATTTGAAAGGTTGTTAACAAATGGGTTTTGATTGTATCAACCGGCATAACTTTTAGTCGAGGAATGCCGGGTCATAAGCGCTTTATTAACCTGTAACCCGTATCTCGCAAGAGATGCTTAAGGTTATAGGGTCAAGCGACTAAGTGCATGTGGTGGATGCCTTGGCGATTACAGGCGAAGAAGGACGTTGCAGCCTGCGAAAAGCTGCGGGGAGCTGGCAAGCAAGCTTTGATCCGCAGATGTCCGAATGGGGAAACCCACCCTTAGGGGTACCCTAGACTGAATACATAGGTCTAGCGGGGCGAACCGAGCGAACTGAAACATCTAAGTAGCTCGAGGAAAAGAAATCAACCGAGATTCCGCAAGTAGTGGCGAGCGAACGCGGAGGAGCCTGCAAGATTTAGCACACACGTTAACAGAACCTTCTGGAAAGATGGACCATAGTGGGTGATAGTCCCGTATGTGAAAACCTGTGTGTAGAACTAAGTTTGCGACAAGTAGGGCGGGACACGAGAAATCCTGTCTGAACATGGGGGGACCATCCTCCAAGGCTAAATACTCGTAATCGACCGATAGTGAACCAGTACCGTGAGGGAAAGGCGAAAAGAACCCCGGGAGGGGAGTGAAATAGATCCTGAAACCGCATGCATACAAACAGTGGGAGCGGACTTGATCCGTGACTGCGTACCTTTTGTATAATGGGTCAGCGACTTACGTTCAGTAGCGAGCTTAACCGAATAGGGGAGGCGAAGGGAAACCGAGTCTGATAAGGGCGATAGTTGCTGGGCGTAGACCCGAAACCAGATGATCTATCCATGGCCAGGATGAAGGTGCGGTAACACGCACTGGAGGTCCGAACCCACTAATGTTGAAAAATTAGGGGATGAGCTGTGGATAGGGGTGAAAGGCTAAACAAATCTGGAAATAGCTGGTTCTCTCCGAAAACTATTTAGGTAGTGCCTCACGTATCACCTTCGGGGGTAGAGCACTGTTATGGCTAGGGGGTCATCACGACTTACCAACCCATTGCAAACTCCGAATACCGAAGAGTGCGAGCGTGGGAGACAGACATCGGGTGCTAACGTCCGGTGTCAAAAGGGAAACAACCCAGACCGTCAGCTAAGGTCCCAAAGACACAGTTAAGTGGTAAACGATGTGGGAAGGCATAGACAGCCAGGATGTTGGCTTAGAAGCAGCCATCATTTAAAGAAAGCGTAATAGCTCACTGGTCGAGTCGTCCTGCGCGGAAGATGTAACGGGGCTCAAACTGTGCACCGAAGCTACGGATATGCAATTTATTGCATATGGTAGGAGAGCGTTCTGTAGGCCGTTGAAGGTGAGGTGTGAACCTTGCTGGAGGTATCAGAAGTGCGAATGCTGACATGAGTAGCGATAAAACGGGTGAAAAGCCCGTTCGCCGAAAGCCCCAGGTTTCCTGTTCAACGTTCATCGGAACAGGGTGAGTCGGCTCCTAAGGCGAGGCTGAGAAGCGTAGTCGATGGGAAACAGGTTAATATTCCTGTACCGGCCTTGAATGCGATGTGGGGACGGAGAAGGTTAACTCAGCCAACTGTTGGAATAGTTGGTTTAAGTGTGTAGGCAGAACCCTTAGGCAAATCCGGGGGTTTAATGCTGAGACATGATGACGAGGTGCTACGGCACTGAAGTGAGCGATACCATGCTTCCAAGAAAAGCCACTAAGCTTCAGTTCAAGGACGACCGTACCGCAAACCGACACAGGTGGGCAGGGTGAGAATCCTAAGGCGCTTGAGAGAACTCAGGAGAAGGAACTCGGCAAATTAACACCGTAACTTCGGGAGAAGGTGTGCCCTTAGTATGTGAAGCGACTTGCTCGCCGAGCAGAACAGGGTTGCAGTGAAAAGGTGGCTGCGACTGTTTAATAAAAACACAGCACTCTGCAAACACGAAAGTGGACGTATAGAGTGTGACGCCTGCCCGGTGCTGGAAGGTTAATTGATGGGGTGCAAGCTCTTGATCGAAGCCCCAGTAAACGGCGGCCGTAACTATAACGGTCCTAAGGTAGCGAAATTCCTTGTCGGGTAAGTTCCGACCCGCACGAATGGCGTAACGATGGCCACACTGTCTCCTCCTGAGACTCAGCGAAGTTGAAGTGTTTGTGAAGATGCAATCTACCCGCGGCTAGACGGAAAGACCCCATGAACCTTTACTGTAGCTTTGCATTGGATTTTGAACAGACTTGTGTAGGATAGGTGGGAGGCATTGAAGCAGGGACGCCAGTTCTTGTGGAGCCAACCTTGAAATACCACCCTGGTATGTTTGAGATTCTAACCTAGGTCCATTATCTGGATCGGGGACCGTGCATGGTAGGCAGTTTGACTGGGGCGGTCTCCTCCCAAAGCGTAACGGAGGAGCACGAAGGTATCCTAGCTACGGTCGGAAATCGTAGCGATAGTGCAATGGCAAAAGGATGCTTGACTGCGAGACTGACAAGTCGAGCAGGTGCGAAAGCAGGTCATAGTGATCCGGTGGTTCTGTATGGAAGGGCCATCGCTCAACGGATAAAAGGTACTCTGGGGATAACAGGCTGATTCCTCCCAAGAGTTCACATCGACGGGGGAGTTTGGCACCTCGATGTCGGCTCATCACATCCTGGGGCTGTAGCCGGTCCCAAGGGTATGGCTGTTCGCCATTTAAAGTGGTACGTGAGCTGGGTTTAAAACGTCGTGAGACAGTTTGGTCCCTATCTGCCGTGGGCGCTGGAAATTTGAAGGGACCTGCTCCTAGTACGAGAGGACCGGAGTGGACGGATCTCTGGTGTACCGGTTATCACGCCAGTGGTATCGCCGGGTAGCTAAATCCGGAAGAGATAAACGCTGAAAGCATCTAAGCGTGAAACTCGCCTTAAGATGAGATTTCCCGGGGGCTAGACCCCCCTAAAGGGTCGTTCGAGACCAGGACGTTGATAGGCTGGGTGTGGAAGTGCAGTAATGCATTAAGCTTACCAGTACTAATTGCCCGTGAGGCTTGACCCTATAACCTTAAGTAGAAGGTAGGGTTAATAAAGCGCAATACAATTGAAACATGCTGTAACAAGCAAACCAACTTTACTTCTTCCGAATAAGGCGCATGCCATGAGTGATAACAGCTTGTGACATGCCCAACCGTTTACGTCTGACGACCATAGCGTCTTGGAACCACCCCTTCCCATCCCGAACAGGGCCGTGAAACGAGACCGCGCCGATGATAGTGTGGATTACCCATGTGAAAGTAGGTCATCGTCAGACACCCCATTCTAAAAACCCCCGTAGCTTACGCT
>NZ_BHGL01000019.1 GCF_003864975.1 Sulfuriferula thiophila
ACGTGGCCAATCGTACCTACGTTAACGTGCGGCTTGGTCCGTTCAAACTTGCCTTTTGCCATGATGTATATCCTTTAAATTCTAACGTTATTTCTTGTTGATAATTGCTTCAGCCACATTTTTAGGGGCTTCAGAGTAATGCTTGAATTCCATGCTGTAAGTTGCGCGACCCTGACTCATAGAACGCAAGGTTGTAGAATAACCAAACATTTCGGCCAGAGGAACTTCACACTTAACAACCTTACCACTTGGTGTATCGTCCATACCTTGAATGATACCGCGACGTGAGGACAAATCGCCCATAACGTCACCCATGTAGTCTTCAGGAGTTTCAACTTCTACAGCCATCATTGGCTCTAACAGCACAGGACTCGCTTTACGCATACCATCCTTGAAGCCCATGGAAGCAGCCATTTTAAACGCATTCTCGTTCGAGTCCACGTCATGGTATGAACCATCAAACAGCGTTACTTTTACGTCAACAACCGGGAAGCCAGCTAATACGCCATTAGGCAGTGTCTCACGCAGACCTTTTTCAACCGCAGGAATAAATTCACGCGGAACTGTACCGCCCTTAATAGCATCAATGAATTCAAAACCTTTACCAGTCTCGTTCGGTTCCATTTTGAGCCATACATGACCAAATTGCCCCTTACCACCTGACTGTTTAACAAACTTACCTTCGACCTCAACAGCTTTTCTGATTGCTTCACGGTACGCAACTTGAGGTGCACCAACGTTAGCTTCCACACCAAACTCACGACGCATACGATCAACCAGGATTTCCAGGTGCAACTCACCCATACCGGAAATAATGGTTTGACCCGACTCTTCATCTGTACGAACACGGAACGAAGGATCTTCTTGTGCAAGGCGATTCAATGCCATACCCATTTTTTCCTGGTCAGCCTTGGTTTTAGGCTCAACTGCGACGTGAATCACAGGCTCTGGGAAAATCATGCGCTCCAAGATTATTGTCTTGTTCAAATCGCATAAAGTGTCACCGGTTGTAGCTTCCTTCAAGCCAACCGCAGCAGCGATATCACCAGCATGAACCTCTTTGATCTCAGCACGCTGGTTCGCATGCATTTGCAAGATACGACCGATACGTTCTTTTTTACCCTTAATAGGGTTATAGATGGTATCGCCAGAGTTCATCGTGCCAGAATAAACGCGGAAGAAAATCAACTGACCCACGAATGGATCGGTCATGATTTTAAATGCCAGCGCTGCGAATGGCTCTGTATCTTCTGCCTTACGCTCACCCTGGGTGCCATCTTCCAATTCACCCGACACAGGCGGGATATCCTTAGGAGATGGCAGGTAATCAATAACCGCATCCAACATTGCCTGCACGCCTTTGTTCTTAAAAGCAGAACCACACAGCATTGGCATTATTTCACTAGCAATGGTACGAGTACGCAAGGCCAACTTAATTTCAGCAGCAGTCAAGTCACCTTCTTCAAGGTACTTATTCATTAACTCTTCGTTTGCTTCGGCCGCAGCTTCGACCATTTTTTCACGCCAAGATTCGCATTCAGCCTGCATTTCAGCAGGGATTTCGCGCTCTTCGAATTTCATACCCTGGGTAGAATCATCCCAGTATATGGCCTTCATCTTGACCAGATCGACAACACCTTCAAATTTGTCTTCAGCGCCTATAGGCAACTGAATAGGAATAACGTTTGCTTTGAGGCGGGTACGCATCTGCTCGTAAACTTTAAGGAAATTCGCACCAGTGCGATCCATTTTATTTACAAACGCCAAGCGCGGCACACCGTATTTGTTTGCCTGACGCCAAACTGTTTCAGATTGCGGTTGCACACCACCAACCGCACAGTAAACCATGCACGCACCGTCCAAAACTCGCATTGAACGCTCAACTTCAATCGTGAAGTCTACGTGTCCCGGCGTATCAATAATATTGATATGGTGCTCAGGATAATTGTTTTCCATACCCTTCCAGAAACAAGTAGTCGCAGCAGAGGTAATTGTAATACCGCGCTCCTGCTCTTGCTCCATCCAGTCCATGGTAGCAGCACCATCATGCACTTCACCGATTTTGTGTGAAACACCGGTGTAATACAGAATGCGTTCTGTAGTCGTAGTTTTACCAGCGTCAATATGTGCGCTGATACCAATGTTACGGTAACGTTCAATAGGAGTTTTGCGTGCCACTTTATTTACTACCCAGTTAGTGCTGGCGCGAGTGCGCCAGTCCATTGATTGAAATTAGAAACGGAAATGCGAGAATGCTTTGTTTGCTTCAGCCATACGGTGCACTTCATCACGCTTCTTCATAGCACCGCCACGACCCTCAGCAGCATCCATCAACTCACCAGCGAGGCGAATACCCATTGATTTTTCACCGCGTTTACGAGCAGCTTCTTTCAACCAGCGCATTGCCAATGCCGAACGACGTGCTGGACGGACTTCGACTGGGACTTGATAGTTAGCACCACCAACACGGCGGCTCTTAACTTCAACAACAGGACGGATATTGCTTAATGCCAATGTAAAAACCTCAATTGGGTCTTTACCGGTTTTTTGGCCAATTTGCTCAAAAGCGCCGTAAATAATACGCTCAGCAACAGACTTTTTGCCGCTGGACATCAGCACGTTTACAAATTTTGCGACATCTTGACTACCGAATTTTGGATCTGGCAATACATCGCGCTTGGGTACTTCTCTACGTCTTGGCATAATTACCTCTCAAATACTTCTTAATGCAGGTTACGGCGCGCGTCGCGCTTTTATACCGCAACTCAACACCAATTCTAAGCCTAAATTAGGCCTTCTTAGGCCGTTTAGCACCGTATTTAGAACGGCTTTGCTTACGATCTTTAACACCAGCAGTATCCAGGCTACCACGAACTGTATGGTAACGAACACCCGGCAAATCCTTAACACGACCACCACGAATCAATACAACCGAGTGCTCTTGCAAGTTGTGGCCTTCACCACCGATATAGCTACTTACTTCGAAACCATTCGTCAAGCGTACGCGTGCTACTTTACGTAATGCTGAGTTTGGCTTCTTAGGAGTAGTTGTGTACACACGCGTACATACACCACGCTTTTGAGGACAAGCCTCAAGCGCAGGCACTTTACTATTTACGCGCTTTGCGACGCGCGGTTTGCGCACCAGCTGATTGATTGTAGGCATACTATTTCGTTTCCCAATTTAATTTTTCGCATAGTTCTTAACAAAGAACCACTTAAAACTGCGTGATAGCACGGATGCTATCCCATAAACTATTTACATTTACCAACAAAATCCAAAGTCGGTAAAAAAGACGATGGATTTTATAGGCTTACTTACATAGTGTCAAGCGGACTACTCACTATCTACTACTTCAGGTGATTCAAAAATGTCTGATTCTGTAGCAATATCGAGACCTAGTTTTTGCATTCTACGCGTATTGTGGTATGCCAATCCCGTACCGGCTGGAATTAATCGACCAACAATAACGTTCTCTTTCAGACCGCGCAACTCATCACGTTTGCCCATAATTGCAGCTTCAGTCAATACTCGCGTTGTCTCCTGGAAGGATGCAGCTGATATAAACGAATCAGTTGACAGCGATGCTTTAGTAATACCCAGCAACACATAATCAAATGTTGCCGGTTCTTTACCTTCCGCAATAACTTTTTCGTTCTCAATCAGTAATTCAGCACGCTCTACCTGTTCACCTTGAATGAACTTAGTTGAACCCGCATCTACTACGCTAACACGGCGCAACATTTGACGAACAATGACTTCAATATGCTTATCGTTAATTTTCACACCTTGCAAACGATATACATCCTGAACTTCATCGGTAATATAACGTGAAAGCGCCTCTACACCTTTAAGTGCAAGAATGTCATGTGGATCTGCCGGGCCATCAACGATCAACTCGCCTTTGTTCACAACCTGACCATCATGTGCAGTAACGTGTTTTTCCTTTGGTATCAGGTATTCATGCGCCATACCATCCAAATCGGTAATGACAAGACGCTGCTTACCCTTAGTATCTTTACCAAACGATACCGTACCGGTTACCGGTGCCAATACGCCGGCATCTTTCGGTGATCGCGCTTCAAACAATTCAGCCACACGCGGCAGACCTCCGGTAATATCGCGAGTTTTGGATGTTTCCTGCGGAATACGCGCCAGCACTTCGCCAACACCAACGTCCTGACCATCCTTGACTGTGATAATCGAACCGATCTGGAAGGTAATGTTAACTGACATCTCAGTCGCGGTTACCTTGATTTCCATACCGTTCTCGTCCAGCAGTTTAACTTGCGGACGTAATCCCTTACTTGCAGCGCCTACGCGACGCTTAGGATCAATAACCACCAGCGTAGACAAACCTGTCACATCATCAATCTGCTTAGCGACAGTAGAACCTTCTTCTACGTTCTCAAAGCGTACACGACCAGCATACTCGGTAATAATCGGGCGAGTGTGCGGATCCCACATAGCCATGACCTGACCAGCTTTAATCTTATCGCCATCTTTAACCGTCAAGGTCGCACCGTAAGGTACTTTATGACGCTCACGTTCACGGCCATTGTCACCCATGATGACAATCTCGCCACTACGAGCAATAGCAATTGCTTCGCCCTTAGCGCTAGTTACGTAGCGCATCGCTGGACTGAATGTTGCTACACCGGCTGATTTAGATTCAAGCTGACTTGCAGCTGCAGAACGGGATGCCGCACCACCGATGTGGAATGTACGCATCGTCAGCTGGGTACCCGGCTCACCAATGGATTGCGCTGCGATAACACCAACAGCCTCACCCACATTCACCAGATATCCGCGACCCAAGTCACGACCGTAGCATTTTGCGCACAAGCCGTAGCGTGTATCGCAAGTCAATGCAGTTCTAACTTTTACTTCGTCGATATCAAGCGCTTCAATTTGCTCGACCATATCTTCATCGAGCATTACACCCGCTTCAATAACAGTCTCGCCAGTTTCAGGATGAATAACGTCCAGAGCAGTAACGCGGCCCAGCACTCGTTCGCGCAATGGTTCAATAACTTCACCACCTTCGACCAAGGCTTTCAGTACCAGACCTTCGCGAGTGCCGCAATCATCTTCAATTACTACCAGATCCTGCGTCACATCGACCAGACGACGTGTCAGGTAACCTGAGTTAGCTGTCTTAAGCGCTGTATCAGCCAAGCCTTTACGCGCACCGTGGGTGGAGATAAAGTACTGCAGAACGTTCAAACCTTCACGGAAGTTAGCTGTAATCGGCGTTTCAATAATCGATCCGTCCGGTTTTGCCATCAATCCACGCATACCGGCCAACTGTCTGATCTGCGCTGCAGAACCACGCGCACCGGAGTCTGCCATCATGTAAATTGCGTTAAATGATTCCTGCGTAGTCTCAACACCGTCACGCGTTACAACGGGTTCACTACCCAACTGCGTCATCATGGCCTTAGCCACCTGATCACCGGCACGACCCCAGATATCAACTACCTTGTTGTAACGCTCGCCTTGAGTAACCAGACCTGAAGTATATTGCGCCTCGATCTCTTGCACTTCTTTCTCTGACGCACTGATGATGTCTTGTTTCTGAGTCGGTATTAACATGTCATCAACACAAATCGACATACCGCCACGAGTTGCATAAGTAAAGCCGGTGTACATCAATTTATCAGCGAGAATGACTGTTTGACGCAAGCCGCAACGACGGAAACTCACGTTGATCAGTTTGGATATCTCTTTCTTCTTCAGAATTTTGTTTACATGCGTAAATGACAAGCCGATTGGAAGAATTTCTGATAACAAAGCGCGACCGATAGTGGTTTCATAGCGAGTCAGCTTCTCTGCACGCTCACCTTGCTCATCGTAATACGCTTCTTTGATACGTACTGTTACCTTGGCATTCAATTCAACTTGACGCGATTCATAAGCACGCGACACTTCATCGACGTTGGCAAACATCATGCCCTCGCCCAGCGCGTTAACTCTTTCGCGAGTCATGTAATACAGACCAAGCACGATATCTTGTGACGGAACAATAATTGGCTCGCCGTTTGCAGGAGATAGCACATTGTTCGACGCCAACATCAGCGTACGCGCTTCCATTTGCGCCTCCAGTGACAGAGGAACGTGAACCGCCATCTGATCACCGTCGAAGTCGGCGTTAAATGCCGCACAGACAAGTGGGTGCAACTGGATAGCCTTACCCTCGATCAGGATAGGTTCAAATGCCTGGATACCAAGACGATGCAGCGTAGGCGCACGGTTAAGCATAACCGGGTGCTCGCGAATCACATCTTCAAGAATATCCCAGACTACTGGTTCTTCGGTCTCAACCATACGCTTCGCAGCTTTGATAGTTGTCGCCAACCCCATCACTTCAAGTTTATGGAAGATAAACGGCTTGAATAATTCAAGCGCCATTTTCTTTGGCAGTCCACATTGATGTAATCTTAATTGCGGACCAACAACGATTACGGAACGACCAGAATAATCGACGCGCTTACCCAGCAAGTTCTGACGGAAACGACCACCCTTACCCTTGATCATATCGGCCAAGGATTTTAACGGACGCTTGTTGGCACCGGTCATTGCTTTGCCGCGACGACCGTTATCCAGCAATGAGTCCACCGCTTCTTGCAGCATGCGTTTTTCATTACGTACAATGATTTCCGGAGCCTTAAGCTCTAACAAACGCTTCAAACGATTATTACGGTTAATAACCCGACGATACAAATCATTCAAATCAGAGGTAGCAAAACGTCCACCATCCAGCGGCACTAATGGGCGGAGCTCTGGCGGCAATACGGGAAGAACTTCCAGTACCATCCACTCAGGTTTTATACCTGATTTTTGGAACGCTTCGATGACTTTCAAACGCTTGGCAAGTTTTTTAATCTTGGTATCTGAACCGGTTTTCGCCATATCTGCGCGAATAACTTCTGCCTCAGAAATAATATCGATACTTTTCAGCAGCTCACGAACACCTTCCGCACCCATGCTTGCTTTAAACTCATCACCATACTCTTCAACTTTGGCCAGATAATCATCTTCGGTCAACAGTTGTGAACGGTTCAGCGGAGTCATACCCGGATCTGTTACAACGTATGCTTCAAAATACAACACACGCTCGATATCGCGCAATGTCATATCCAGAACCATACCCAGGCGGGAAGGCAATGATTTGAGGAACCAGATATGAGCAACCGGACTGGCTAACTCGATATGGCCCATACGCTCGCGACGAACCTTGGATAAAGTGACTTCTACGCCACATTTCTCACAAATAACACCGCGGTGCTTTAGTCGCTTATATTTGCCACACAGGCATTCATAATCCTTGACTGGGCCAAATATTTTGGCGCAGAACAAACCATCACGCTCCGGCTTGAAGGTGCGATAGTTAATGGTTTCTGGCTTTTTAACTTCACCATACGACCAGGTACGAATTTTTTCAGGTGACGCGAGACCAATTTTGATCGCGTCAAATTCTTCTTCTTGAGTGACTTGTTTAAATAAGTCGAGCAATGCTTTCATAGTTCTCTCCAATGAGGCGCGAGCAAAAGAGGGGCGCGCCAATCACCCCTCATCGCATCAATAACGCTCGAGATCAATATCAATTGCCAAGGAACGGATTTCTTTCACTAATACGTTGAAAGATTCTGGCATACCAGCATCGATCTTATGTTCACCCTTAACGATGTTCTCATAGACCTTGGTACGACCAGTTACGTCATCAGACTTAACTGTCAACATTTCCTGCAAGATGTAAGAAGCGCCATACGCTTCCAGTGCCCATACTTCCATCTCACCAAAACGCTGACCACCGAACTGCGCTTTACCGCCAAGTGGTTGCTGTGTCACCAGACTGTATGGTCCTGTGGAACGAGCATGCATCTTATCATCTACCAGGTGATGCAATTTCAGCACATGCATATAACCGACAGTGACTTTGCGATCAAACGCTTCGCCAGTACGGCCATCAAACAAAGTAATCTGACCGCTGCGTGGCAATCCGGCCAACTCCAGCATGCCTTTGATTTCTTCTTCAGCGGCACCGTCAAATACCGGTGTCGCAAATGGCACACCTTGTCGCAGGTTACGTGCCAGCTCAATCACTTCATCATCACTAAAGCTGGCTATATCTTCCTGCTTACCGGTTGAGTTATAGATTTTGGTGAGAAACTCACGCACTTCAGACACGTGCTTTTGAGCCTGAAGCATTTCATCAATTTTTTTACCCAGACCTTTAGCTGCCCAACCCAAATGTGTCTCAAGAATCTGACCGACGTTCATACGGGATGGAACGCCCAGTGGATTAAGTACGATATCCATAGGTGTGCCGTCAGCAGTGAATGGCATATCTTCAATTGGAACAATCTTGGATACAACACCCTTGTTACCGTGACGTCCTGCCATCTTGTCACCAGGTTGTAAACGACGTTTTACCGCCACGTACACTTTAACCATTTTCTGCACGCCTGGTTGCAATTCGTCACCAGCAGTGAGTTTTTTCTTCTTTTCTTCAAACATTGCGTCGAACTCAAGACGCTTCTGATCGAGACTATCCTTCAAAGACTCCATCTGACGACTAGCTTCATCATCAACTAGACGAATATCAAACCAGTCATAACGACTAATACTGTCCAGATACTCTTGAGTGATAGCAGTATCTTTAGCCAGCTTTTTAGGGCCGCCTTTGGCAACTTTATTTAATACTAAACGTTGTAAGCGTGAGAAGGTATCGTTATCAACGATACGCATACGGTCAGCCATATCTTTCTTGTATTCAGCCAACTGATCTTCAATGATCTGTTTAGCACGCGCATCACGTTCAATACCCTCACGGGTGAATACCTGTACGTCAATGACTGTACCAGCCATGCCTGACGGCACACGTAAAGATGTATCCTTAACATCAGAAGCTTTTTCACCGAAAATTGCACGCAGTAATTTCTCTTCTGGTGTCAATTGAGTTTCACCTTTAGGCGTAACTTTACCAACCAGCACATCTCCTGCTTCAACTTCAGCGCCGATAAAGCAAATACCAGAATCATCAAGGCGGTTAAGCATACGCTCTGACAGATTTGATATGTCACGCGTAATTTCTTCAGCACCAAGTTTGGTATCACGTGCAACAACAGTGAGTTCTTCGATATGAATAGAAGTGTAACGATCATCCGCTACCACCTTCTCGGATATCAGAATCGAATCCTCAAAGTTAAATCCGTTCCACGGCATAAATGCCACCAGAAGATTCTGACCTAAAGCCAATTCACCCATATCTGTTGACGCACCGTCAGCGATAACGTCACCGCGAGACAACTTGTCACCAACTTTGACCAAAGGCCGTTGGTTGATATTTGTATTCTGGTTCGAGCGGGTGTACTTGATTAGCGTGTAAATATCCACACCAACTTCACCAGCTTTGGTTTCGTCATCGTTAACTCGTACAACTACACGACCTGCATCAACGTAATCGACAATACCACCACGACGAGCCTGCACGGTCGTGCCTGAGTCAACTGCAGCGGTACGCTCAATACCCGTACCAACCAGTGACTTTTCTGCACGCAAGCAAGGAACAGCCTGTCGTTGCATGTTTGAACCCATCAACGCGCGGTTCGCGTCATCGTGCTCAAGGAACGGAATCAATGAAGCCGCGACAGATACAATCTGCGATGGCGCCACGTCCATATACTCGATACGTTCCGGGCTAGCCAGCTCGAATTCATTTTTGAAACGGCAAGATACAATCTCACTAGTAAAGCGGCCTTCACCATCTAATTCAGCATTAGCCTGGGCGATAACATATTTACTTTCTTCAATCGCTGACAAATATTCAATCTTGTCAGTAACTTTGCCGTCTTCAACTTTACGATACGGGGTTTCCAGGAAACCATATTTGTTTGTTTGCGCAAACAAAGCCAAGGAGTTGATCAGACCGATGTTTGGACCTTCCGGTGTTTCAATCGGGCACACACGGCCATAGTGAGTTGGATGCACGTCACGCACTTCGAAACCAGCACGCTCACGCGTCAAACCACCGGGTCCTAACGCGGAAACACGTCTTTTATGGGTAATTTCAGACAATGGGTTAGTCTGATCCATAAACTGGGACAATTGACTCGAGCCAAAAAACTCTTTGATAGCGGCCGAAACAGGTTTGGCATTTATCAAATCATGTGGCATCAGGTTTTCAGATTCAGCCTGGGACAAACGCTCTTTGACAGCGCGTTCTACCCGAACTAGACCAGCACGGAATTGATTCTCGGCCAACTCACCAACGCTACGCACACGGCGGTTACCCAAGTGATCAATATCGTCAATCTCACCACGACCATTACGCAATTCAACCAGAATCTTGATGACAGAAACGATATCTTCTGTGGAAAGCACAGCAGAACCTTCCAGCTCATCGCGACCAATGCGGCGGTTGAACTTCATCCGGCCGACAGCTGATAAATCATAACGCTCTTCACTGAAGAACAAACCTGCAAACAAAGCCTCGACTGATTCTTCAGTAGGCGGCTCGCCTGGACGCATCATTCGATAAATAGCTACGCGTGCAGCGTATTGATCAGGTGTATCGTCAGAACGCAGGGTTGCAGAAATGTAAGCCCCCTGATCCAGATCGTTTACGTACAGGGTATTAATTTGTTCAACATTTGCATCAATCAGTTTTGCTAACGAAACTTCCGTAAGCTCATCATTTGCATTTGCAATGATTTCACCAGTTGCCTTATCGACAACATTTTTGGCAAGCACGCGTCCCATCAAAAAGTCTTCTGGCACAGCAATCTGTGTCAGACCTGATTCCTGCATGGTACGGATATGCTTCACAGTAATACGCTTGTCTTTAGGGACAATTACAGCGCCTGTTTTGTCGACGATGTCAAAGCGTGCAATTTCACCGCGCATGCGATCAGGTACTAATTCAAAACGTATGACTTTTGCACTTAACTGGAACGAGTCTGTAGTAAAAAATTCGGACAGAATCTGCTCGTTGTTATAACCAAGCGATTTTAGCAATGTGCTGACCGGCATTTTACGGCGACGGTCAATACGGAAATACAGATAGTCCTTGGCATCGAATTCAAAATCAAGCCATGAACCACGGTAAGGAATGATACGAGCCGAAAATAGCAGTTTGCCAGAGCTATGGGTTTTGCCGCGGTCGTGTTCAAAAAACACACCAGGTGAGCGATGCAACTGGGAAACAATAACACGTTCCGTGCCATTGATTATGAACGAACCAGTAGGTGTCATCAGCGGCATTTCGCCCATGTACACTTCTTGTTCTTTAACTTCTTTTACTGTTGGTTTTGAAGCTTCACGATCCATTATCGTCAAGCGAACTTTAGCGCGTAACGGGGAAGCATAAGTCAACCCCCGTTGCTGGCATTCAACCATGTCAAATGCTGGCTCGCCCAGCACGTAACTTACGAAATCCAGTTTTGCATTACCAGAATGACTGGTAATTGGGAAAATAGATGAAAAGGCTGCTTGCAAGCCTTCATTTGCACGCTTCTCAGGTGAAATATCTTCCTGTAGAAATGCACGAAATGAATCAAGTTGTGTTGCCAACAAGAAAGGCACCTGGAGAATGTTTGCACGTTTTGCAAAACTTTTACGGATGCGTTTTTTCTCGGTGAAAGAATAGCTCATGGAATCTCCTAGAGGGACCTGCGCAGAAGACAAAAGACAACGGACAGCTAAGTGTTGCACCGCTGTCTTATGTTTTCTGCATTACCTGAGCAAGCTCAGGTAATGACAGAAAGGCGAAATTACTTAATTTCGCAAGTAGCGCCAGCTTCAACCAATTGCTTCTGGATTGATTCAGCTTCAGCTTTAGCAACACCTTCTTTAACTGCTTTAGGTGCGCCATCAACCAGATCTTTAGCTTCTTTCAAGCCTAAACCGGTGATAGTACGTACAACTTTAATGGTGTTGACTTTGTTTTCGCCAGCGCCAGTCAAGATAACGTCAAATTCGGTTTTTTCTTCAACAGCGGCACCAGCAGCAGCAGGTGCAGCAGCAACAGCAACAGCAGCAGCAGCAGAAACGCCAAATTTCTCTTCCATCTCTTTGATCAGTTCAGACAGATCAAGAACGGTCATGTTAGCAATTGCATCTAAAATATCAGCTTTGGACAAAGCCATAGTAATTCTCCTGATTGAAAAGTAAAAATATTACAACACTAAAATGTGTTGCCGGATTTATGCTGCCTGCTTATCGCGAACTGCAGCCAAACCTCGTACAAACTTAGTAGGAACTTCATTAAGCGTACGCACAAACTGTGTAACGGGAGCCTGCATAGTACCCATCAGTTTCGCTAACAACTCATCACGACTAGGCATATTGGCTAAATTCGCGACATCATTTGCAGTCATCACGAAATTAGGCATTGAGCCAGCTTTAATGACCAACTTATCGTTGGTTTTAGCGAAATCAGCCAGTACTTTGGCTGCAGCAACTGGATCTTTGGAAATACCGTACAACAAAGGACCGACTAATTGCTCAGTCAAACCCTCAAAGGCAGTTCCGGAAACAGCGCGACGTACCAATGTGTTTTTCAACACACGCAGATAGACACCGTTAGCACGTGCTTTAGCACGCAAACCAGTCATACCCACCACACCCATGCCGCGATATTCCGCAACAACGATAGTTTGGGCATTAACCAGCTCTTCGCCTAACTCGGCTACAACTGCTTTCTTTTCCTCTAGATTCAGACTCAAGGTCTTACCTCTTTCTATTAACACCGAATGTTGCCAGGGGAGAAACCCCGACAACGATCGAGAGTCGGCGACCTTTCATCAGGAGTACCATTGCAATGCAAAGCCAATCCTGGTTCAGGGCACGCCATCTGCGTTGGGAGCGACTTCTGGAAAACCAGAATCACCAGATTAAATTCGACAATCCAGATGGATTAACGAACCCCAACGGTCTTTGACAACCTGCCAATACCTAAATATCAACAGCCCAAAGTACTTTTACTCATTCAACAACTCCGTATAAAACGAAGTCACTTACTGAGCAATACTATTACCATCAACTCGAATACCAACACCCATAGTGCTGGATACTGATATTTTCTTCATGTATACGCCTTTAGCAGTAGCTGGACGTGCTTTAGTTAAAGCATCCACTAATGCTGCAAGGTTCTCACGCAATGCATCAGCATCAAAAGACGCGCGACCAATTGTGCACTGCACAATACCACCCTTGTCCGTACGGTATTGAACCTGACCTGCACGTGCATTTTTAACTGCAGTAGCAACATCAGGAGTAACTGTACCAACCTTCGGGTTAGGCATTAAGCCACGCGGACCTAACACTTGACCGAGCTGACCAACTACGCGCATTGCATCTGGACTAGCAATAACTACGTCGAAATCCATGCGACCGCCTTTGATTTCGGCTGCCAAGTCATCAAAGCCGACAATATCAGCACCCGCTTCTAAAGCAGCTTTAGCGGCTTCGCCTTGCGCAAATACTGCGACACGAACCGTTTTACCTGTACCGCGTGGCAATACAACAGAACCACGAACCAACTGGTCAGATTTACGTGCATCAATACCCAGGTTTACAGCAACATCGATAGACTCATCAAATTTGGCTGTAGCCGTTTCTTTGACAAGAGCTAATGCATCGGTTACTGCATATAATTTTGTACGATCAACTTTAGTGTTGATCAATTTTTGGCGCTTAGACAAATTAGCCATTTATGCACCCTCCACTTCAATTCCCATACTACGGGCACTACCTGCAATTGTTTTAACCGCTGCATCCATATCAGCAGCTGTCAAATCAGGCATTTTTGCCTTTGCGATTTCTTCAGCCTGGGCACGCGTCAGCTTACCGACTTTGTCGGTATGTGGCTTCGGACTACCCTTTTGAATACCAGCAGCTTTCTTGATCAGAATGGTTGCAGGTGGTGTTTTCATCACGAACGTGAAACTCTTGTCCGCGTATGCTGTAATCACAACCGGAATTGGCAAACCTGGCTCTAAACCTTGGGTTTGCGCGTTAAACGCCTTACAGAATTCCATGATATTCAGACCGCGCTGACCTAAAGCGGGACCGATAGGGGGGCTAGGGTTTGCTTTACCAGCCGGGACTTGCAGCTTAACGTAGCCAACGATCTTCTTTGCCACTAGATACTCTCCTAAAAATGGGTGATAGCGAGTGCGCGACTGAAACTTACGCACCCTCCCCGTGAATTAACAAGCTGCGGGTCATAGACCCACAGCTTGTTACAAAATCAAGTCTTTTCGACCTGACCAAAATCCAATTCCACTGGTGTTGCACGACCAAATATAAGCACAGATACACGCAACTTGCTTTTATCGTAATTAACTTCTTCAACAACTCCATTAAAGTCATTGAATGGGCCGTCAATTACACGAACTGACTCACCAACCTCAAACAGTATTTTCGGACGCGGCTTCTCAACACCTTCTTGTATCTGGTGCAGAATCGCATCAACTTCTTTAGCCGTAATCGGTGTTGGCTTCATAGCCGTACCACCAACAAAGCCAGTAACTTTAGGACAATCCTTGATCAAATGCCAAGTCTCATCATTCATTTCCATTTCAACCAGTACATAGCCTGGAAAGAATTTGCGCTCAGATATAGACTTCTGACCACCCTTCATTTCGATTACTTCTTCTACCGGAACCAGAATCTGACCAAACATATCCTGCATACCAGCACGCTCGATGCGTTCCAGCAAGGTACGCTGAACCGTTTTCTCGAAGCCAGAATAGGCGTGCACTACATACCAGCGTTTACTCATGTATCACTCCGCCCCATAAGCAATTTAACTGCCCATAATAAACCAGCATCCACAAACCAAAGAAATAGCGCCATTACCACTACAAACACAAACACGATACCCGTAGTTTGCATTGTTTCTTTGCGTGAAGGCCACACTACTTTACGAGCTTCAGCCACAGAATCTTGCGAGAACGCAAAGAAACTTTGACCTACCTGGGTGTACCAGAGTATAGCTATCGCTGCAATAACGCCACCCAGCACGAATGCCAAACGGACTACGGCTGCACTCTCTGAGAAATAATAAAAGCCGGCTATGCCCGCGATTACCATCAGCGCAGCAGCCAGCAATTTGATTTTGTCGGTCATCTGAACCTTGTGAGACTTACCTTTGACAGCAAGACGGTCACACTCCCGTTAATTTGGCAGGCCAGGAGGGCCTCGAACCCCCAACCCTCGGTTTTGGAGACCGATACTCTGCCAATTGAGCTACTGGCCTATTAAAAACATATCGGGCTTGTTTGTGAGGCACAACTCCCCCACAAACAACCCCGAACATTACTGCAATTACTCAATAATTTTAGCAACCACACCAGCACCTACGGTACGGCCACCTTCGCGAATTGCGAAGCGCAGACC
>NZ_BHGL01000020.1 GCF_003864975.1 Sulfuriferula thiophila
AGGATATACATCATGGCAAAAGGCAAGTTTGAACGGACCAAGCCGCACGTTAACGTAGGTACGATTGGCCACGTTGACCACGGCAAGACCACGCTGACCGCAGCGATCACCACCATCTTATCAAAGAAATTTGGTGGCGAAGCGAAGAACTATGCAGAGATTGACTCTGCACCGGAAGAAAAAGCACGTGGTATTACCATTAATACCTCGCACGTTGAGTATGAAACAGAAAAGCGTCACTACGCACACGTAGACTGCCCGGGTCACGCGGATTACATCAAGAACATGATTACCGGCGCAGCGCAAATGGACGGCGCAATTCTGGTTGTTTCTGCAGCTGACGGTCCAATGCCTCAGACACGTGAACACATCCTGCTGGCGCGTCAGGTTGGCGTACCGTACATCGTCGTGTACATGAACAAAGCAGACATGGTTGATGATGCTGAGTTACTGGAACTGGTTGAAATGGAAATTCGTGAATTGCTCAGCAAATACGACTTCCCGGGTGATGACACGCCAGTGATTACTGGTTCCGCCCTGAAGGCACTGGAAGGTGACCAAACAGAAATCGGCGAGCCATCCATCTACCGTTTGGCAGATGCATTAGATAGCTACATCCCAGACCCAGATCGTGCTGTAGACGGCGCCTTCCTGATGCCAGTTGAAGACGTATTCTCCATCTCGGGTCGCGGAACTGTTGTAACCGGTCGTATTGAGCGCGGTATCGTTAAAGTCGGCGAAGAAGTGGAAATCGTCGGACTTAACCCAACCCTCAAAACCACCTGTACCGGTGTTGAGATGTTCCGTAAATTGCTTGACCAAGGTCAGGCTGGCGACAACGTTGGTGTATTGCTGCGTGGTACCAAGCGTGAAGAAGTTCAGCGCGGTCAAGTTTTGGCCAAGCCGGGTTCTATCAAGCCGCATACTAAATTCAGCGCAGAAATCTATGTGCTGTCTAAAGATGAAGGTGGTCGTCATACCCCATTCTTCAATGGCTACCGTCCACAGTTCTACTTCCGTACCACAGACGTAACCGGTGCAGTTGAACTGCCAGCGGGTACCGAAATGGTTATGCCAGGCGATAACGTATCAGTAACTGTTGCACTGATTGCACCTATCGCTATGGAAGACGGTCTGCGCTTCGCAATTCGCGAAGGTGGCCGTACCGTAGGTGCTGGTGTGGTTGCTAAAATTATTGAGTAATT
>NZ_BHGL01000021.1 GCF_003864975.1 Sulfuriferula thiophila
TAGGTATAGGTGGTGACGACGCCGTTGAAGTCGGTGCGTGAAGCGATGTTGCCGTTGGCGTCGTAGCTCAGGGCGCTGGCAGCGGCACTGCAGCCTGAACCGCCTGGTTGGGTTTGGCCGGTGCTTTTGACGACGCCTAAGACGGTGGTGAAATTGTAGGTGCGAGAGGCGCCGAGGGCGTCGGTGACAGCAGTGCTGCCGTCACTATTATAAGTGAGGTTGACCTGGCCATCACCCAATGCATGAGTGGAGAGGTTGGCGCGGCCCTGGCTGTCGTAGCCGTAGGTGGCAAAGCGGTTGCCGTTCTCGTCGACTATGCCGGTCAGGGCGTTGGGGAAGCTGGCGTTCTCGTACAGGTAGGTCTTGACTGTAGCGTCGGGATAGGTGACCGTGGAGAGGTTGTTATAACTATCGTAGGCGTAGTGGTAGACGCCGCCTGAGGGGGCGGTCATGGTGGCGATACGGCTGCTGGCGTCATAGGTGAAGGTGAGCTGGCGGCCCATGGCGTCGGTGACGCTGATCAGGTGGTTGTTGGTGTCGTAGGCCAGAGTCTGGGTCTGGCCGTTACGGTCGGTGATGGATAACAGTTTGCCGGTGGCGTCGTAGGCTTCGACTGAGTCGTCAGCAGCAATGGTGTAACGCCAGCCGGTGGTAGCGCCGGTGCTGTCGGTGAGTTGGGTCAGGGTGTCGGTGATGTCGGCGTCGGGAAGCCATGCGCCACTTGTCAGATTAAAGTAATAGGCTTTACCATCAGGACGATGAGCGAGTGCGGAAATAAGACCTGCACTAGATAAATACAAAACACTTTGGTCATAACTACTAGACCAATTGTTACCCACAGGCGTAACCCCAGAATTTTTATCATGGATAGCTGTGCTGTTGTAGACGCGGATAAAACGCAAGGTATTTACGGAAATATCCACTTCAGATTGATATTTATTACCCACACCTGTGTTTATAGGATTTCCTACTATGAGTGAACAAAACTTACCTACACTACCTATATTTTTGGCTGGATCAATTAAAAGTAGCTGGCAGGTCACTGCCTCACCACTACAAACTCCAGTATTACCTATCTCCATGCATCCAAAAGTATTTGTCACGGAACTTCCTGGAAGACAATAAAATCCCCGATAAGGGACACTGAATTGCTGCCCATACAACGATTCGGAAGACATACACTCACCATCTTCCAAATAAAGCATATTCACTCCGTCATAAACACTGAGCAAATGGTAAGTCAACGGTGCGTAAGGTGGTTGTAGCAATAAAGCATTTTGACGGGCAGTACAGGCTTGTTGACCGGAATTAAAATAATATGGTGCTGTATTGCCATCCCACCAACCCGATATAGCCGGTACTATTGATTGCGCATGCGTAGCAGAAACTGATAAAAAAACTATCCACAGGAAAATCACTATAGATAAAAAAATTGCTCGTATCTGACTTAGCACTTTCTTCATTGTAGGAACTTCACCCAATTTCATAGATATTTTCCAGCTTCTTGTTTTCATTGATTCAAGTTTTTTCTATGGAGCGTCAATCGTTTTCCATACCCAAATATCAATCAACTTTCCATCTTTATCAAATCCCCAATAAGCGGAAATAGATGTCACTGTTAACGGTGATTCTTTGCGCTCACTTAGTCCCGTCCAGATTGATTTGACACCTACCACCTTTCCAGTATCTTGATTCAAGTATCCAGCAGTATCAGAGTGGTAGCATTTCAAGTTGTTACTTGCGCAAAACGATATCACTTGATCAAATTTTGTCCCAATAGGGGTTTTCTCAAGCAAGTGCTCCCGAATCTGAACTATGCTGCTACAAGCTGTCATCACTATTCCAACCATAGCTACAAACAATACAAAAAAAAACTTACGATAAATCATCACTACCTCATGGTCCAAATTTAATTACAGGAACAGGATATTGGTATCCTGGCGTGTTTGTACCTGTATTCTCAGGAGTGGGCATATTGAAACCGGCTGCATTGCCTAAACCAGAAACAAAGCTATTTGAATTGTAGCCTGTAGGAATCCCAAACATGCTTTGGGGTAACAATGTGTACCAAAGTTTATTAGTATTGTAGTTGTTTGAAAGATTAATTAGATTTTTGATCGCATCGTCCTCATTTGCATATTTACAAGGCAGATCAAGTTTTTTCTTAAAGCTAACAGGATCATGAACATCTTTAAACCGATTAATACCTGACTGCATATGCAATGTCGAATTAGGACCAGCCCCAATAGTTGCGAACCGCATACCATGCGTATCAATATTCTGGAAATTTGGATCATTTATATAAAGCGCTTGATTATCTGGCGTAATTATAAAGAACGAGTGATATAGCCCAGCCGCGACTAAATGGTTCGCATAATCTATCTCTAAACCTGTCGAGTCTATATAACCCACCGGATTCGAATTGACATACCCATAAGTAGACACACTCCCCCCCGCCAGTCCAATCGGATCACTCTGCACATACCGTCCCGTGGTGGGGTCATAATCCCGCGCCATGTTGTAGTGCAGCCCGGTCTCCGCATCATAGTATTGCCC
>NZ_BHGL01000022.1 GCF_003864975.1 Sulfuriferula thiophila
CCCACCTAAACACAAACTCGCTATGGCCGCTTAACCTCTACTTTTAACTGCGGTTATTAATGGGGGGATTACCGACGCGCGCATTTTTTCGGGCAAATACGACAAGAGTCAGGCTCAAAGATGAGTCCTAAAACTGAAAATCTGAACTATAAAAGTTCGGTATTAATTGAAAAATTCAGCTATTACAGAAAGCCTCAACACCACGACGAAGCTGCAATTGATGGCCGTTCAGATTCGGTAACAAAACCGCTTAGTAATGCAAAAAGAATCATCATTGCCAACAAAATTTATGGATCTGATGGCAATCCAAATGGGAATACCCAACCGGGAGATGGCTGGAAATTTCGCGGACATGGGTTCTTTCAATTAACTGGGTACGATAACTATCATGCTTTTAATAAAGAATATGCGCATTATTGGAACGGTAACGTAGACTTCATCTCCAATCCAGACTTAGTGATGCAATTTCCTTATTCATTACGATCGGCTGTTTGGTTCTGGATTGCAAATAACTGTGTTGCAAAGGCAGATCAAGGTGTCAACGATGCGGCAATTAACGCCGTAACGCATAAAATAAACTCTGGGATGGATGGCGCAAAAGAACGCCGTGATTACGTTAAAGTCGCTTATGCTGCATTCAAATAAGGAAATTTATATGAACCGTTTTTTACCTTTTTATGGAATGATGCTGTTGCTACTATCCGGGCTTCCTGCTCATGCAGAATTAAGAATTGATAATACCCAGAAATCAGCGTCAGTCTATTCAAAACTAAATAGCGTCACAGCATCCAGACAGCGATTTGACAGCGATAAATTTATTTACTCTACCTCTGAAGGTGCCTATTTAAGAGACCCATCAAATGCTAAAAGAAAATATACTTGGTTTGGGATCGACACTCCTGTAGAGGGCTCAAATTTTAGCTGGGTATTCGATGGCAAATCTTATCTTTCAAGTATCAACTCATACAATTTAGAAGAGCCACTCCCTGCCAGATGTAATGTAAATTTAAATCCGAATGCAAACTGCAATCTGCACGAGAACGGTGTGGTATGTCATCTTTTTTTATATGACAGCGAGACAGTTGATACCGTAGCTATCGTCCGGCTCAACATCAAACGTGACAACAATGAAATAAAGGGTATGCCTTCGTGTGATGGTGTTAATGCAATGGCAATCGCTAAAGAAGTACCAGACTCAATGTTAATTAGTCTGGAATATACCGATAGCTTGAGTCCTGATAGCACACCGTCAAAACACTCTACTACTGTTTTACTCCGCCTTACTAACCAAAACGGAAAGCTCAACTTCAAACAAGACGATAGTTGCCTAGGCAACCCCAATAAATATAAAAGCATTGCCGAGGCACGCAACGCGCTCAAGCAATGCTCCAGCAATTAGCATCCTGTGCCCCAGAGTAATCTCATCAATAAAAAATATTAAAAGTAACATTTTTTTATTAAGGAGATTACTTATTATTCAGACCCCCGGTATCCAGTCTGTCCCTGCCAATGGCAGTCTCGCCATCGCAGCCGCTTCGATCGTCATCGCGGCCAGATCTTCACGCTCCAGATGATGCACGTTCTGCTTGCCGCAGGCACGGGCCAGCGTGGTCAGTTCCATGTTCAGCGTTTTCAGGTAATTCTTCAGCCGCTTTGCACCCAGATCGGGCATCAAGCGTTGCGCCAACTGCTCGTCCTGAGTGGTGATGCCGACTGGACAGCGCCCAGTGTGACAGTGGTGACAATAACCCGCCGCTGTACCTAACTGCTCGTAATCATTGCAAGCGCTATGCACCACACCATCTAGCGTATAAGCATCATGATTGCAGCCCAGCGCATACAGCACACCCTGACCAATAGCCACTGCATCAGCACCCATCGCCAGTGCTTTGGCAACGTCGGCACCAGTACGTACACCGCCGGAAATGATGAGCTGCACTTTGCCCTTCATGTTCAGATCTTCCAGCGCATCAACGGCCTGACGCAATGCCGCCAGCGTCGGGATGCCAACATGCTCGATGAAGCAGGTCTGGGTGGCCGCCGTGCCGCCCTGCATTCCGTCCACCACGATAACGTCGGCACCGGCATGAACCGCCAGTTTAACGTCGTGGAAAGTGCGCGTGGCTCCGACTTTGACGTAGATCGGTTTCTCCCAGTCAGTCATCTCACGCAGTTCATGTATCTTGATCACCAAATCGTCCGGCCCAGTCCAGTCCGGATGTCGACAGGCGGAACGCTGGTCGATACCTTCCGGCAGGGTACGCATTTTGGCGACACGCGGTGAAATTTTCTGCCCCAGCAACATGCCGCCACCACCAGGTTTGGCACCCTGCCCGATGACGATTTCTATCGCGTCGGCACGGCGCACGTCATCCGGGTTGAAGCCATAACGCGACGGCAGACACTGATACACCAGCGTTTTCGACGACTGGCGCTCTTCTGCAGTCATGCCGCCGTCGCCGGTCGTGGTCGAGGTGCCCAGCTCGGTCGCAGCGCGCCCCAGCGATTCCTTGACGTTGGCCGACAGCGCGCCAAAGCTCATGCCGGCGATGGTGATGGGTATTTCCAGCTCTATCGGCTTGCTGGCGAAACGCGTGCCGAGGATGGTTTTGGTCGAACATTTTTCCCGATAGCCTTCCAGCGGGTAGCGTGATAATGAGGCGCCGAGCAAAACCAGATCATCAAAATTCGGTACGGCACGCTTGGCACCCATACCACGAATTTCATATAAACCATGAGTCGCCGCATTGTGGATATAGTCCATGATCTTGCGGTCGTAGCCGGCACTGCCTTCCTTGGCAATATGCTTGAGTATGTGTTCGTTATCGTTCATTTTGCGGCTCCTGATTTAATATTCCTGATTGGCATCAGCGTTCCAGTGATACAGACTTTTAGCCGATGCAACGCGCTTGAATTCATGCGCATCATATGTGTAGCCTGCTGCCGCCAGCAGTTCACCAACGGCTTGATAGTCGCTCTCAGTCATGTCCTCGATGCGAGCATCGGCACCCAGCGATTTAATCGTACCGCGCACATAAATCACGGCTTCATACAGCGAATCACCCAGCGCATCACCCGCATTGCCGCAGATCACCATGCGCCCGGCCTGCGCCATGAAGCCGGAAAAACTGCCAACTGAGCCGCCAACGACAATATCGCCGCCCTTCAGCGAAATACCGCAGCGCAATGAAGTATCGCCGTCCACCACCAGCAGCCCGCCATGAGCGGAAGCTCCTGCCGATACCGAAGCAAAACCCTTAACGTGCACCTTGCCCGACATCATGTTTTCCGCCACACCAGTGCCGGCATTGCCGTGGATGGTTACTATACCGTGCTTGAGCATCCCAGCCGCGTAATAACCAGCATGGCCTTCAATATCGACCGCAACGGGCGCACTCAGCCCGACAGCAATATTGTGCGCACCATCAGGATGTAATACGGTGACTTGTTTGATGCCTTGCGTGACTGCATCCTGATGCAGGAAACGGTTGAGATCGCGTAATGGCGTTGCCGCCAGATCAAAACTCAGGCTGTCCATACGTACATTTCCTCTGGGTTAGGTTCATAAATGTGGGCATTTTTCACATCCGGCAAATGCGCCAGCGAGCGAAATTCCGACGCGATAGCCACATAGTCATCGGTCTCGGCAACAATGGCTGGCTTACAAGCAAACGGATCGCGCACTAAAGCCAGTTTGTTTTCAGTACCAATCAAAAATGTGTAGAAACCATCCAGCTCTTCAAAACCTTTCTGTATTGCCGTTTCCAGCACATCGCCTTCACGCATACGCCACTCCAGAAAACGGCATGCGGCTTCGGTGTCGTTGTCGGTTTCGAAGTGGATGCCTTCGGTTTCCAGCTTGCGCCGCAGCCCGTAGGGATTCGATAGCGAGCCGTTATGCACCAGGCAGAAATCCTCGCCGGCAGTAAACGGGTGCGCGCGATCAGGAGTCACCGCCGATTCGGTCGCCATACGCGTATGCCCAACGGCATGACTGCCTTGCAAACCGCTAAAGCCATAACGTTGCGCCACTTCACTAGGCGTACCGATATCCTTATACAGATCAATAGCGCGGCCACACGACAGCACGTGCAGCGCCGGGAAATTTTCCTTAAGCCATTGCCTGACCGCCGCAGGTGCCAGCTCGGTCATTAGCACGGCATGGTTGCCGTGACCTTCACACTGTGCAGGCATACGCAGGTGTGCAAACAGTTGTTCTGCCAGCCCTTCCCAGTCGAAGCTGCTGGTGCCCGAATACAGGCTGTACTTATGCCCACTCGCCAGCGGTGCGCTGAACACGGCCAGACCCGCAGAATCCGGCCCGCGCTCAGTCATACCCACCATCATCGGCACCAGCATTTCGCCCAGCCGCGCACGTAACGCCGGCGTCTTGACGAGTAATCCTACAATTCCACACATCTCATTTCTCCTTGTTACTTAATACGGCGAGCGATCAATTAAATACAGCTATTTGTCCACGAAAGACACGAAAGGCACGAAATTTAAAACCCGACGCACATTTCTAAATATCCAGCTTTCAAAATTGATTTTTTCGTGTTTTTCGTGCTTTTAGTGGACAAAATGCTTTTCGCATATTCAAAAAAACTCGAGATAGCTGTTGATTTCCCACTCTGATACATGGCGCATGTACTCTATCCATTCCATGCGCTTGAGCTTGATGAACTCCTGTGCTACCGGGCCCAGTGCATCGCAGATAAGTTGATCGGCTTCAAGCGCAGCCACTGCTTCATGCAGACTTTGTGGCAATACGCCTATGCCTTTGGCGGTCAGCTCCTCTGCGCTCAGGTCATAGAGGTTGATATTCTGCGGATCGCCGGGATCAAGTTCACGTTCTATACCATCCAGCCCAGCAGCGATAATAGCGGTGGCGGCCAGATAAGGGTTTGCCGATCCGTCGGGCAGGCGTAGCTCGATACGGTCACCGGGGATACGCACCATGCTTGAACGGTTATTGTCGCCGTAGCTGATATAGGCTGGCGCCCATGTGGCGCCAGTCAACGAACGGCCTACCACCAGACGTTTATAGGAATTGACGGTCGGCGCGCATATCGCAGTAATCGCCGGGGCATGGGCAAGCAGACCGCCGAGGAAATGATAGGCCAGCTTCGACAGCCCAAGCTGGCGCGGATCTGCCGCATCGGCGAACAGATTGCTATGGCCGTCGGACAGCGACATATGCATGTGCATACCGTTACCGGGACGGTTAGCAAACGGCTTGGGCATGAACGAGCAGACCAGCCCCATTTCATTGGCGATCTCGGATGCTGCCATTTTGAACATGACGAAATTGTCCGCTGATTTCAGGCAATTGCTATAAGTGTAATTGACCTCGAACTGACCGTTGGCATCTTCATGGTCGATCTGGAACACATCGATATCGACCGCCTGCAATGCTGCTACCAGCTTTTCCAGATAGGCGCTGCTGCGGGTCAGGCTCTTGTAGTCGTAACACGGCTTGGCCAGCGTATCGCTGTCGTCAAACGGATGGATGGCACCGTGTTCGTCCCGCTTCAACAATGAAAACTCCGGCTCCAGCCCGGTATTCAGGGTCCAGCCCTTTTGCTTGAGCCGCTCTATCTGTTTCAACAGCACCACCCGCGAGTCATATTCATACGGCTGTTTGTTGACATGGCCGTTGCAGACGATGCGGGCAAAACCCGGCTGCCAGGGCACCAGCGACAGCGTGCCGATATCGCCAACGGCCATATAATCCGGGCCGTGCGGCGCTATGCCCAGACCCCAGATCGCAAATCCGGCAAACCCGGCACCCTGCTTGAGGATGTCTTCAAAATGATTCACCGGCACTGCTTTGGTCTTGGCCGCGCCGTGAATATCGACGAATTGCGCCAGCACAAATTTAATCTGGTGGGTTTCGAGAAAAGCCTTTGCCTCTGTCAAGTTCATTGCGATTTCCCTTTTAATATCAATTAATTGAAATACTGTTCAAACCCACTGCGCCACCGCCCAACTCACAGGCGATATCCAGCAGCGTGCGCCATAAATACTCACCGTAAGTTCCATCGCACCACACCCGGTAATACTCACCTTCCGGCATATCCACTGGCAGCACAGTCACGGGCACCCCGACCATAGTGGTGAGCACCAGAGGTCGATTGGCCTTGTCCAGCGTCATGAAATTGAAACTGCAGGTTTGCCGCAGCAACTGTTGCACCGCCGCGCCGGTCAGTATCAGCGCCGCATCCTGACGCAGCACCGGATAAACACCATGTGGTCCATCAGTCAGCATGGCTTGTATATGCTGTGCCGTCGCACCATCCAGTCCATCTTCAAACAGAAATTCACTATTACCCAGCCGCGCAATAAGACTGCCTCCGCTTAACGGCTCCCAGCTATTCACAGCAGGAACGGCTATTCCGTGCGTCTCTAACCAGGCTTTGCTGTGAGGTCCTTTAAGTCCGCAACGCCACAGGCAAGACACATCAGCAATCCCCAGCAGTTGCATGCGCTGGCTGTCACCGATATCAAACTGCAACGCGGTTGGCATGTCGTTGTACATACCCCACTCTGGTTGCAGCGTAGCAATCACGTCGTGGAACGGACTTTTGCGTAACGCATTCATAAGGCTGGCTCCTGAGCAGGATGTTGTTGTCGACTATTTTTGGGGTCATAGAATGGCGTTGGATGTATATGTGCGCTGACCATACTGCCGTCGCTTAAGCGGATGGAAATGACGCCGTTTTCCACAGCCAGATCGGGGCGTACAAACGCCATGCCGATATGGCGCTGTAAGCTTGGGCTCCAGGCGATACTGGTAATGCGTCCGGCGATATCGCCCTGTTCGATGATCAGATGGCATTCCTGGGGCACGGTACCACTGTGGCCGGCATCCAGCACAAACCCTACCAGTTTTTGCTGTAATGGCTGTTGTGCAACGATTTGCAGGCTGCGCTGGCCGATGAAGAATGGTTTGTCCATTTTCAGCGCCCAGTTGAGATTGGCTTGCAGCGGCGTGGTCAGACCATCCGTATCCTGCCCGATAATGATGTGGCCTTTTTCCAGGCGCAGCAGGCGTTGCGCCTCGACGCCGAAGGCATGCATGCCGTGAGGCCTACCGCTCTGCCACAGCGCTTGCCACAGCGCATTGGCGTACGCTGCCGGCACATGGATTTCATAACCCAGCTCGCCGACAAAACCGACGCGCATCAACCGCGCCGGGATACCCGCAACGCTCGTCTCGCGTATCCCCATGTAGGGGAATTCAACTAGCGACAAATCCAGTTCGGTAAGCGGCGCTAACACCTCAGCCGCCCTGGGACCGGCCAGATTCACTGCCGCCATCGCCCCGGTCAGGTTCACCAGGCCGCAATCAAGTTGCCACAGGGTATTAAGCCGGGTCAGTTCACGATAAATGGGCGCCGCGCCGGAAGTCGTGGTGGTGAAGTAGAAATGCTGTTCGCCCAGTCGCGCCACCACGCCGTCGTCGATGATTACCCCGGATTCGTCGCACATGATGGCATAGCGGGTCATGCCCACCTTGAGATTGGCGTAGCGGCTGATATAGACCCGCTCCAGGAATTCAGCCGCATCCGGGCCGTAAATTTCGATCTTGCCCAGCGTGCCAACGTCGATGAGGCCGACCTGATTGCGCACGGCGGAAACTTCACCACGTATACAATCAATACGGGTCTGACTTGGCTGAACGTAATACTCGGGGCGCTGCCAGA
The DNA here is from genome assembly GCF_003864975.1 of Sulfuriferula thiophila. Lineage (NCBI taxonomy): Bacteria > Pseudomonadati > Pseudomonadota > Betaproteobacteria > Nitrosomonadales > Sulfuricellaceae > Sulfuriferula > Sulfuriferula thiophila. The sequence continues at coordinate 7,707 of NZ_BHGL01000022.1, forward strand.
TACCAGCAGGCATGAATACCGCACCAAGCTGCTGATGCTGGTAATGCAACGGTGTCAGGCGTTCCGGCGAGAATCCGCGCCCGGCAAGATGCGATAACGGCACCGGGTGGAAGAATGGCCGTGCCGTAGTGGTGCCGACCTGGCCCGGCGATTTGCCAGTCAGTCGCGCCAGTATGCGCAACGCATTCATGTTCGAATGTTTGCCTTGCGACGGCCCCATACCGACAGTGGTATAGCGCTTCAATAATTCAATATTATCAAAGCCTTCCTGCACTGCGTTCTCAAAGTCCTTTAGTTGCAGATCCTCGTCAAAATCGATGAAGTTCTTGGCTTTAGGGTGGGCAACGATGGGCCATGCATGAGATGGCGATTCGATTTCTTTAATCTCGATAGCGGTTGATACGCTGCCATAGCCGACATGTGCCGCTGCATCACGACCGGCACGCTCGCCATCGATGAATTTGTGTGCAGTGTCATAAACACCATTCACACGACCGCAGGCAAATACGCCCTGGGGCAGCACCTCCGGCACAAACTGCTGCACATCATCGGCAAAGCGCATACGGGTACCTGCCTGATATAGCAGATTGGCCGTCGGCGCCCAACCCACGCTCATGATGATGCCATCACACGGAATGCGCAGCGTGGACGCGGATTCAGCACCTGTCGCTTCATCAAACCGGCTAATAATCGCCGCGGCAACACCCTTGCCGCCAGCCATTGCCTCGGCCTCCAGTATGCAATGGCCGTGATAGATTTTGATCCCGCAGGCCTGTACCGCATCCTCCAGTTTGGTAGCTTGATGCTGACTGCGCAAATCCACCAGTGCAGCTACCGTCACCCCGTGCACAGCCATATCCAGTGCGGCACGGTAACCGTCCCCGTTAGCTGTCAATATCACCACGCGTTGCATCGGCCGAACGGCATAACGGTAAATCAGTCGCTGTGCGGCAGATGCCAGCATCACGCCAGGCAAATCATTATTGTGGAACACCGCTGGCTGCTCGAAGGCACCTGTTGCCACTACCACGCTTTTAGCACGCATCTTGGTTATCTTCTGCGCATCAACCAGCGGGATCCAGTGGTCGGCATAATAGGCAGAGGCGACCGTACTGGTGAGCAGGCGAATGCGCGGATGGCGGACTACACTATTCAGCAACGCAATCACTTGCGCATAAGCATCCATCTTGCCGCCACGCTGGTATGCACCAGAACCGCCAGCATGAGCATTCTCATCAACGATCACGACCTCGGCACCCGCATCAGCCGCCGCCAGTGCTGCACTTAATCCAGATGCCCCCGCACCGATCACCAGCACATCGCAAAAATCATAATCTTTGGGTGTACGCAGATGTGGCGTATTAAAATCCAGCTTACCCAAGCCGGTAAGACGCCGGAACAGACGCTCCCACAACGGAAACAGCGCCTTGGTATGGAAAGCCTTATAGTAAAACCCGACCGGCAGAAATTTTGCCAGATGATTCAGCCAGCGCCCGCGATCTGCCTGCAAACCGCCAAAGGTGTTTACGCTGCTCAATTGCTGTTGCGCGACCAATGGCTCGACGTCTGCGCGCACATTAAGACGCTGTCCGTCCTGCATCAACGCATTGATATCGTGATTGGCCAGCGACAAGATGCCGCGCGGGCGGTGGTATTTAAAGCTGCGACCAAGCATGCGCACATCGGCTGCCCATAACGCACTGCTGATACAGTCCCCGCGATAACCGCGATAGGGCTTGCCCTCGAACTGAAATTCGACCTCGGTACCGCGGTCTAACCATTCGCCAGATATCGGTTTAAGCCTCACGCTGCACCGCCTTGTAAACTTATTTCGCCAAAAAGAAAACTACGGAGCACCACATCGCGTGCGGTATCACGTTCAGCGATAAACCATGTGGTGGATGGGGTATGGCACCACCATTCAAATTTTATCCCGGGTGCACCGTTGCGATTGAACACGTAATCGGCCCATACGGCATCCGTTACCGTTTGCGCATCGGGCATGGGACGATATTCGCCGCCATAGGTAAATTCGCTGATAGGACGCTCGCCATTAATCGGACAGGTCAGGATTTTCATGGTTAATGCCCCACCGATGCAGCACCCTTCTCGCCCGTCAGCGCATATTGCGCGAAACGGGACAAAGAAAAGCCTTCAATCAGATCATGATTACGGTCATTGGCCAGCGTATACGCCATCGTCTTGCCAGAGATGGGCGTGGCCTTGAAGCCCCAGGTACCCCAGCCTGCGTCAAGATAAAACCCTTCAACCGGAGTTTTACCCATGATCGGCGCAAAGTCCGGCGTCATGTCGGCCATGCCCGCCCATTGCCGCACCACCTTGACGTGCGACAGAAACGGGAACATATCAAGCATGTGCGCAGACAAGCCCTCGACAAAGTCCAGCGTGGAACGGGTAGAATGCAATTCGTAAGGATCGAGCGATGCGCCCATTACCAGCTCGCCGCGTGCACTCTGGCTGACGTAGATATGCAAACTGCCCGACACCAGTATCGGATCCAGCCAGGGTTTCATTGGCTCGCTGACCATGGCTTGCAGCGGGTGAATATAGATCGGCGTGCGCAACCCGACCATGTCGGTAATACGCGGCGTCGAGCCAGCTACCGCACACAATACTTTAGGTGTAGAAATGTAGCCTTTGTCAGTCTGTACACCGCACACCTTGCCAGACTGCACATCAATACCGGTTACCTGAGTTTGCTGGTGGATTTCCACCCCGCGCATACTGGCGCCACGACCGTAACCCCACGCCACCGCATCATGACGGGCAACTGCGCCCGGTGCGTGATACAGCGCGCCTAAAATAGGCGAATGACCACCGCAACTGAGGTCGATTTGTGGGCTGGCCTTGCGTATTTCCTCAGGCCCGACCACTTCGGAATCAACGCCATAATGCTTGTTTACTTCGGCGCGCCAGCGCATGGTGCGCATGGCTGCATCGGTATGGGCAAGGGTGTAATGACCGCGCGTCGAATAAAACAGATTCAGATCAAAATCCTGCGACAGGTCCTTCCACAAATCGACGGACGCATCATAGAACTTCACCCCTTCCGGAGTCAGATAATTGGAACGAATGATCGTGGTATTGCGGCCAGTGTTACCACCGCCAATGTAGCCCTTTTCCAGGACGGCAATATTGGTCATACCGTGATCGCGGGCCAGATAATAGGCCGCCGCCAGGCCATGCCCACCACCGCCTATGATTACTGCATCGTAGGAAGATTTGAGCTTTTCAGGCTGCGCAAACATGCGTGGCTCGGGATGTTTTTTCGACAGCGCAAAACGTAAAAGTCGCCAGGGCATTATTGTTCCTTCACCTAAGAATTACAGTTTTGTTGCCATATACCAGCGCACGATCTTCCAGGTGGTAACGCAAACCGCGTGCCAACACTGCCTTCTCAATATCCTTGCCGTAACGCACCAGATCTTCGACCTGATCGGAATGGTTGATACGGATCACGTCCTGTTCGATGATCTGCCCCTGATCAAGGTCTTCAGTAACATAATGACAAGTCGCACCGATCAGCTTCACGCCACGCTCAAACGCCTGATGATAAGGTTTTGCGCCAATAAAACTGGGCAGGAAGGAATGGTGGATATTGATGATGCGCCCCGCATAACGCTGGCACAGCGCCAGATTAAGTATCTGCATGTAGCGCGCCAGTACCATCACATCGCCACGCGCCTCATCAAACAACTGCGCGACTTCTGCGTAAGCTTCATCCTTGGTTGCGGCAGTCACCGGCACATAGTGGAACGGAATGCCATGCCACTCCACAAAGCCGCGCAAGGTTTCGTGATTGGAGATCACACACGCGATATCCACATCCAGATCATCACTCTTCCAGCGCGAAAAAATATCGTATAAACAATGCTCCTGCTTCGACACCAGCAGCACCACACGCTTTTTTACTGCGGAGTCGGTGATACGCCACTGCATATCAAACTGTTCGGCGATAGGTGTAAACAGAATACGGAATTGCGCTATGTCAAACGGCAAGGAATCAGCCAGTATCTCCTGGCGCATGAAAAAATGCCGCGTGGTAGCATCGGCATGATGGCTGGCTTCGACTATCCAGCCGTTGTTGGCTGCAATGAAGCTGCTGACCGCTGCTACAATGCCCGTACGATCCGGGCAGGAAAGGCTTAGCGTATAACGTCGTGCATTGGGCATAATTACTTAACGGGTCCAAGAAGATTCATATTAAGAAACATTAGTGAATATTGTGCACACATGATTCACACAAGTCAACAATATTTCATGCTTTAATGCCAGCTATGAGATAATTAAAACCAGTTGAAATAAATACGGGATACTGCAATGGAGAAAAAAGAAGACACCAATCCGGATAACGAACTGGAACGATATCTGGGCAACGCCATCCGTGACTTACGGCAAAAGCATGGCCTGACCATTGCCGACGTCGCCGAGCGAGCCAGCATCAGCCGCGGCATGCTCTCCAAGATTGAGAACGGCCAGACCGCAACCAGTCTGGATACGCTGTCCAAGCTGGCACAGGCGCTGGGTATATCGCTGTCCACCCTGTTCAAGGGTTACAACATCCCCGAAGGCGGCGCGCAACACATCAAGAACGACAAAGGCATGCAGGTAGTCAGACGCGGCACCAAGCACGGCCACACCTACCAGCTGCTGGCTTACGATCAGGGACCGACCAAGCTGTTCGAGCCATTCCTGATTTCCATGGATGATGCCTCCGAGGTATTCCCTACCTTTGAACACCCGGGCACTGAGTTTCTCTACATGTTGCAGGGCAAGATCGAATACCGCCACGGCCAGCAGACTTACCTGCTGGAACCGGGCGATTCACTGACTTTCCGCGGCGAAGTCCCGCATGGCCCGGAACAACTGATCGAACTGCCGATCCGTTTCCTTTCCATCACCATCTACCCTACCCCCGCAGGCTAACCACAGATGACTGCATACCAGATCCAGGCCGCCAACTGCGAAGACATTCCGGCGTTGATCAAGCTGCTCGATACGCTATTCACCATCGAGCAGGATTTCACCCCCAATCACGCCGCGCAGCATAAAGGCCTGGACTTGCTGTTGCAACAAACCGACACAGCCTATATCGCTGTCGCAAGACACGCTGACGGCACAGCCATCGGCATGGCCAGCGCACAACTGGTGGTCTCGACAGCCGAAGGCGCATTTTCCGCATGGATAGAAGATGTGGTGGTAGATGCGAATTACCGCCAGCACGGCATCGGCTCAGCACTCTTAACCGACGTGCTGAACTGGGCCGCGATCAAAGGCGCCACCCGCGCTCAGCTACTGGCCGATATGGATAACACCCCGGCACTGGATTTTTATCAGCGCATCGGGTGGAAAATGACGCGACTGGTTGCGCATCGGTGTGGGTTGGTTAAACAGACGGAAGCATGAGACTAACGAAGCTGTATAAAAAGTATATCCATAACCGCATCATGCCGTGAACCAAATGAGATATCAAGGTCGAACT
>NZ_BHGL01000023.1 GCF_003864975.1 Sulfuriferula thiophila
TGGAGGCGCGTACCGATGCGTGGGGGCAGTTGCGCGGTAACGAAGGTGTGTGGCTGACCACGGCTCAACGCAGCCAATCCGGTGCCAGTGTGACGTCTACTCAGCTGGATGTGAGTGAGGCGGCGAGCCAGTTAACGGCAGCAGACAGTTTGAACAAGACCTTGCGCGATGCAGCAGTGGCGCAGTCTGCGCAAATATCCGATAGTGCATTGAAGTCCGTCCCTGATTTGATGTTGAAG
>NZ_BHGL01000024.1 GCF_003864975.1 Sulfuriferula thiophila
TTCGACCTTGATATCTCATTTGGTTCACGGCATGATGCGGTTATGGATATACTTTTTATACAGCTTCGTTAGGGCTTACATGGAACGTACTCCAATCAATCCAGTTCTAGCCGGCCTTGGTGCAAATTTTCTTGGCTCCGTGACTGGTGCGTTTCTCCTCGCTATTTCTGGCTTCACAGGTCCAATCGAGAGTGTTGGTCATATCGTTGGCGGAACTGCGGCTGTAGCCATTTATGGCTTCATCATCGCGCTCCCATTCGTATTCGCCTATGGCATGCCCACTTATGCTCTTCTAAACCGTTACGGTGTTGCCAACCTAGGGAGTGCCTTACTATTTGGCTTAATGCCGGGAGTTGCCTGGGTCCTTTGGACGCACAGCAGTTGGATCGACCCTGTGCTTTGGAATGGCACACTAATCGCCATCTTTTATTTTGTGCTGAGGCAGTGGCACCTACACCCTAACTCTTCATTCAAGCGGGACGCGCTAAAGCGCGCCCCTTAATTCAAACGTTAGATGCTGATGAGAACTAGAGTTTTACTTTTATTGCTGATCACTTTTTTGCCAGCCTCCGTGCTGGCCGCAACACCGTGGGAGCAATATCTCGATTTTCCATCGGCTCAAAATGCAAAACAGGTACACAGCCTTACTTACTCAAAAGGGGCTGCCTCATTTGGCAACTACAATGGGGGGGATTTGCAGATTTTGGCGCTTCAAGTCTACGCAGGTGATCGGGAGTCCTTACGTTTGGCTATTCGGCTTAAAGGGCAGTCTGACGGCGGCCTAGCCGAGGATTTAACGGCAATCGTCGGTCACGTCATCCGAATTCACCCTCAACTATTTCTTGAAGAAATTAAGTTCGCTAAAATCAGCATTACTGGGCTAGAAGACATCGTTCTTAATGCGGGGCTAGAATATGCAGACCGTCCTGAAGCTAATCAATATGAGCTAAATATGCGACTTGAAGCTCTCTCTCGTGTTAACGAAAAGGAGCTTCAAGTCTTACGCAACACAAGTATAGATGCCATAAAACGGGAGTCGCATCTAACCTTACGCTCAAGCGGGACAGGCCAGAAGCGGCCTGCCCCTTAGCTCCACGTTAGCCATGTTGACCGCATCCGCACCCACACCCACACCAATCTGGCGCAGCCTTCTGCTTGTAGCGGGAAACGTCATGGCATTGCTCATCTATGCGGTTGGTCTGATTGCACCTCTCACGCCTTCCGAAGGTTCGCCTTCGCTAGCGGTAATTCTCTTGTTCGTGGGTGTCCCGGTTGCCATTCTCACGTGGTGCATCCGCGTTTGTGGCTCACGGCTTGCTGCCCTTTTCTTTGGCCTTCAGCTAGTTGCAGTTTTAGGGTTCTCCGCCTGGCTTCTTCACCTCCAAGTGGGAGCGTTATATGGCTAACCCTGCATTCGAGCGGGACCGCCGCAAAGCGGCGCCCCCTCAATTTGAACGTTGGGCATCATGAGCGAAAAGAATGATATTTCACAGAAATCCGTATGCATTAAATACGGTTCTGTATTTACACCTTCGTCCCCACTTGAAAGAGTGGGCATTGCTCTTAATACAATTGGTCAGCTACCTCTTAATGCTCTTCGTCATCCCGCTGAAAACGGCACTTGTGGTTGGTACATTTGGGGTGGTGAAGTTTTGCCTGAAGAGCCAGATTTTTTCCAGCCGCTTCATTTGCAGCATCTTGAAGAACGTTGTCCTGATATCATTCCATATCTTGCTCTTGCACCGGGCTGGCGTGTTCTGTTAGCACCGGGTCAAGTTGATGTATGGTTCGACGATGGGATTCTCAACGTGTAGCGCACTGCCCAACCCATCATTCAAGCGGGACGCCTAACGGCGCCCCTTAATTCAAACGTTATGCATCAATAGAGAGTCCGCATGGAATTCAATCTCGAAGGAAAGATGTTTCGGTCCGTCACAAATACGGAGAATGGGGAAGTCGGTGCTGACACGCTATTTAGCTATCATCAGCGAGAAAGCGTCGTCTGGGCCGAGTATGAAGGCGGCGACGTAGTTAAGGGCCAACTTGTGGCAAACGTGTTGGCGTCGGGCCAGCTCGATATGCGCTATCACCATATAAATCGGCGTGGTGAAATAATGATTGGCAAGTGCTTATCAACTCCAGAGTTACTGAGTGGCGGCAAAATTCGGTTCAAAGAAGAGTGGCAGTGGTTGTCCGGTGACATGTCGTCGGGCTACTCAGAAATAGTCGAGCAATAAATGCATAACCAGGCGTTCAACGCGGACAGTTTGCAGCGGGGCATTTGCTTCGCAAATTTTACGCCCCGCTGCAAATCACTCCGCCGGCAGGCCGGCTCCGCTCTGCCGGTTAACTTGGCGTTGACGCTGTAGAAAAACCCCTTTTTCACTGATTTTCGGACGCAATTTTCCCACCCGAATCGTTTCTGTTCC
>NZ_BHGL01000025.1 GCF_003864975.1 Sulfuriferula thiophila
GCCCTGAGCTACGACGCCAACGGCAACATCGCTTCACGCACCGACTTCAACGGCGTCGTCACCACCTATACCTACGACCTCAGCCGCAACCTCGAGACCAGCCGCACCGAAGCTGCTGGCACAGCCCAGGCCCGCACCATCAGCACCGTCTGGGACACCAACTTCCGCCTGCCCGACAGCATCACCGAACCCGGCAGAATTACCCGCTACACCTACGACAGCCACGGCAACGTCACCCAATACAGCGTTCAGGACACTGCTCTCGGCACCACCCGCAGCTGGAATACCAGCTACACTTATTCCAGCACCGTCCCCGGCGCCGTCCTCAGCAAAGTGGTTGACGGCCCCCGCACCGACGTTACTGACCTCACCACCACCAACTACTATGATCCCGCCGCCACCTGCAACGGCACAGCCCCCCTCGGCTGCCGCGGCCAGATCAGCAGCGTCACTAACGCCCTTAACCAAACCACCAACATCACCCAATACGACGCCAACAGCCAACCCCTGAGCCTCACCGACCCCAACGGCCTCACGACCAGCCTCACCTACGACTTAAGACAACGCCTCACCCGCCTCACCCAAGGCAACCTCCTCACCCAATACAGCTACGACCCCGCTGGCAACCTCATCCAGATAAGCCTCCCCAGCGGCCAGACCATCAGTTACACCTATGATGCCGCCCATCGCCTCACCGACATCCAGGACGGGCAGGGCAACCACATCCACTACACCCTCGACGCCATGGGCAACCGCACCCGCGAAGACGTTTATGATCCGAATGGCATCAATGTCGCCACCCACAGCCGCAGCTTCGACGCCCTGAACCGCCTCTACCAGGACATCGGTGCCGTCAACCAGACCACCACCTACCAATATGACGCCAACGGCAACCTCACCAACACCACTGATGCCCTGAACCACAGCACCAGCTACCAGTATGACGCGTTAAACCGCCTCATCCAGGCCACCGACCCCAACCTCGGCACCACCACCGCCAGCTACAACCCGCTCGACCAACTCACCCAGATAGCCGACCCACGCGCCCTCAACACCAGCTACAGCCAGGACGCCTTCGGCGACACCACCCGCATCGTCAGCCCCGACACCGGCACCACCAGCTACAGCTATGACAGCGCCGGCAACCTCAAAACCAAAGTCGACGCCAAGAACCAGACGACCAGCTACAGTTATGACGCCCTCAACCGCATCACCACCGCCACCTACCAGGACGGCACCCAGGCAATTTACACCTGGGACCAGGGCAGCAACGGCATCGGCCGCCTCACCCAAATGGTCGACAGCAGCGGCACCACCAGCTACCAGTACGATCAATACGGCCACCTCACCAGCCAAACCCAGGGCGTTGACACCCTGCAATACGCCTATGACGCCACGACTGGTCAGCTCACCCAGCTCACCTACCCGAACGGCCAGACCGTCAGCTACAACTACACCCAGGGCCGCATCAGCAGCCTCACCGTCAACACCACCCCCTTACTGACCAACATCCAGTACCAACCGTTTGGCGCAGCCAAATCCTGGACCTGGGGCAACGGCCTCAGCTACAGCCGCAGCTTCAACAGCGACGGCCTGCTCAGCAGCTACCCGCTGTACACCACCGTCAAAACCCTCAGCTACGACACCGCAGGACGCATCACCGGCATCAGCGACCCTGCCAACCCGCAGACCCTCGCCTACGACCCACTCAACCGCCTCACCAGCTACGCCACCCCCAGCGCCAACCAGAGCTACCAGTATGACGCCAACGGCAACCGCACCCAACTCATGGTCGGCACCACCAGCTATCCCTACAGCATCAGCAGCACCAGCAACCGCCTCACCAGCACCGCTGGTCCTACTGCCCAAACCAACAGCTATGACGCCACCGGCAACCTCACCGCAGACGGCACCCGCACCTACACTTATGATGCCCGAGGACGGATGAGCCAGGTCAGCGTCCCGGTCAACCGGCGCACCACCAACGTCACCCGCTACAGCCTCAACGCCCAGGGGCAACGCACTGCCAAAACCAGCGGCAGCAGCACCACCCGCTACGTCTACGACACAGCAGGGCACCTCGTGTATGAAACCAACGTCAGCAGCAGTACCGCTTATGTGTATCTGGACGACACCCCCGTTGCCGTACTGCCAAGCGCAACACAGATCGACTACATCTACACCGATCAGCTGAACACCCCAAGGCTCATCACCAATACTGCCAACACCATCGTATGGCGCAACGACCAGACCGACCCGTTCAGTGCCGGGGCTGCCAACAGCAACCCGAGCGGGCAGGGCACGTTCACGTTCAATCCCAGGTTCCCTGGGCAATACTATGATGCGGAGACCGGGCTGCACTACAACATGGCGCGGGATTATGACCCCACCACGGGACGGTA
>NZ_BHGL01000026.1 GCF_003864975.1 Sulfuriferula thiophila
GGTAATCCCCCCAGCAAATAATTGCATTTAAAAGTAGAATTTTCTTAATTAGGATTTAAGGATTTTTTACATGAAGACCACCCGATTTAGTGACAACCAGATTATGCAGATATTGAAGCTGGCGGAGGCAGGCACGCCAGTGCCGACACTATGCCGGGAGCACGGCATGAGTTCAGCGACATTTTACAAATGGCGTGCCAAATTTGGCGGCATGGATGCCTCCATGATGGCCAGGCTCAAGGAGCTGGAAGACGAGAATCGTCGGCTTAAAAAGATGTATGCTGAAGAGCGCCTCAAAGCCGAAATCGTTTCAGAGGCGCT
>NZ_BHGL01000027.1 GCF_003864975.1 Sulfuriferula thiophila
TTTGCTTAAGCACAACCACTACTTTGGCACTTGGATGCCGTATTGGGAAGTGGGCGTCCATTCCATTACGTTAGGGAAATTCATGCTGCATGAAGGCGAGACATACCGCGAAGCGAAGCAAGTCAAAGACGTATTGGCTTCACGCGATGCCATGTTCCGTTATTGCTCCTTTGAGTCCGCAAACTTAGAGGGCGGAGACTTCGATGATGTGTTTATTTCCTGCGAGTTTCGCGATCTTGATTTCTATTGGGGCATGTTCAACTTGGCGTTATTTTTCAACTGCAAGTTTGAACGCTGCACATTTCGGGGTACATCATTTGCTGGTTGTCGGTTCATGGAATCCACGTTTGCTGACTGTCGTTTCCTGAAAGATAATCTTGCTGCCCCGTGTGACGCACCGGACACTAAACTTTTCGCTTGTAGCGCAGAGAACTGTGAGGGATGGAATGAGTTGTTCGACAATCGTGTACCCTAATAGACGTTAGAACTCAATGCAAATAATCGCATATTTCACAATATTATTTATCTACGTTTGTATCGCGTGTATTGCGGTTGCACTTTGCTTAATAGTTGCCGTTTCGTCATCTCGCAGAAATATTGCTAAGCGCATTGCTGGGGGCATTGTTGGCTCTTTTCCAGGAGTTTTTTTGTTTCAAGCCTTGTCCATGCCATTTGTAATAGCGGCTCTCTTGTTGTGCTTGGGGCTAAATCAAGTTATCGGTGAGCTGAGTGGTGCATCACAAGTTATTTATGCTACCTTGGCATTACTTTCAACATTTGGGTTGTTTACTGTGGCTTCAATTACAGGTTTTATTGTTGGTTGGGGTGTTGGTTATCGCGTTGCTTCAGGCATCGCTTTAAAAACTGCAATTCAATCCAGCCGTGTTCTTGCTTATCCTCTGCATTTAACTCGGTGGAAGTTTAAAAATGAGGTCTAACCCTGCAGTCAAGCGGGACTGGCCGTTATGCAGCTTCGGTTTGGCGTGTAGTATCGTTTTGCTTTTAGGGCTACGTTGCGTTTCAGACGCGGCCAGCCCCTTACTTTTACGTTGACGCTGTAGAAAAACCCCTTTTTCACTGATTTTCGGACGCAATTTTC
>NZ_BHGL01000028.1:0-121830 GCF_003864975.1 Sulfuriferula thiophila
CATGTAAAAAATCCTTAAATCCTAATTAAGAAAATTCTACTTTTAAATGCAATTATTTGCTGGGGGGATTACCCTAAACTTAGTGCAAAAATTGATTCGAGGTGGAAATATACTGTACAACCAAACGCTGATGGACAAGAAATATATATGTTCTCTGAGCAAGCAAATCAAGCTACAGTCATTCTTGCAGTGGAAACAGTATCTGGCTATTCATTGGATGACTACGTAAGTGCATTTCAGAAAAGCACTGTAGCCAATATGCGATTTTCAGATGGCGGGAATTTCTTTGAGAATAACTGGCATGGCTCTGGTAGCGTGGTCAACAACAGCAATCGTCTTAATGTTGATGTCTTGCAGCTTGGTTCTGTGTTTTGGCGAATTGTAACCATTCAAACTATGCCATACGATTCCTCTGATCTATTAGTGAACCAACTCCAAGATGAGCTTTGGAGCACAGTAAAGTAGCGGAGGGAAGAGCTAATGGAGGCTGTAAACAACTCTGTGTAAACGATTTTTTGTTATTGCTGCGGCATCCGGTGCTAATCCACCCCGCCATACCTTACCCACCGTAACCACACCCGCAAATGCCGATAATCATCCACACCCATACTATCCACCAACAGCGGGACAGCAACACGCACACCAGAGGTCAGCTTGAATTGAATAACGGTCAATGGAGCGGTGACAAAAGCTTGCAGCAAATCGGCATCTACCCATAACCCTTGGTGCAACAGGCGGTAACCGGTTTCATCGGCTTCAATGGCTGAAATTGGCGACTGGCGTAATTGCTGAAAATAATAGATGGCGCTAGTGGTCAGCAGGAGGGTGCCGCCGATTTGCCAGGGGGGTGCGACGGCGGCCAGCCATGTTGCCAGTAATGCCAGTGCATGTGCGCTCATAACCGCTAGCAGTAAATAACGCGATGGCCGGATAACGACCTTGAGTGGTGGTCGGGTGTTAATTATTCACCCCAGCGGTACTGGTGGCAGAACTGGAGCAGGCGCTCTGAGGCTTCTTCGCGTTCGAAGAAACGATCAGCGCGGTTGAGCCGGGCCTGGTCACGTTCATCCTGACTGCCACCAAAGCAGAAGATGGCTACATTGAGCATGAGTTCCATGCGCACTTTGCGGATGGCGTCTTGCGGGTCAAAGTCGTCGGTCAGCGTATCCAGATCAAGGAAGATAAACCGGTACAGCAGTATCTGATCAAAGGTGCCCAGGCTGTCGAGGTCGAGTGTCGCGACCATTTCCCAGCCTTCAGGCAATGCCGCTTGCAGCGCTTCGTGCAGCGCGGGGTCGTTGCTCATCAGGATAAATTTGCGCTGCAGTCTTGCGGCGATGGTGGGTTCTGTCATGTGAATGTCTCTACTATCAGGGTTTATCGGCGAAATGCGCTGTCGTCAATATGCACTGCGCCCAGAACGGCACTACGGCAGCAGGCAAGTAATCTTGCAACACTGCGCCCAATCCCGCTTCAGTTAGTGCAATGTCGGTCAGGCTGTGTTCGGGCAGTTGCGGCAGGTGTGACATTGCGACGCGAGCGATAGTCTGGCCCTGCGTAAGTACCCGCACCCAGCGGCCATCAAAATGCTGTTCGGTAAGAAAACTCTGTGCGTTGATTTTAATGCCATGCGGCACCAGCCGGTTCGGCGTATCGTTCTCAGGCACCAATTCAGCGCGATATTCGTCGCGCGCAGCTCGCTCATCATCACGCAGCATCGCTTGCTCCCAGCGCCAACCAAATATACCCGTTGCCGCGCGCCGATAGACCAATGACAGCCATGCCAGTTCCGGCACCGGCGCATGCTCTGACCAGCTGGTGATGGCTTCCTGCAAGGCGGCGCTTAACCATGAGCGAAACCCTGCCGATGGAACTGCAATCAACTGGGTAAATTCATCCGCCGGAAATTTCAACAAAAAACTGGTACCGACGACACCGGCCGAACCTATGGTTGCAGCACCACTGCCCGCCAGTTTCTTGCCATTGAGCCAGACATCCTGCTGCACCAGTGACGCCGCCCAGCCCATCTCGCTATATACCTGCAACATGGGCGCCAGGGCATGGGCATACCAGCCTTCGGTACGGTTAGGAAAAAAATCGCGCGGCGCGATCAGTACCATGCAGGCTTGATGCCGATCCAGCCAAACCCCGCCCCCGCCTAAAGGACGGCGGATGACAGGTACGTGAGGGTCGGTGATGAGTTCCGCTGCGGCGGACTGATGTTGCCCCAGACAGAAATGGGCAGCAGGCGTACCCCACACGACCACCGGGTCATCACCTGCCTGCATTGCTTCGGCCACTCCCGCATAAGTGGCATGGTAGTCTTCCGGGTCACACTCGCCTAGATCTATCCAGCGGGCTTTTAACTGCTGGATGATGCCTCTCCTGATGCGGGTGCATCGGCGTCGGTTTTGAAGAATTTACCGAAATAGAAATCACGCCGATTCAGGTTTTCCAGCTCCTCGGCACGTGCGGACAAACCGGCGCGCATGATTTCAGCCAGATACTGGCCCTGTTCAGCATCGAGTACGTGAATTTCGTTGATCAGGTCTTCATCTACGTCAATAAAATGTGCGGTAAAACCCTCTGGCGGTTGCACGTGCAGCAACCAGGACTGGCAGGTTTCATCTTCTGCATCCAGTGGGCTCATGGTGATCTTGCCTAACCAGGCCAGACGCGCTGCCTGATTGAAATAACGAATGTCGAGTTTCTTGCCTTTTTTATACTTGTTCAGCTCGTTTTTAAGCGTGCCGACATCGGTGATTTTAATTGATTTCATGCCAGTTCCTTCAAATTATCCGGGGTAACGATGTAACAGGGTTTCCAATACAAAACGGCTGCCGATGTAAGCCAGTAGCAACATGGCAAAACCTACCCATGTCCAGCGTACTGCGACCTTACCGCGCCAGCCACGTAATCTGCGCCCACCGAGCAGCACTGCGTAAATCAGCCATGACAACACGGCAAATACGGTTTTATGATTAAATTCGGCGGGTTTATGAAAAATTTCTTCGGAAAACAGCACACCTGTCACCAGCGTCAACGTCAGCAGGGTGAAACCCAGACCGATCAGACGGAATAACAGGCTCTCCAATGTCAGCAACGGCGGCAAATTTACCGTCATATCGCTATTGCTGACGTGATGCAGACGTTTTTCCACTATGGACATCAGGGTGGCATGCAGCGCTGCAATAGTAAATAAACTGTAGGCCAACAGTGCAATCAGCAAATGCAACCGAAACGCCAGCAGTTCGGTATTGGCCAGCAAATGGGCTTCGGGCAGCACCAGTGGCGCCAGCACAGCAACCGCAGCAATCGCTGCAAGGGGCGCATTCAACGCCTCCATGCGTGAGTGGAAGCTGCTCAGCCAGTAAATCAGTATAGCCAGCCCGGCGATCATCGACAGCACATTGCCTATGCCAAGCTGCACACCTAAATCGGTGACCGTAGTTACCCCCAGCAAGCCGAAATGCAGCGACATCGGCACCAGCAAGGCGAACGGCTCCCAAGCTGCCGTTTCTGCAACACCATGCCAGCGCGTGCGCCAGAAATGCCAACCGACCAGGGCATACAGTAAACTAACAAGAGGATAAAGCCAGGGGATGCTCATCTGATGTAAAATAGGTGAAATGCTATAAACTCAAAGTTTACATCATATCTTCATCGTTTTGGCGACCAATGGAACATTACAAATGCTAGAAAACCTAACCACGCGCCTTTCCTCCGTTATTAAAAACTTGCGCGGACAAGCGCGACTGACGGAAGACAATATTCAGGATGCCCTGCGTGAAGTGCGTATGGCGCTGCTCGAAGCCGACGTCGCACTCCCTGTCGTTAAAGATTTCATCAATGATGTGAAACAAAAAGCGCTCGGCGTAGAAGTGCTGCAAAGCCTGACGCCCGGCCAGGCATTAATCGGCGTAGTGCACGACGAACTCACGAAGTTGATGGGCACAGCGCATGTCGGCCTCAATCTGGCGACCACCCCACCGGCCATCATCCTTATGGCCGGTTTGCAGGGTTCCGGTAAAACCACCAGTAGCGGCAAGCTCGCCAAACTGCTCAAGGAGCAGATGAAGAAAAAAGTGCTGCTGGTCAGTTGCGACGTGTACCGTCCCGCCGCTATCGAGCAGCTTAAAACTCTGGCCAGCCAGCTGGAAGTCGACTTCTTCCCCTCCAGCGGCGAGCAGAAACCGCTGGATATTGCACTGGCGGCACAGGATTACGCCAAGAAACATTTTCACGATGTGCTCATCGTCGATACCGCCGGCCGTCTGGGTATCGATCAGGTGATGATGGATGAGATCCGTGAACTGCATACCTCGCTCAAACCGGTTGAAACACTGTTTGTTGTTGATGCAATGCAGGGTCAGGATGCTATCAACACCGCGCGCGCCTTTAACGAGACCTTACCGCTGACCGGCGTCATCCTCACCAAACTTGACGGCGACTCGCGCGGCGGTGCAGCATTATCTGTACGCCATATCACCGGCAAGCCGATCAAATTCGTCGGCGTCGGCGAGAAACTCACCGGACTGGAACCGTTCCACCCGGAACGCATGGCCTCCCGCGTGCTCGGCATGGGTGACGTGCTGTCGCTGATTGAAGATGCTCAGCGCAATGTCGATCATGCAGAAGCCGCCCGCTTTGCAGACAAGATCAAAAAGGGCAAAGGCTTTGATCTGGAAGATTTCAAGGCGCAGATCCAGCAAATGCGCAAGATGGGTGGCATTTCCGCGCTGATGGACAAGTTGCCTGGCGCAGCGGGTGCAGCGATACCCGCCGGTGCCGATGAAAAAGCGGTCAACCGCATCGAAGGCATTATCAATTCAATGACCCCGCAGGAGCGCAGCAAGCCGGAACTCCTCAAGGCGTCGCGCAAGCGCCGCATTGCAGCAGGTGCTGGCGTTTCGGTTCAGGAAGTAAACCGCTTGCTGAAACAATTCGAGCAAGCCCAGAAAATGATGAAGATGATGTCCAAGGGCGGGCTGGCCAAAATGATGCGCGGCATGAAGGGCATGATGCCGGGGATGTAAATGCGATGTCGCTGCACTATTACATTTACTATCGGGTGCTGACGGACGACCCGGAAACCGAACAGCAAATCCGCGGCATGCAAGCACGGCTAGGTTGTCGCAGCGGTCATTATGGCAAGCTGCTGAAGCGCCATAATGACCCGCTGACGTGGATGGAGATTTATGAAGACATCAGCAATAGCGCTGACTTTGAGCAACAGCTGACGCGCGCTTTGGCTGAGTTCGACATCGCCATGTTCATCAACGGTAACAGAGTTACCGAACGCTTCAGCGGCGAGCTCGCGACCCCGGCTCACTGCCGGGCGTGACGCAGATTTGGCGGCAGGCCACCGGTACTGAAATTGGTGCGCCACGGATTAATATCCAGCCCGCCACGACGGGTATAACGGGCATACACCGATAATTTGATCGGTTTGCACTGACGCAGGACATCAACAAAAATACGTTCTACGCATTGCTCATGAAACTCATTGTGCGTACGAAAACCAATCAGATACTGCAATAACCCGGCCTGCTCAATTGGCGCCCCGACATAATGTATCTGCACGCTGGCCCAATCCGGCTGTCCGGTCACCAGACAATTAGATTTGAGCAAATGCGACACCAGCTTCTGTTCTACCGGCTCCGCATCCGCTTGCACTGATAACAATGCAGGATTCGGCGTGTAGCTGTCGATCTCGATATCCAGCCGATCCAGCAACTCCCCTTCCAGCTCACCCATAGCCAAACTGGAGAAAGCTTCCGGCAAAGTCAGGCGCACCTGCACTGACGCGCCAGCAGCCTGGCTCAAATCAGCACGCAATCTGTTCAACAGCTCTTCATTGCTATCCAGCCGCGTCTGATTGAATGAATTCAGATACAGCTTGAACGATTTCGATTCGATAATGTTCGGCGAGTCCGCCGGTACGATGAAGGTAGCGATGGCGATTTGCGGCTTACCGCGCGGATTAAGCCATGACAGCTCATAGCCATTCCAGATATCCGCACCCATAAACGGCAAGGTGCCAGTCAGGCCGATTTCATCACGCTTGATCTGCCGCGGGATGGCAAATAGCAAGCCCGGGCTGTACTCGGTCTGATAACAGGTCGGTTTGCCTAAAACCGTATCGGTTAATGAGGTATCCGTCATGTTCAGGCGAGTGCGTAAGGCAAATCCTGCAAAGTCAGCAGCGCGCCATCCAGCGATTTCACATGCAAGGGTTGCGTTGCTACACTGCTGATTTGCATCACTGCCAGTGCATCCCAGCCGCCATCAGGGGCAGGTTGGGCATTCACTACCATACCCATGGCCTGACCTTCCATATCCGGGCTGTAAATCTCGTCGCCGGCAGCCATTGCCACCTCAGCGTGCACCAGATACATGCGCCGTTTCAATTTACCCAGATATTGGGTACGCGCAACAATTTCCTGCCCGGTGTAACAGCCCTTCTGGAAATTTACGCTATTGGTCAAATCGAAATTTACCATTTGCGGTACAAACTGTTCCTGTGTCGCAGCCACGATAGTTGGTACACCGGCACGTATTTCCAGCCATTGCCACTGATCCATGTCGATAGCAGTGGCTTGTTGTGCGATCTGCGCTAATACACCGTCTCTGTCTGCAGCCGGCACCGTAAGCTGGTAACGCTCGCTCGCCAGACGAATCACACTGACAGCACCCGCCTCGGCCGTTTTCATATCCGCATCGATTTCACAGCCAGTCAGCGCTTTAACCACCGCGGCGGCGCCATGACCGGCGATACCCAGGCGCAGCCATTCCTCACGCGCATCACGTGCTTTCACTTTGGACCGCAAAATATACATGGACAGTCGTTTTTGCAATGCGGGCTGCAACTCGGCTGCCAGTTGCAGATACGTACTCTCTCCCTGTTGCCACAACAGGAAGCTGCCAAGCAAACGCCCCTTGGGTGAACAGAATCCGCTGTATTGAGCCTGATGCTGGGCCAGTTGACGCGCATCATTTGTCAGCTGCCCCTGCAAAAATGTCGTGGTATCGTCACCCTCAAAGGCAATTAAACCAGACTGGGAAAGATCAGCATAAACCGCCTGCGTCGCGAGTATTTCGGTTAAAGAGTGTGCCATTTGGATTATTCACAGAATAGGATAGATAGGAAGTGGTTTTATTCTACCTAAAAATCACTTCATAAAAAATGCAGGCAACAAAAAAGCCGACCATCAGGTCGGCTTTTTCATAAACAAGAATAAATTCTTATTTAGCGGCAGCGTCAGCAGCAGCAGCTGGAGCAGCGGCTTCAGCAGCGGCTGGAGCAGCAGCAGCAGCAGCGTCAGCAGCAGCGGCTGGAGCAGCAGCAGCAGCAGCGGCTGGAGCAGCAGCAGCAGCGTCAGCAGCAGCAGCAGGAGCAGCGGCTTCAGCAGCAGCAGGAGCAGCGTCAGCAGCAGGAGCTGCAGCTTCATCTTTTTTACCACAAGCGGTCAGGGTTAAAGCCATCAGAGCAGCGATCAGCAAGGAACGGGTCATTATATAAATCTCCAAAATTTTAAAATTACAAAAAATCCAACTTGCACACGCTATGAACGGAAGCGCAAGCGTGGACAAACGAAACATCTTTTCGTTCGTAGGAAAATTATACGCAATATTTTTTATTTGTGTGCGCCTGTTATTAATTTTTTTCGCATATTAGCAACACCACAGCGTGATAAAATATGAAATTCACCTTATTTAACACTTTGACACATCACCCTGAGGATATTTGCCATGTTTAATCTCCAAGACACCATCGCCATTACCGATCCGGACTTATGGAAAGCAATGGAAGATGAGCGCGGTCGCCAGGAAGACCACATAGAGCTGATTGCTTCCGAAAATTACACCAGCCCGGCGGTAATGGAAGCACAAGGCTCCGTGTTGACCAACAAATATGCCGAAGGCTACCCAGGCAAGCGTTACTACGGCGGCTGTGAGTTTGTCGACGTCGCAGAACAATTAGCTATTGATCGCGTTAAACAGTTATTTGGTGCCGAATACGCCAACGTGCAGCCGCATTCCGGTTCACAAGCCAACGCGGCGGTTTACTTATCTGTGCTCAAACCCGGTGACACTATACTTGGCATGTCACTGGCTCATGGCGGTCACTTGACCCACGGCGCTTCAGTGAACTTCTCCGGCAAGTTATTTAATGCAGTGACCTATGGCCTGCATCCTGAAACCGAAGAGATTGACTATGCCGAAGTCGAGCGCCTGGCGCTGGAGCACAAGCCTAAAATGATCGTTGCCGGTGCATCTGCCTATTCCCTGGTTATCGACTGGCAACGTTTTCGCAAAATTGCAGACAGCGTAGGGGCTTACCTGTTCGTCGACATGGCGCATTATGCCGGTCTGGTCGCGGCAGGTATCTATCCTAACCCGGTCGGTATTGCTGATTTCGTCACCTCCACGACCCACAAGACATTACGCGGCCCACGTGGCGGCCTGATTATGGCTCGCGCCGAGTTTGAAAAGCAGCTGAACTCCAGCATTTTCCCGGGCACCCAGGGCGGCCCGTTGATGCACGTTATCGCGGCCAAAGCGATTGCCTTCAAGGAGGCCATGAGCGACGACTTCAAAACCTACCAGACACAAGTGATTGCCAATGCCCGCATCATGGCAACCACACTACAAGCCCGTGGCTTGCGTATTGTGTCCGGCCGCACTGATTCACATTTATTCCTGCTGGACCTGTGTGCTAAAAACATTACCGGAAAAGATGCTGAAGCAGCACTGGGACGCGCGCACATTACCGTTAACAAAAATGCGATTCCTAATGACCCGCAAAAGCCTTTTGTCACTTCAGGCATCCGTATCGGCACCCCGGCCATGACCACCCGCGGCTTTGGCGCTAAAGAAGCTGAGCAGCTTGCCCACCTGATTGCAGACGTATTGGACGCACCAGCAGACGATGCCGTCATTGCCCGCGTAGCCACAGCCGCACAGGCTTTGTGCAAGCAATACCCTGTCTACGGCTAAACGCAGATGAAATGTCCATTCTGCGGTTCTTTCGACACACACGTTGCGGATTCGCGGGTGTCGGAAGCCGGCGACTCGGTACGACGCCGGCGGCGTTGCGGTGCCTGTGATAAACGTTTCACCACCTACGAAACAGTGGAGTTACGCTTGCCACAAGTCGTTAAAACCAACGGTAGCCGCGAGGAGTTCTCGCCCGCCAAGCTGCGCGAAGGGTTTCGCCGCGCGCTGCATAAGCGGCCAGTCCCTACCGAATATGTCGACCAGGAAATTGAATTGATCGTTAAACACGTGCTGTCACTGGGCGAACGTGAAATACCGGCACGCCAGATCGGAGAAATGGTCATGCAGGCGCTGAAACGACTCGATAAGATTGCCTACATCCGTTTTGCCTCCGTATATAAGAGCTTTCAGGATGTCGATGATTTCCGCGACGTATTAAAAGATCTGGACAAGTAGGCATGTGGACAGCCGATGATTACTCCTACATGGCGCAGGCGTTACGCCTGGCTGAACGCGGTTTGTATACCACTTCTCCCAATCCGCGGGTAGGTTGCGTCATCGTCAAGGATCATGTCATCGTTGGTGAAGGCTGGCATCAGCGGGCAGGTGAGCCTCATGCCGAAGTGCTGGCATTACGTCAGGCCGGCACATCCGCCCGTGGCGCTACGGCTTATGTCACATTGGAGCCATGCAGCCACTTTGGCCGCACCCCGCCGTGCGCCGATGCGCTGGTAGCTGCAGGCGTTGCCCGGGTGGTTGCCGCCATGCAGGACCCCAATCCGCAAGTTGCGGGCAGCGGACTGGCCCGCCTTGCTGCAGCAGGCATAACCACCAGCAGCGGCTTACTGGCAGCACAAGCGCAACAACTTAATATCGGCTTCATCCAGCGCATGACCCGCGCACGCCCCTGGCTGCGCATCAAAACCGCCTCATCACTGGATGGTAAAACCGCGCTCGCCAACGGCGACAGCAAATGGATTACTGCTGCCGCCGCGCGCCTCGATGTGCATCGTCTGCGTGCACGCTCCTGCGCTATTCTGACCGGGATCGGCACTGTATTGGCAGACAACCCGCAGCTCAACGTACGCGACATCGAGACGACGCGCCAACCCCTGCGAATTATCGTCGACTCGCACTTGCGTACGCCGACAGATGCCAGAATACTGCAGGACAAAGGCGCAATAATTGCTTATACTCAAGCCGACGCTTCTGCGCGGGAGGGCCTGATCCAAGCAGGTGCAGAGCTGATACAAGTGGATGATTTACAGGGCAAGGTTGATTTATCGGCACTGATGGCTATATTGGCACAGCGTGGCATTAACGAGATCATGACCGAGGCAGGCGCGCATTTGAATGCTGGCTTGATCATGGCGGGTCTGGTCGACGAGTGGGTGATGTACCTCGCCCCGACTTTACTCGGCGATACGGCGCGCGGCTTATTCACGCTACCCGAACCCGCCGGGATGAGCAGTCGTCGCGAATTAAGCATTCACGATGTACGCCAGATCGGCTTGGATTTACGCATTACGGCACACTTTGAACACACGACACAACAATCAATCCACTAGGGGAAATCATGCTTTGGTTAGAATTATTCGGCTTTTTAATTGTTATTCTGGTCGCAGCGGAAGTATTCGTTAACGCGCTGGAACATCTGGGCGAAAAGCTCAAAATTTCAGAAGGCGTAACAGGCTCATTATTCGCGGCTGTTGGCACTGCGCTACCGGAAACCATGGTGCCGTTACTGGCGATTTTTGCCGGTACTACGGATGCCGCTGTTAACCAGGAAATCGGCGTCGGTGCGATCCTGGGAGCCCCATTGATGTTGTCCACGCTGTCACTGTCACTACTGAGCTTTGCTGTGCTGAAAAAACGCGGTGTACAAGGCCATTACAACCCCGAGCGCACCGGCCTGACCCGTGACATGAATTTCTTTCTGGTTGCCTTCGGCCTGGCCTGCACTGCCATGTTCATACCGCACGACAATACCACCATGCGTGCCGTTTTTTCTTTTGGCATGGTGTTCATTTACTTCATCTATGTGCTGATGACCATACGCGCCTCTGCCAACCTAGTGAATGATGGCCACGCCACCGAGGCTGAAGGCGCGATGTTCCTGAATAAAGTAGGCATCCCTACCAACATGGCCACCATAATTCTGCAGCTTGTGTTAGGTCTAGGGTTATTGGTGGCCGGCGCAGAGGGTTTCATCCATGGCATCCAGCAGGCAGCGCCGATACTCGGCATTTCCGCACTGCTGTTATCACTGATGATCGTCCCGATCGCCACCGAACTACCGGAAAAAGTGAACAGCATACTGTGGATACGCCGCCATAAGGACACGCTGGCATTTGGCAACATCACTGGCGCCATGGTATTTCAGGGCACGCTGCTGCCAGCAATCGGTATCAGCCTGACCCCGTGGACACCGCAGCCAGCGGTGTTCATGGGGATCGTCGTCACGCTCATTGCCGCTGCCTGGTTACGCCTGATGCTCGCACGTGGGCAATTACGTGTGTGGCATTTATGGGTAAATGGCGCGTTATATGTCGCATATCTGGCAGCCATGCTGTTATAAAAACCTAAGGATGCCAAGCGTACTTCGCTTGGCATCCTGACTCAGCAAATCCCTAATCCATCCCCAGACGTTCCAAACGATAACGCAACGCACGAAAAGTAACACCCAGCAATTTGGCGGCTGCCGTTTTGTTGTAACGCGTTTTCTCCAATGCGGCCTGTATCGCCTCCCGCTCCAGCCTGTCCAGATAATCCTGTAGCGGCCATTGCATGCCCGGCTGGGCAATCTCACCTGCGTTTTCCTCTACCGCAGGCGTCAGGTGCAGGTCATCCACGTCGATTTGTACGCTGCTTGCCAAGGCTAATGCGCGCTCCAGAATATTCTCCAACTCACGCACATTACCGGGGAAATCATATTGCGACAACGCCGTCGCAGCAGCCTTGGTCAGACTAGGGGAACCCATGCCGGCCTCACTCGCCAATCTTGCCAGCAACGTTTGTGCAATCAACGGAATATCTTCACGCATCTCCCGCAATGCAGGCATTTTCAGGGTAATGACATTCAACCGATAAAACAGATCCTGGCGAAAACGCCCTTCCTCGACACATCGCGCCAAATGCTGATGGGTTGCGCTG
The DNA here is from genome assembly GCF_003864975.1 of Sulfuriferula thiophila. Taxonomy (NCBI): domain Bacteria; kingdom Pseudomonadati; phylum Pseudomonadota; class Betaproteobacteria; order Nitrosomonadales; family Sulfuricellaceae; genus Sulfuriferula; species Sulfuriferula thiophila. The sequence continues at coordinate 12,154 of NZ_BHGL01000028.1, forward strand.
ATGATGCGCACATCAACGGGTTCTTCAACATTACTGCCCAGACGGCGCACTTTCTTTTCCTGTATCACCCGCAACAGCTTCACCTGCATGGCCAACGGCAGGTCAGCCACTTCATCCAGAAACAGCATGCCACCATTCGCAGCCTGAAAAAAACCATCACGCTCATTATCTGCGCCGGTAAAAGCGCCTTTTTTATAACCAAAAAATTCCGATTCCATCAGGTTCTCGGGAATAGCGCCACAGTTAACCGGCACAAAAGCCATCGCCGCACGATTACTCTGCTGATGTATCAGCCGTGCCGCCAGCTCTTTGCCGCTACCCGATTCACCAGTGATATAGACCGGTGCCTGGGTACGGGAAAGTTTGGCAATCAATTCGCGTGCCTGCTGCATTGCGGCCGAATCACCCACCAAATTACGCCCGCCGGAATTTACCCGCTCAGGTAATTTCAATGCAGACTTAACCAAAGCCCGCAATTGCTCCAGAGTCACCGGTTTATTAATATAATCAAACGCTCCCGCCTTGAGCGCGGTCACTGCATTATCGGTATTGCCATGAGCCGTAATTACCGCAACAGGGATAGTCGGTCGCTCTGCCTGTATGTAACGTACTATTTCCAGCCCATCGCCGTCCGGCAAACGCATATCGGTCAGGCACAGATTAAATTCGCTCTGTTTCAAGCTCGCTATGGCGTCGGCCACACACGTCGCCTTCACCACATCCAGTCCCATACGCAACAGCGTGATCTCCAGCAATTCCAGAATATCCGCTTCGTCATCAACAATAAGTACGGTTGGGATCATTTCGCTAGCCTGACGCTTCAACATCCACCCTCCTGGCAAGTAATTCTGAAATGCCCGCCTTTACCCGTAGACACACAATCCAGATAGGCCGCATTGGCATGACACAATTCTTTTGAAATATACAAACCTAACCCGGTACCACTCGACTCTGTGGTAAAAAATGGCTCAAACAATCGCGCCATATCTTTTTCGGCAACACCGGCCCCATCATCCATAATATGAATTTCCATCATGGCATTATCATGCTGAATTGCAACTTTCACGCTCCCCACCCGCTGCTGGCTATGCCGTAATGCATTCAAGCATAAATTCGTCATGACCTGATGCAAATGCCCGCGGTCGAAACAAATAAAGGCATCCGCGAATAAATCCAGACGAAACACGGCCCGATCCAGCGTCTGCGCATAACAGAACTCATCAATAAACTCTGATAAAAAAACATCCAGAACGATACGCTCAGTCACGGTGCGATCACGCCGGTTCAAGGACATAACGTCCGTTACCAGACGGTTAATACGTTGCGTATTCTGCGCAATAATTTCCAGCAAACGCTGATGACCGCGATCTCCGTCGTTATCTTCCTGCAATATCTCAGCAGCATGGCTGATTGCAGCCAGCGGATTGCGAATTTCATGGGCAATATTGGCTGTTAAGCGCCCTAATGCTGCCAACTTAATTTGTTGCGCCTGCTCATTAATACGCGTCATGTCTTCCAGCACCAGCACCGCCCCCATGACACGTTTATCGGTAACCGCAATAAAACGCGGCAAAAATTGCTCACCGTGCAAACCTAAGGAAATCGGTGGAAATTCAGCCTGTGGGTTCTTGCGCCACAAATCAAGATAATCAGAGAGTAACGGCACAGCACGCTGCAATTTGGTGCCGGCACCGGCATAAGCCAAACCAACACGACTCAGCAAACGCTTCGCCTGCTGATTTGCCTGGCGAATTTTGCCATCCCCATCCAGCACAACTACACCATCCTGCATATCATCAATCACCAGCTGATTGATCTGCGCCATATTTTCCAGATCTACGGCGCGTGCAGCAGCTAAAGCCTCGCTGAGACGATTGCGCTTGGCGAGAATATGCGCAACACCGGCTGTAGCAAAAAAGACTATTCCCAACAACCCGGCCTGGCCATAATCACTGACAGCATGGTGATGATCCAGTACCCCCAGCGTCTGCACGATCAGCACCCCGGAAGCCGCCAGAGCAGCATGGAACATCACCATACGCCCCTGCGCCACCAGACCACTGGAGGCCAGCGATACAATCAGCAGCAAGCCCAAGCCACTGCTTACCCCGCCGCTGGCTGCCATCATCAGCACGACAATGACAATATCGCCTATCACCTGCACACCGAGTTGCACTTCAAATCGCGGTTGGCGCAAGCTGATAGTAACCACCGCAACCGCTGCAAAGCCCATATAAATAAGGCTATACAGATAGAAAATGACGGGGCTTTCCTGTCCGAATATCTGCTGTTCGGGTATAGACAGGCTCAGCAGCAGAAACAGGCTGGCAACAACCAGCCGATACAAATTCAGATAATGCAGTGATTTCCAGCTACGCTCTGCACGGCCGCTCGCCAGTCGCGCTGCAGCCTTTACCCCCGCATCCGTCGCTATTGCCACTATCAGCCCCGATGCTCGCTTTGGTGTGCGTTGCTACAGAACCATGCCGCCTCGGAGCCAATAGCCTCACTGCGCGGCAAATGCACGCCACAGTGTGCACAACGCACCATATCTTCAGCGGATTTAGGCTTGGCGGAGGAAGGCGACGATGGCCGCTTAGAGCGCAACCACAAGTAAACGCCGCCGCCAATTAACAGAAAAAACAGGATTTTAGACATGAGAAATCAGCGCCAAAATGAACAAGTATGCGCTAATTATAGCCTGAAAGCAGGACTGGAATCGTGAGCAAAGCACGACTGGCTATAGTCCGGGACTGGCGACAAACTGCACCTAGTAACTTCTTGATACCGCAAATTCCGCCAGGGCAATCAGACTTAGTTTGTATTGAGATTCAGGTAGAACAGCAATCGCAGCAATTGCCAAATCAACTTCACGCTGCGCCTGCGAACGTGTGTAATCAAGCGCACCACTAACCTGAATGGCCGCCAGGATAGGCTCGAACACTTCCAGACCGCCATTTTCAATCGCGTGACGCACCATCTTTGCCTGCTCCGCCGTACCATGCTTGAGCAAATACAACAAAGGCAGGGTGGGCTTGCCTTCAGCCAGATCATCGCCGACATTCTTGCCAATCTCGGTATGATCACCCGAATAATCGAGCACGTCATCGATCAATTGAAAGGCTGTGCCCAAGTGCATGCCGTAATGCGCCATAGCCTCCTCGGTAGCCGCATCCGCCCCACCCAGTATCGCACCTAAACGTACTGCAGCCTCAAACAGCTTGGCAGTCTTATAACGTATTACCTGCAAATAATCGTCTTCGCTGATATCGGCATCATTACAGTTCATCAACTGCAACACCTCACCCTCAGCAATAATATTGGTCGCATCGGACAACACGTCCATGACGCGCATTTGTCCCACCCCGACCATCATCTGGAATGCACGGGAATACAAAAAATCCCCCACCAGAACACTAGCGGCATTGCCAAACAACGCATTGGCGGTTTCACGCCCACGCCGCAGACTGGATTCATCAACCACATCGTCATGCAATAAAGTAGCGGTATGAATAAACTCCACAACGGCAGCCAGTTCATAGTGATGTATGCCCTGGTAATCCAGTGCACCCGCAGATAACAACACCAGAGCCGGACGTAAGCGCTTGCCACCACTGGCGATGATATACTCCGAAACTTGGCTCACCAAAGCCACTTCCGAATGAAGCCGCGCACGGATTACTTCATCAACCCGCTGCATATCTGCCGCCAAAAACGCTTGAATTGCCTGCATTATCACTAACCGCTTGTCAAAATTGCTCAATAGTAGGTAGGCAGGATACTTTAGTCAAGGGCATACAAGAAAGCACTGATTTAATCAAACATGGATTGCATTTGATTAAATCAGTGCTTTCCTAAACTAAGGTTTGACGTTTGCTATTGATTTCTTTATAATTCCGCGCTTCCCTCTAGTTTAGAAGTTTGGAGCTCACCATGTATGCGGTCATAAAAACCGGCGGCAAGCAGTATCGCGTTATCGCTGGCGAAAAAATTAAAGTAGAACAGATCACCGCGGACGTTGGCAGCGAAATTGTGTTGGACCAAGTGTTTATGGTTGCCGATGGCGACGATATCAAGGTCGGCGCACCGCTTGTTAACGGCGCAAAGGTCACAGCCACCGTCCTGTCTCACGGTCGTCACGACAAAGTTAAGATCTTTAAAATGCGTCGTCGCAAGCACTACCAAAAGCATCAAGGGCATCGTCAAAATTACACTGAAATCCAGATCAGCGGCATTTCAGCTTAAGGAGATAAACCATGGCACACAAAAAAGCAGGCGGTAGTTCACGTAACGGCCGCGACTCGCATTCGAAACGACTTGGTGTTAAACGCTACGGCGGCCAGGAAGTTTTGGCAGGTAACATTATTGTTCGTCAACGCGGCACCCAATTCCACGCTGGCGATAACGTCGGCATGGGCAAAGATCACACCTTGTTCGCAACCGTACACGGTACCGTTCAATTCGTGATCAAAGGCGCACAAAAACGCAAAATGATTAACATCATCCCTGCGGCTTAAGCACCTTAGCAACACACTCAAGCCCTATCCTGTGGATAGGGCTTTTACTTTTTAGCACCCCACCTGTATACACCATGAAATTCATTGACGAAGCAAAAATCGCAGTATTCGCTGGTAAAGGCGGCAACGGCTCTGCTTCGTTCCGTCGTGAAAAATTCGTACCACGCGGCGGTCCCGATGGTGGTGATGGTGGGCGTGGCGGTAGCGTCATTGTTGTCGCCGACCGCAATATCAACACCCTGATCGATTTTCGCTATACCCGCGCCTACCGGGCGCGCCCTGGCGAAGGCGGTCGTGGTGCAGACTGCAACGGCAAAGGTGCGGACGATATCGTCCTGCGCATGCCGGTGGGCACAGTCATTACCGATTTGCTCTCCGATGAAATTCTTGCGGATCTGGCCGTTGACGGCCAACGCGTGGTCATCGCCAAAGGCGGTAAGGGCGGCCTCGGCAACCTGCATTTCAAATCCAGCACCAACCGCGCCCCACGCCAGACCACCCAAGGTGAAGAAGGCGAAGAACGCGAACTGAAGCTGGAACTCAAAGTCCTGGCTGACGTCGGCTTGCTCGGCATGCCCAATGCCGGCAAATCGACCTTTATTCGCGCAGTTTCTGCCGCGCGTCCCAAAGTGGCCGATTACCCGTTTACCACGCTGGCACCTAATCTTGGCGTAGTCCGCGTCGATATCGACAAGAGCTTCGTCATTGCCGACATACCCGGCATTATTGAAGGCGCAGCGGACGGCGCTGGTTTGGGCCACCGCTTCCTGCGCCATCTGGCACGTACGCGGTTGCTGCTGCACATTGTCGACATCGCCCCGTTTGACGAAAACAGCGACCCGGTACATGAAGCGCATGCTATCGTTGAAGAATTGCGCAAATACGACGAAACGCTGTATGACAAACCGCGCTGGCTGGTACTCAACAAAATCGACCGCCTGGATGAAGCCACTCGCGCCGACACCATTGCCAAATTTATCAGCGACTATGGCTGGACGGGTCCGGTATATACCATTTCAGCGCTCACCGGCACAGGCTGTAAAGAACTGACTTTTGCCATCATGGCGCACGTTGATGCCACACGCGCACTGGAACATCAAGCCGAGGATGCTGCTGGCACTACAACCGCCGTAGACACCACACCTGCCTCCATACCAGAATACCGACCAGAAACAGAATAATCCCCATGAAACCGGCCCTGCTCTCAGCGCAACGCATCGTCATCAAAGTAGGCAGCGCGATTGTCACCAATGACGGTCGTGGCCTTGATCATACTGCACTGGCAAACTGGTCATCCCAGATAGCCCAGCTGATGGCACTGGGCAAGGAAGTCATTCTGGTCTCCAGCGGTGCTGTAGCCGAAGGCATGCAACGACTGGGCTGGACGCAACGCCCAAGCAGTATCCATGAGCTGCAAGCCGCCGCCGCAGTTGGCCAGATGGGTCTGGTACAGGCCTATGAAACCAGCTTCCGCCAGCATCAAATCCATACCGCACAAGTCCTGCTCACCCACGAAGATCTGGCTGACCGCACCCGTTACCTGAATGCGTTATCAACACTGCGCACATTATTGAAGCTGAAAGTCGTACCCATCATCAACGAGAACGACACCGTGGTGACTGACGAGATCCGTTTTGGTGATAACGACACGCTGGGTGCGCTGGTCGCCAACCTGATTGAAGCAGATGCGCTGGTCATACTCACTGATCAGGCCGGTTTATATACTGCTGACCCACGCCAGCATCCAGAAGCAACACTGGTAAGCCAGGCGCAAGCGGGCGATCTCACACTGGAAAAAATGGCAGGTGGAGCGGGTAGCGGCATCAGTCGTGGCGGCATGCTCACCAAGATACTCGCTGCCAAGCGCGCTGCACGCAGCGGTGCACACACCATTATCGCCTCAGGACGCGAAGCCAATGTGCTGGTGCGACTGGCCCAAGGCGAAGCCATAGGCACGCAGCTCATCGCCGCCAACACACCATTATCCGCACGCAAAACCTGGCTGGCAGACCATCTGCAAGTGCGCGGCAAGCTGATCGTTGATGCGGGTGCCGCTAAAGCGCTCAGCATTGACGGCAAAAGCCTGTTACCAATAGGGGTGATTGCAGTTGAGGGGGATTTTGCCCGGGGTGAGGTTGTCGCCTGCGTCACCGCTGATGGCGCACTCATTGCCCGCGGCCTGGTGAATTATGCCGCCAATGAAGCACGGCGTATCACAGGTTTGCCTACTGGTCAGATTGAAGCTGCATTGGGTTATATTGATGAAGCGGAATTAATCCATCGGGATAATCTGGTGGCTTTATCTTCCTGATTCAGCCGGTATAACGCTCAGTTCCCTGCAATTTTCACACTGCCCGTTTGTTGTACTGTCTGCACACCCGGAGTATATGACCAGTGGCGTTTCCACGCCCCCACTACCATGGTAGGGTATTCCGGCTTGCCCAGGCTGCCGTTATAACGGCCTAATGCACGATACAGATCGCCCTTTTCTATATCCAGATACAAGCGCAGAATATTGCAGCCATAACGCAGATTAGTACGCAGGTGGAATAAATCCTGATCCGGTGTACCAATAGTCTTGGTCCAGAACGGCATTACCTGCATATAGCCGCGCGCAGCCACACTGGAAACCGCATACTTCTTGAAACCCGACTCGACCTCAATCAGACCCAACACCAATTCCGGATCAAGACCAGCACGTGTCGCCTCATAATGCACTGTATTGAGAAAATCAATACGCTGCTCCGGGTCGGGCATGCGTTTGGCAAGACGTCTGGACATCTCTGACAACCATGCCTGACCTTCTGCATTGTTCATGTAGCTGACATTCGTCACCGGCGCATCTGAAACCGCTTTGCTCAACGCCGCGCGCACACTCGCCGCCATCGGCTCATAGAGCTGATGGCCTGCATGCGCGCTGGTGGCCACAGCGCATAACGCCATTAGCAGCCACCCTGATCTGAGAAAGTGTAGAGTCATTTACCTAATATCTTGCTTAAAAAAACGTTAATTTCAGCAACAGGCACATTCGTCGCTGCAGCGTCAGTGCGACCCTGATATTCGACTATAGCATCTTTTAAACCGCGTTCGCCAATCACCACCCGATGCGGTATACCGATCAACTCCATATCGGCGAACATCACCCCAGGGCGTTCATTCCGGTCATCCAGCAACACATCCACCCCTGCGGCTAACAGTTCATTGTATAGGTTATCGGCAGCTTCGCGCACAACTTCACTCTTCTGGTAGCCAACAGGCACAATAGCCACCGCAAAAGGCGCCAGCGCCGCAGGCAAGGTCATGCCGCGCGCATCAAAATTCTGTTCAATCGCAGCCGCGACAATGCGTGACACACCGATACCATAACAACCCATCTCTGCGACCTGAGATTTGCCATTTTCGTCCAGATACTGACACGCCATCGCTTCCGAGTACTTGGTACGCAACTGGAAGATATGGCCAACTTCGATACCACGGCAGATCGCCAGCACACCCTTGCCATCCGGGCTCGGATCACCCGCTACCGCATTACGGATATCCGCCACTTCAGGCTCTGGCAAATCACGACCGAAATTCACTCCGGTCAAATGATAACCATCGGCATTCGCACCGCAGACAAAATCATTCATCAAGGCCACACTGCGGTCTGCAATCACCCGTATTTTCAGCCCCACCGGACCAATCGACCCTGGCGCGCAACCCGCCACCTCACGCACGATGATGTCACTGGCAAAACGCACTTCCTGACCTATCAATTTAGCCGCTTTGACCTCATTCAGCTGATGATCACCGCGCACCAGCAATGCAACCGCACCATGCTCACCTTCCACAATCAAGGTTTTGACCATGCGATCGGGAGAAATATTCAACATAGCCACCACTTCATCGATACTGTGTTTGCCCGGTGTAGGCACCTGAGTCATCACCGCACTCGCCGCCGCTCGTGGCGTATCCGCCATCACCGCTTCAGCCAGCTCCACGTTGGCGGCATATTCGGAATCAGGGCAATACGCAATCGCGTCTTCACCGGAATCCGCCAGCACATGGAACTCATGCGATCCTGAACCGCCAATCGCACCGGTGTCTGCTGCCACGGCACGGAACTGCAAGCCCAGTCGAGTAAACACACGACTGTAAGCCGCATACATGGTCTGATACGTCTGCTCCAGACTGGCGAAATCAGCGTGGAAGGAATATGCATCCTTCATCATGAATTCACGGGCACGCATTACGCCGAAACGCGGACGGATCTCGTCGCGGAATTTGGTCTGTATCTGATAGAAATTCAGCGGCAGCTGGCGGTAACTCTTGATTTCGCGGCGTGCGATATCGGTGATTACTTCTTCATGGGTAGGCCCAAAGCAGAAACTACGCTCATGACGATCAGTGATTTTCAACATTTGCGGGCCGAATACATCCCAGCGCCCGGTTTCCTGCCACAACTCGGCTGGCTGCACGGCAGGCATCAGCAATTCCATTGCTCCGGCACGATTCATCTCATCACGCACGATCGCTTCCACCTTGCGCAATACCCGCAAGCCTAAAGGCATCCAGGTATATAAGCCAGAGCCAAGACGCTTAATAAAACCAGCCCGCAACATGAGACGATGACTGATTAATTCGGCCTCTGCAGGCGCCTCTTTAAGGGTAGAAAGAAAAAATTGTGATACGCGCATGGTATAAACTATCCAGTTATTCGTAAAATAGCTAATTTTAACCCAGAAACCGCGATTAAACTTGGCGGATTCAACATGAAAGCACCCTGATGCGATTTTTCAACCGCCGCATACATAAAGCCGTTTCTGATCTGGACACCGTAGAAGTCAGTGAACAAAAAGGCGTCCGCTACCTGCACCTTGGCAACGATACCGTCCAGTCAGCCATGCGCATTTCCGCACCCAATGCGCTGGAGCTTACTTATACCCAGGCCATGCTGGGATTCCTGTTGCTGACCGACACACCCGCCAATGCCCTGCTGATCGGGCTGGGTGGCGGCTCGCTGACCAAATTTCTGTATCACCAGTATCCAGACATGCAACTCACCGCTGTCGAGATCAATCCTAAGGTTATCCAGACCGCACGCCAGTTTTTTTCCGTCCCGGAAAATGACGAACGCTTATCCGTAGTGCAAGCCGATGCCGCCGAATTCATGGTCGATCAGGCAGGCTGGGATTGCATTTTGCTCGATGGTTTTGATGCCGCATTTCAGGTTGAGGCGCTCGCCAGCGAGAGTTTCTATAGCCGCTGCGCGCAGGCACTTTCCCCCACTGGGATCCTGTCTGTCAATTTATGGGGCAGCGATCCTAAATTCGATATCTACCTGCAACGCCTCACCGAAACGTTTGAGCAGCGCATCATGTGCTTACCGGCCGAAAAACGCGGCAACGTCATTGTCTTCGCTTTTGCCGCGCAACCAAGCATTCCATCCAGGGCCATCCTGCAACAGCGTGCCAAACAGCTCAAAGCCCAGTTAGGTTTGCCTTTTGTGGACTTTCTTGAACGCCTGCGGACCACTTCCGGCAATACTGACTTCTTCGACTAGACACTTATGCAGCAAAACTCCAACAATACTGCGCCAAATTCTGCTATATTCGCGCGATAATAAATTACAGGAGGTAACATGGAAGATTTATTCTCTGAAGCTTGGGCTAAGCGTTTCACAAACAAATGGAACAACAATACCGAGATAGTGGAACAATTAGCCGCAGCGAATTTCGACTCAGTCGTGGCCTTTGGGTACCTGGATCACCCAACACCCGAAGTACTGATAGAAATCACTCAGGGCCGTATTACCAATACCCGACGTTGTGAATCTGACAACAGTCAGACACCCGATTGGGACTTGCGTGCGAAACCAGAGCAATGGGAAAAGTGGCGTGGCAATGGTCCTGGCATTACCGGCCTGGGTGTAGCCGTAACCAGTCGCCAACTGCAATTTGTTGCCGGAGATTATCGCCGGATGATACGCCAGCCCTTGCTGGCAGGGCCTTTTCTCAAGTTTTTTACTTTCCTGTAATTCTGCACATTAAATACAGGAATTTGGTTAAACAAAGCTACTCATGTTCAATATTTGAAGAATGTGCATTCCGACTTGTGACCATTTTCAAAATTATTTTCTTTGAAATTTGATAAATAGCGTTTTCTTGGAACTATAGTGCCTCTCCATAGCTGTTTATCTTGGAAAAATGAAAATGGCAACAACTCAGACACAAAAAATCAACCATTGACGATCTTTACTGTGACATTTTGCACCTAAACAAAATACATTGTCCTCCGACTCGCCGCCCCGTTCTGCAAATTTGCATTACGTCAGACTGAATTCGACCCCATTTCCCCATCGACATCATATTTGTGGACAGTTTTCGCAAAGCATTCAGATTGCCGAGCAATGCTAACGCTTAATTCACCTTTCACCACTTAAAAACACAAGACAGTTAACTAGAAATTTGCTGTGATGGTCATTCCTATACGAATTATCAATTACGCACCTCAATATACACGGCATTCATCAAATATCTGTTGTTGTCATTTCCGTGTAATAAACCTCAGTTACTATAACCCATCAATTTAATTTTGTAATCGAAGAGCAACCTTGATCACAAACAGTAAGGATGAGGCCATGATTAAACTTAATAATGTTTCAGTGCAGTTCGGCAATGTTGTTGCGCTACAACCTACGTCCATCGAATTGCATCAAGGACAATTTACCGTCTTACTGGGGGCATCCGGTGCAGGTAAATCAACTTTGCTACGCTGCCTTAATTTGATGTGTAAACCCCATGCTGGCAACGTTAATGTCGCAGGTCTTGGCAATCTTGATGACCGAAAGACCTTGCAGACCCACCGTCGTCAAACTGGCATGATATTCCAGCAACACCAATTGATCGGTCGTCACACAGCGCTCCAAAACGTGCTGATGGGACGCTTAGGTTATCACTCAACGTTCCGTAGCCTGTTTCCGTTGTCTCATAAAGAGCAAACCATTGGGCTACAAAGTTTGGAACGGGTTGGTTTGCTGCATAAAGCGCAATCACGCATTGATCAACTGAGCGGTGGTCAACAGCAGCGTGTCGGCATTGCACGAGCCCTGGCGCAACAGCCACTTTTGATCTTAGCCGATGAACCTGTTGCAAGTCTCGATCCTGCAACCGCTGATAAAGTTTTGGCGTTGTTACATCAGATTTGTAAGGAAGACGGCATATCTGCCGTCATCAGTCTGCATCAGGTTGATCTTGCTAAACGCTATGCAGATCGAATTATTGGCTTAGCTCACGGCAGTATCGTGTTTGATGCGGCACCGCATGAATTGACCACGACTCATGCGGCTGAACTGTACGAACAAAAAAAATCAATTGTTACGTCACATGCTGTACCAACCAGACTCAACGTTCAACTTACTTCCGCTTAATCTTTAACCCATAGAAGGAATTGTTATGAAAAAATTATTGGCAATATTGAGCTTGATAACATTAGCACTCTTGGGCAGCATCGTCCACGCCGCACCAAACCCTGACCCTGAAACATTGAAAGTCGCGTTATTGCCGGATGAGAACGCATCCACTGTCATCAAAAATAATCGTCCACTTGAGCTTTATCTGGAAAAAGCACTGGGGAAAAAAATCGAGTTAATCGTCACTACCGATTACTCATCCATGATTGAAGCAATGCGTCATGGTCGTATCGATTTAGCTTATTTTGGCCCCCTCTCCTATGTACTGGCCAAACAGAAAAGCGAGATTGAACCATTCGCAGCACTCAAACAAAAAGGCAGCATGACATACCAGTCTGTATTGATCGTCAATACCGCAGCAGGCATTAACAGTATTGCCGACATCGCCAACAAAGATGTTGCATATGGAGATAAAGCTTCCACCTCAAGTCACTTGATTCCAAAATCAATGCTTGCCGAGAAGGGATTAATGGCCGGTGAACAATACCGCGAACACTTTGTGGGGTCGCATGATGCGGTAGCACTCGCTGTACAAAACGGCCATGCGCAGGCTGGTGGTTTGAGCAAACCAATCTTCGAAACCTTGGTTCAACGCGGCATGATTGATGGTAAAAAAGTTAAGGTTTTAGCAGAATCGAAACCATTTCCGCAATACCCATGGACCATGCGCTCCAATCTAAAACCGGAACTAAAAGAGAAAATCCGTGCTGCTTTCCTCAATATGAAAGATCCCGAAGTATTGAAGCCATTTAAAGCTGAAGGTTTCGGTGCGATTTCAGATCAGGAATATGATGTGGTGCGCAATCTAGGCAGCTTGCTGAAGCTTGATTTTTCCAAGTTCTAACTATTGGGGTACATATCCATGCAAGCTGATTTTGATTTGATATTAACACAGCAACAACGCACTTGGAACCGATCAACAATACAGATTGCGTGGGTATTAGCGATTATCATTGGCTCTTGGTACTACGTGGGCTTATTTGATACAGAGCGTTTGAGCGAGGGTGTACCGAGTTTGTTCAGTCTGATTGGAGAAATGATGCCACCAGATTTTACTCAGGTCAGCACCTGGGTAAAACCACTGATCGACACTTTGGCCATGAGTATTGCAGGGACAGCTATTGCGGTGTTGTTTTCGATTCCTTTAGGTATTTTAGCAGCCCGTAATACTAGCCCACATCCAGTTATTTATCATATGGCGCGTTCGTTGTTGAATGGCTTACGCTCGATTCCCGAACTTATCATGGGGATTATATTTGTGGCAGCAGTTGGTTTTGGAGCTCTGCCTGGTGTATTGGCATTGGGTTTACATTCCATCGGCATGGTTGCCAAATTTTTTTCCGAAGCGATTGAACACGCCGATCAAGCGCCAGTAGAAGCTGCGCGAGCAGCTGGTTGCAGCCCGTTGCAAGTAATTTTTCACGGCATTTTCCCGCAGGTGTTGCCGCAAATGGCAGATACGGCTATTTATCGTTGGGAATATAACTTTCGCGCATCAACAGTGATGGGTATGGTCGGTGCAGGCGGTATCGGATTTGAATTGATGGGTTCTTTGCGCATCATGCAATATCAAGAAGTATCGGCGATTTTAATCGTTATATTAGCCATGGTTACGCTGGTTGATGCATTCAGCTCCTTTTTAAGACGAAAATTCAAGTAATCGACATAATAACCAATAGCATTGGAAAATATATGAAACCAAAAATTGTACTTACTCATTGGGTCCACCCCGAAATCATCGACTATCTGCAAACCACCGCAACTGTTATACCAAATACTACGCGCGAGACACTTCCGCGCGAAGAATTACTGTTGCGCTCCAAGGATGCTGACGCGCTGATGGTGTTCATGCCTGACAGAATTGATGCCGATTTTCTTGATGCTTGCCCACAACTAAAAATTATTGGTGCTGCGCTCAAGGGTTATGATAATTTAGACGTCGAAGCATGTACCCAACGTGGAATATGGCTCAGCATCGTACCTGATTTACTTACTATCCCAACTGCGGAATTGACGATTGGCTTGTTGTTGGGTTTGACAAGACATATGCTGGAGGGTGATCGTCACATCCGTAGTGGCAGTTTCCATGGTTGGCGTCCAGAATTGTACGGCATCGGGCTGACAGGTCGTACAATTGGCATTATCGGTATGGGTGCAGTGGGGCAAGCGATTGCAAAACGGCTGTCGGGTTTTGATATGAAAATAGTTTACAGTGACAACATCGCATTGCCTGTTAATCAGGAACAAGCATGGAATGCTCGTCACGTAAGTCTGGAAGAGCTGTTGGCTATTAGCAACTTTGTAGTACCGATGGTACCAATGACACCACAAACGCTACACTTAATTAACGCCGATGCCATCGATAAAATGCAGCCTGGCAGCTATCTCATTAATGCCTGCCGTGGTTCGGTGGTTGATGAGCAAGCTGTCATAAATGCATTGCACACAGGGCAACTAAACGGTTATGCAGCCGATGTATTCGAGATGGAGGAATGGTCTCGATCTGGCAGACCAGGCAGTATTCCGAGTGCCTTACTTGACAATACCAAGCAGACTTTTTTCACGCCTCACATAGGCTCGGCGGTCAACGAGGTACGAATAGAGATCGAGCGGCAAGCGGCGGAAAATATCATCCAGGCACTGGCAGGAGAAAAACCCGTTGGTGCAATCAACAGCCCTGCATTTTCGAGGGTATAAGCCTCATGATTAATTTGGAACGCGTTGCAACTTTTCTTGAGGTAGCGGCATGCGGCAGCTTTCGTGGTGCGGCCAAAAATACAGGCTTATCTCAACCAGCAGTAACACAGCATGTGAAATGGCTTGAACAGTCGTTAAATGTTAATTTAATAGCACGTAACAATGCGGGAAGCACATTAACACCAGAAGGCCGAGCATTCCTGCCGTATGCCGAAAATCTAGTAAAAATAAGCAATCGTGCAAGCTCTTTATTTAAAAAAAACTCAGTTGTTATTGGAGCAAGTTCAAATACCGGAATTTATCTGTTACAGCCGTATTTGAAAGCTTATAAGGATGCATCGCCACATAATCTGAAAGTGACTATTGGGATCAATACTGTCATCGCCGATAAGCTTCAAAACTTTGAAATCGATGTCGCTATCATGGAATGGTGGGATAATAGACCAGGATTTATCGCTACAGACTGGCGCCATGAAGAAATGGTTGTGATCGTGCCCCCACACCATCCCTGGGCTAATATGAGCAGCATTCCGCGTGACTGGTTAAAGGGTCAGGATTTACTGGGAGGGGAAACTGGTAGCGGAACGGGACACTTGCTACAACACTATTTTGGCAATGATGCGAGTACGATAAGTGTATCGATGCAGCTGGGTAGTACTGAAGCAGTAAAACATGCCGTTCAAGCCGGGCTCGGCATTTCCCTAGTTATGGCAGCAGCTGTAATCAATGAGGTTCGCAGCGGGTTATTGTATGCAATACCGATTGCAGGAGATCCACTACAAAAAACTCTTCATATCATTCGTAGAGATAGTGGCATACTTGATTCGCCAGCCTTGCAATTCACTGATTTTCTGCTCAAACAGTCCTCATTGAAATAGCGATAACAAGGCAGATTTAAAGACAAGATTTGCTAGTAGCGCATCGTCCAGGTTAGCTATTCACAGAGTTTTTTGGCGACAACAGCGTACAACTGTAAACGAAATTAACGGGTAACTCTTGGATGGGTAACAAACATACGGGCTGACCTTTAGTGGTTATACCTGGCACAGGATATAGCCACTAGGCCAGCCCATTTCTTTTTAATTCAGTGTTATCGCTTAAACAACAAGTGCTATTCAACTCTATCGCGATAGTTTTGCACTGAACTCGAAATCACGCTTTCTTTTTAGCAGCAATCATCTGCTCAATCATAGGTCCCAGAATCAATTCCATTGCATAGCCCATTTTCGCACCTGGCACAACCAGCGTGTTCGAACGTGACATGAATGAATTAGGGATCATATTGATCAAGTATGGGAAATCGACACCCTTGCGATCGCTAAAGCGCACAATGACCAAGCTCTCATCCGGCGTAGGAATATCACGCGAAATAAATGGATTTGAGGTATCCACGGTCGGCACGCGCTGGAAGTTCACGTGGGTACGTGAAAATTGCGGGGTGATGTAATTTACATAATCAGGCATGCGGCGCATGATGGTATCAACAATGACATCGGCAGAATAACCACGCTCTGCTGCATCACGATGTATCTTCTGGATCCATTCCAGGTTCACTACCGGCACCACGCCAACACCCAGATCAACGTGCTTGGCAACATCAACTTTGCCGTCCACAACCAAACCATGCAAACCTTCATAGAACAGCAAATCGGTATCCGCTGGCACGTCTTCCCAAGGCGTAAACTCGCCTGCGCTCAGCTTGGTATTTAACCGCTTGTTATGAAACGCCGCTTCTTCATCGCTATGGATGTAATAACGCTTCTTACCCTTACCATCCTTGCCGTAGCTTTTGAACAACGCTTCCAGCTTGTCAAAATGGTTGGCATTAGGACCAAAATGGCTGAAATGGTTATTGCCCTCAGCAGTCGCTTTGGCCATTTCCGATTTGAATTCGGTACGCGACAAGCTATGAAAGCTATCGCCTTCGATCACGGCCGCGCTGATGTTTTCACGACGGAAAATGTGCTCAAAAGCACGTTTAACGGTCGTTGTGCCTGCGCCGGAAGAACCGGTTACAGCAATCACAGGATGTTTTTTGGACATAAGGACTCCAGTTGAAATATAAAAAAATATCAGTTATTTTCACAGTATAACTTTTAAGCCGTCCCGCTGTCCACGCGCAAGCATGTTCGCGGGGTATAATATGCCACTTTAGAATCAATACATACGCAAAAAGATGGAAGCTCTCTACCAACCCCAAATTATTGAAACCAATGCCCAACGCGACTGGGAAGCCACTGCCGCCTTCAAAGCGACAGAACAGGATGACAAGCCCAAGTATTACTGCTTATCCATGTTCCCCTATCCTTCCGGCAAATTACATATGGGGCACGTGCGCAATTACACCATCGGCGACGTGCTGGCACGCTTCCATCGCCTTAAAGGCTATAACGTCATGCAACCCATGGGCTGGGATGCATTCGGCCTGCCTGCGGAAAACGCAGCAATTAAAAACAACGTACCACCGGCAGCCTGGACCTACGCCAATATCGATCACATGCGCACACAGCTTAAAAGTCTGGGACTTGCGATCGACTGGGACAGGGAAATCACCACCTGCACCCCGGAATATTACCGCTGGGAACAATGGCTGTTCACCGCACTGTTTAAAAAAGACCTGATCTACAAAAAAACCGCCTCAGTTAACTGGGACCCGGTCGACTGCACCGTCCTCGCTAACGAACAGGTGATTGACGGCCGCGGCTGGCGCAGCGGCGCACTGGTAGAAAAGCGCGACATCCCCATGTACTACATGCGTATCACCGCCTATGCCGACGAACTGTTAAGCGGGCTGGATCAGCTACCGCACTGGCCGGAGCAGGTCAAAACCATGCAGCGCAACTGGATAGGCAAAAGTTTCGGCTGTGAAATACACTTTCCTTATGACGTGAACAGCATCGGCACTGAGGGCGTACTCAAGGTCTACACCACCCGCCCCGACACGCTGATGGGCGCCACCTATGTTGCCGTGGCTGCCGAACACCCGCTGGCCACACTGGCTGCTGCCAGCAACCCGGCACTGGCTGAATTTATCGCCGAATGCAAACGCGGCAGCGTCGCCGAAGCCGATGTCGCCACCCAGGCCAAAAAAGGCATGGACACCGGCCTCGTCGTCACCCATCCACTCACCGGTGAGAAGCTGCCGGTGTGGGTCGCCAACTACGTGCTGATGGGTTATGGCGAAGGCGCAGTGATGGCCGTGCCAGCACATGATGCTCGCGATTTTGAATTTGCCCAGCACTATGACTTACCGATGAAAACTGTCATCGCCTCAGCAAACGCGGCATACAGCGAAGTTAGCGCACCGTGGCAGGACAGTTACGGCGAACATGGCCTGTGCATCAACTCCGGCAAATATGATGGATTAGACTTCAACGCAGCGTTGCAAGCCATTGCTGACGACTTGCAAGCCAAAGGACTGGGCAGCAAGCGTACCCAGTTCCGCCTGCGCGACTGGGGTATTTCCCGCCAGCGCTACTGGGGTTGCCCTATTCCTATCATCCATTGCGCGCAGTGTGGCGATGTGCCGGTACCTGCAGAGCAGTTGCCGGTAGTATTGCCCGAGGATGTCGTGGTCACCGGCGCCGGATCGCCGCTGGCCAAGATGCCGGAATTCTATGAATGCACCTGCCCGCAATGCGGCCAGCCGGCACGACGCGAAACCGACACCATGGACACCTTCGTCGAGTCATCCTGGTATTACACCCGCTATGCCAGCCATGACTGTACCGATGCCATGCTCGACGAGCGCGCCAATCACTGGCTGCCAGTTGATCAATATATCGGCGGTATCGAACATGCGATTCTGCACCTGCTCTATGCGCGCTTCTTCCACAAACTGATACGCGATCAGGGGCTGGTCGCTTCCGACGAGCCATTTACCCGCCTGCTCACGCAGGGCATGGTGATCGCGCCAACGTTCTATCGCGATCTCGGTGAGGGCAAGAAAGACTGGTTCAATCCTGCTGAAGTCGATGTGCGCAACGATGAACGAGGCCGTCCGCTGGATGCGGTGCTCAAGGCTGACGGGCTGCCTGTTATCATCGGCGGCACCGAGAAAATGGCCAAGTCCAAAAACAATGGTGTTGACCCGCAACTGCTGATTGATAGCTACGGCGCCGACACTGCACGCCTGTTCATGATGTTTGCCGCCCCCCCGGAGCAAAGCCTGGAGTGGTCTGATGCCGGTATCGAAGGCGCACATCGCTTCCTGCGCCGCTTGTGGAAACGCTGCTATGAGCACGTCAGCGCTGGTACAGTAATGGCATATCAAAATGGCGAACTGAGCGCTGAACTCAAGACACTGCGCTTCCAGTTACACAGTGCTGTGCAGAAGATCAGCGACGACTATGCCCGCCGGCAAACCTTCAATACCGCCATAGCGGCTGTCATGGAGTTGCTCAACAGCATGGACAAGCTCACCGCTACCGACCCGGTTGCTCGCAGCGTAGTGCAGGAAATCCTGGAACAGGTCACCATCATGCTCGCACCTATCGTTCCCCATATTTGCGAAACGCTTTGGAGCGAGCTGCGTCCAGGCACCGTACTGGCCGGACAAAGCTGGCCAACAGCTGATGAAACTGCGCTGGTGCAGGATGAAATGACGCTGATGATACAAGTTAACGGCAAACTGCGTGGCGAGATCACTGTCGCCAAATCCACCGGCAAGGATGTTATCGAACAAATCGCCCTCGATCAGGAAGGCGTGCAGAAGTTCATGGCAGGCCAGCCGGCAAAGCGCATCATCATCGTTCCAGGACGTCTGGTCAATATCGTGGTCTAATGGTTTTTAACCCATCCAACAGGTAATCAAGATGAAAATCCCTATGAAATTCTGGCTTGCAGTTACGCTAATCATGAGTGTTTTTACTGCTGGATGCGGTTTTCACCTGCGCGGTCAGGTCGATATCCCCTATACCTCGCTGTATGTTGATGGCAACCCTGGCTCACCGCTGGTGACCAACCTGCAACGCATCATCCGCGCAGGCGGTCACAATGACAGGCTGGCGAAAACCAGCGACACAGCCGAGCGCACCATACAGATCATGTCTGAAGTCAGCAGCAAAATCATCCTGTCGCTGTCCGGTGCCGGTCGCGTACGTGAATACCAGCTGCAATACCGCGTCAAATATCGCCTGCTCGCCCCCAAAGGCAAAGAGATACTGATGCCAGCCGAAATCGTATTAAGCCGCGACATGAGCTATAACGACACGCTGGTGCTGGCAAAAGGGGATGAAGAACAATTACTCTACCGCGATATGCAGACCGATGCTGCGCAACAGATACTGCGCCGTATTGCCCTGCTGCATTAATAAAGCATGCGTATCAAGCCGGAACAGCTCGCGTCACAGCTAGCCAAAGAGTTAAAGCCGCTCTACTGTGTATATGGCGACGAACCGCTGCTGGTGCTGGAAGCAGCCGATCAAATTCGACGAGCGGTTCGCACGCAAGGCTACACCGAGCGTGAAATTTACCAGGTAGAGGGCCGCTTCAACTGGCAAACCCTGCTCAATGCCGGCGATAATTTATCCTTATTCAGCGACCGCCGCCTGGTGGACATTCGCATCCCTTCCGGCAAGCCGGGCATAGACGGTGGCAAGGCGCTGCAAAGTTACTGCGCTGCGCTCCCAGCCGACACGATTACCCTGATTACCCTGCCCAAGCTCGACCGGCAGGCAACGTCAGGAAAATGGTTCACCGCACTGGATAATGCCGGCACCACCATTGCAGTTTATTCGGTAACTAACGAGCAATTACCGCGCTGGATCGGCGAACGTCTGGCACAACAGCAGCAGCAAGCCGATACTGACACCCTGCGTTTTCTTGCTCAGAAAGTAGAAGGCAACCTGCTGGCCGCCCAGCAGGAGATACGCAAACTGGGACTGCTGTTCCCCGCCGGACGCCTGGATTTTGCCAGCGTCCGTGAAGCCGTACTGGATGTGGCGCGTTATGACGTCTTCAAGCTCGCCGATGCCTTGTTGCTCAGCGACGTGCCACGGTTGATACGCATGCTGGATGGATTGCGCAACGAGGGTGAAGCACCCACGCTAATATTGTGGACAATCACGCGCGAATTACGCATTCTGACCCGCCTGAAAACAGCACAGAACAGTGGCATAGCGCCTGCCCGACTGATGCGCGAAGTCGGTGTCTGGGAAAGCCGTCAGAGCATGGTCGAAAAAGCACTGCAACGCGTCAAACTCGACACCCTGACCCACAGCCTCAGACAGGCTGCCGCTATCGATCGCATGATCAAAGGCCTTGCAAATGAAGACCCGTGGGTTGCACTCAAACAATTGGCACTCAGTATCGCCCTGCCACAGCGTTAACCCCCACGGCTACCAACCAGCCAGTAATGCACAGACAATAAAAAAGGCAGATCCGCAGATCTGCCTTTTTCAGTAACAGCGAGCAATTAAGCAGCGACTGTCTTAACTTTACGCGCTGGCAACTTTTCCTTGATACGTGCGGATTTACCTGAACGATCACGCAAGTAGTACAACTTGGCGCGACGTACATCACCACGACGCTTCACTTCAATGCTGTCAACCAAAGGTGAGTAAGTCTGGAATGTACGTTCCACACCTTCACCAGCTGAAATCTTACGCACGATAAATGCAGAATTCAAACCACGGTTACGCTTGGCAATCACTACGCCTTCGTAAGCCTGTAAACGCTCACGCGTACCTTCTTTAACCTTCACGCTAACGATTACGGTATCGCCAGGTGCAAAAGCAGGAATGGTTTTACCCAAACGTGCAATTTCTTCTTCTTCCAACTGTTGAATCAAATTCATCGCGTTCTCCTGAACTAAAAATGAGGTCTTGGACCTTACCGCACGGAGCAAGCCGCCGCTTGACGTACGGGGTTTGTTGTTAACCGACTAATTCATTGAATCAGTCTGGTTTATTTTCCTGCTCGCTTAAAGCCAGCAAGTCAATTTCTGCCGCGCTCATACCGCGCTTGGCTAATAAATCCGGGCGATTGCGTTGCGTCGCCAATAACGATTGCTGCAACCGCCAGCGCTGGATTTTGGCATGATTACCGCCCATCAGCACTGCCGGTACTGGTACGCCCTGATACAACTCGGGACGGGTATAGTGCGGATAATCAAGCAAGCCATTTACAAATGAATCCTGCACTGCTGAATCCGCATCACCCAGCACACCAGGCAATTGCCGCACAACGGCATCAATCACCACCATCGCTGCCAGCTCCCCACCGGATAAAACATAATCCCCGATAGAGATGTATTCATCTATGCGCCTGTCCAGCAAACGCTGGTCGACGCCCTCATAACGCCCGGCCAGGAATACCAGACCGGGACGCGCTGCCAATTCCATTACCAAAGCATGATCCAGCGTACGCCCCTGCGGGGAGAGGTACACCACATGCGGCTTGGCAACACCAGATTCACGTTGCCGCGCTTCTGCTGCATCCAGCGCTGCATCGAGCGGCTCAGCCAGCATGACCATGCCCGGGCCGCCACCATAAGGACGATCATCGACAGTACGGTGGTTATCCATCGTGTAATCACGTGGATTCCACAAATGCAATGTGGCACATTGACGCGTGAATGCCCGACCACTGATACCGCACTCACTGATTGCTGCAAACATTTGCGGGAACAACGTCACCACATCAATTTGCAATGGCATCAGTAATCCAGTTCCCAGTCTACCTGCACAGTGCGCGCCGCCAAATCAACATGACGCACAATCTGCCCAACGAAAGGAATTAAGTGCTTGCGGTCACCGCGCACCTCAAGCACATCATGCGCACCGGCTTCCAGTATCTGCTCGATCACACCAAATGCGTCGCCACGCAAATTCACTACATTCAGGCCGATTAAATCCGACCAGTAGTATTCACCTTCCGGTGCTGCCGGCAATGATTCACGTTTAACCGCTATTTCACACCCTTTCAGCGCCAGTGCCTGATCGCGATCATGGATCCCGACCAATGCAGCAACCAATACCTTGGTATGCACTTTGGCTTCTTCGACAGTGTAAACTTGCCAATCATTACCGCGCTTGATATACCACTCTGCATAATCAGCAAGCGTATCTAACGACTCACTGAAAGTCTGGATCTTCATCCAGCCTTTAACGCCGTAAGGGACAGCAACCCGCCCCATCACCACTAAATTATCCAGCGACTTTTGCACTTTCAGTTTTGACCAGTTTTGCTACAGCATCGCTTAATTGCGCGCCTTGGGAAACCCAATGATTGACGCGATCCAGACTCAGACGCAAGCCTTCGATGCCTTCTTTAGCCAGTGGATTGTAAAAACCAACGCGCTCAATGAAGCGACCATCGCGACGGTTGCGTGAATCCGCAACTACGACGTTGTAGAATGGGCGGTTTTTTGCGCCGCCACGAGCAAGACGAATTATAACCATCGTGAGTGCCTAACCAATTGAATTAAAAAGAGCGCGATTATAGGACGAAACCACTCAAATGACAAGTTACCTTTGCTTTTACACAGCAAAACGAACAAAATTGACCATTCGCCTGTCATACACTATCCTTAGCCATCTAATTTTTAATATATATCCGTCATGTCAGTCAGTATCAAATCCCCAGCAGATATAGAAAAAATGCGCATAGCCGGCCGGCTCGCTTCCGAAGTGCTTGATTACATCACGCCATTTGTTAAACCCGGCGTTACCACCGGCGAGCTGGACAAGCTGTGCCATGATTACATGGTCGATGTGCAGCACACTATTCCGGCGCCGCTCAACTACGCCCCACCAGGTCACGAACCTTACCCGCGCTCGATTTGCACTTCCATTAATCAGCAAATATGCCATGGCGTGCCTGGCGACAAACAGCTCAAGAATGGTGACATCGTCAATATCGACGTCACCGTGATTAAAGATGGCTGGCATGGAGATACCAGCCGCATGTTTTATGTCGGCGAAGTTGCACCTCACGCCAAACGCCTGTGCGAAATCACCTATCAGGCCATGTGGCACGGTATTAAAATGGTGCGCCCCGGCGTGCTGCTCGGCGATATCGGTCACGCCATACAGAAATTTTCCGAAGCTCAAGGCTACAGTGTAGTACGGGAGTTTTGTGGCCACGGCATTGGACAGAACTTCCATGAAGAGCCGCAAGTGCTGCATTATGGCCGTGCCGGCACGGGTCTGAAACTGGCCGCAGGCATGACTTTTACCATAGAACCCATGATCAACGCTGGACGTCGCGACATTCGCCAGCTTAGCGATGGTTGGACCATAGTCACCAAGGATCGCAGTCTGTCAGCGCAGTGGGAACACACTATACTGGTCACCGATACCGGATTTGAAGTCATGACCGTTTCTGCCGGCACCCCGCCAGTACCGGACTTCGTAGCAAGCAAATAATGGTTGCCGTCGCGTCCGCCACACGTGCCGAACAATGGCGCATGCAGCTACGCGATGGGCGCAGCACCATCAAGCAGGCTTTCCTGTCTGGCACTTCAATTCGCACCATCCTTACCCGCAATCGGCAATTAGTTGATGGCGTGCTTAGCGAAGTATGGCAATCTCTTGATCTGCCCATTAGCGCTGCACTGGTTGCAGTGGGTGGCTACGGCCGCAACGAACTGTTCCCCCACTCGGATGTGGATCTGCTGATTTTACTGGATCATCCGGCGCTCCCTGAGGAACAGGTTGCCATTGAACAAATAGTCAGCTTATTCTGGGACATTGGCCTGGAAGTCGGCCCCAGCGTACGCACCCTGGATGAATGCCTGGAAGAATCCGAACGTGACCTCACCATACTCACCAACCTGCTGGAATCGCGTTTTCTGTGCGGCAATCAATCTCTCTACCAGCTATTCCAGCAACGCTTTACCCAGCAACTGGACACCCGCGCTTTCTTTGAAGGCAAACTGCTGGAACAGGATCAGCGCCATGCGCGCTTTAACGATAGCGCCTACCAGTTGGAACCCAATATCAAGGAAAGCCCCGGCGGACTGCGCGACCTGCATAATCTGCGCTGGCTGACCCAGGCTGCGGGTATCGGCGCTAACTGGCACGACCTGGTACTGGCCGGTTTACTCAGCAGCAGCGAATTACGCCAGATCCAGACCCTGGAACGATTTCTATTCGACCTCCGGGCACGCCTGCATTACCTTGCCGGACGGCGTGAAGACCGCCTGTTATTTGATTACCAGCAAAGCCTGGCCGAGCAATATCAAATTCGCGCCACCACAACGCGTCGCGCCAGCGAAATACTGATGCAGCGCTATTACCGTAGCGTCAAGATCGTCGCACAAATGCGGGATATTTTGCTTCCCAGCTTGCGCGCGCGCATCTTCGGCAATAACCAGCTACCGGTTATTGCGCTCAACCCGCGCTTTCAGATACGCGATAATTTACTCAAAGTCATCGACGACAACCTGTTCGAACGCCAGCCAGACGCCATATTCGAAAGCTTTATCCTGCTGCAGCAGCATCCTGAATTAACCGGCATGAGCGCATCCACGCTACGCGCACTATGGCGCGCACGGCACCGCATCAATGCCGAATTCCGCCGCGACCCGGTGAATCAGACCCAGTTCATGCAAATCCTGCGTGCGCCGCAAACCATCACCCGCACCCTGCGCAACATGAACCACTACGGCATACTGGGGCGTTACATCCCGGCATTTGGCCGTATCGTCGGGCAGATGCAACACGATCTGTATCACATCTACACTGTAGATGAGCATATCCTTACTGTACTGCGCAATTTGCGCCGCCTCACCATCCCTGAGCTGGCCCATGAACACCCGCTGGCCAGCCGCCTTATCAGTGGTTTTGCGCACCCGGAATTACTTTATCTGGCCGCATTATTTCACGACATTGCCAAAGGGCGTGGTGGTGATCACTCTACGCTGGGCATGGTCGATGCCCGCCGCTTTTGCCGGCAGCACGGACTGTCTAAATCGGATACCGAACTGGTCGTGTGGCTGGTAGGCGAACACCTGAGCTTTTCTGCAACTGCGCAAAAACAGGATTTATCCGACCCGGATGTGATCACCCGCTTTACCCAGCGCATCCCGGATGAGCGCCATCTCATTGCGCTCTATCTGCTTACTACCTGCGACATACGTGGCACCAGTCCCAGCGTGTGGAATGCCTGGAAAGCTAAATTACTGGAAGATTTATTTTACGCCAGTCGTCGCCGACTGAGTGGCGAGACCAATCTGCATAGCGGTATCGACAAAACCAAAACAGAAGCTTCGCGTTTATTGCGGTTATACGGGCTGTCTCCACACACGGAAGATGCGCTGTGGGTCAACCTGGCTGATAGTTATTTTCTGCGCCATGAACCACAGGAAATCGCCTGGCACAGCCGTCACCTCTGGCATCGCGTCAGCTCGCCTTTGGCAGTAGTGCGTGCCCGTCTGAGCCCTATTGGTGAAGGTGTGCAAGTGTTGATTTATGCGCCGGACGAACCTACTTTATTCGCGCAGATATGCGCCTTCTTCGAAGCTATAAACTACACCATTGTCGATGCGCGCATACACACTACGCGTAACAATTATGCACTCGACAGTTTTCTCATTCTCGACAAGCATCAACGTGAGATTGCCTATCGGGATTTCCTGAGTTACATCGAGCACGAACTGGCGCTGTTGCTCAATACCCATGCCCAGCTTAAAACAGCTACCCGCGGCAGGGTCAGTCGCCACCTGAAACATTTTCCGATTAATGCAGAAGTCAGCCTACGCCCGGATGAAAATGGCAAACTCTACACGCTGAACCTGGTCGCCGGCGACAGACCCGGACTGCTATTCGCTATCGCCCAGATTCTGTACCAGCATAACATCAGCCTGTACGCTGCCAAAATCAGCACCCTGGGTGAGCGCGCAGAAGACACCTTCATGATCCAAGGCGAGGCGCTTAACCAGCCTCACGCCCGCTTGCAACTCGAAACGGATTTATTAAAAGTGCTAAACCTTTAATCGCAGCGCGCATCCAGATAAGCACGGAATTCATCCGCCACTTCCGGATGTTTCAGCGCATGCTCGACAGTCGCTTTGAGGTAGCCAATCTTGCTGCCACAGTCATAACGTACACCATCGAATGCATAGGCCAGCACTTGCTGCTCTTTCAGCAGCTCGGCGATACCGTCAGTCAACTGCAATTCGCCTCCCGCGCCAAACGGGATGGTTTCGAGGTGATGAAAAATACGCGGCGTCAATATATAGCGCCCCACCACACCCAGCGTTGACGGTGCAACTTCCGGCTTTGGCTTCTCTACGATTGCATCCACTTTACTCAATTTTTCAGAGATCGGTTGCGCCGCAACGATACCGTAAGAACCGGTTTCTTCACGCGCCACTTCCTGCACCCCTAAAATCGAGCACTGGTAGTAGCTATACAATTCGGTCATTTGCTTCATCGCCGGGGTAGTCGCATCAATCAGGTCATCGGCGAGGATCACGGCAAATGGCTCATTATTCACTACCGGTTTGGCTTTCAACACTGCATGCCCCAGACCCAGCGCCTCGGCCTGGCGAATATAGACACAGGTCACGTGGGGAGGAATGATGCCACGTACCAGATCCAGCAACTTCTGTTTACCACGCTCTTCCAGCTCGGCTTCCAGTTCGTAAGCTTTATCAAAATGGTCAGGAATGGCACGCTTGCTGCGGCCTGTGATGAAAATCAGATCGGTAATGCCTGCCGCAATCGCTTCTTCAACCGCGTACTGTATCAATGGTTTATCGACGATAGGCAACATTTCTTTTGGCATGGCTTTGGTCGCTGGCAAAAACCGCGTCCCCATACCCGCAACCGGAAAAACCGCTTTAGTAACCTTGACCATCTTCTTCTCCCTGATTTTCATTGATTAAACTGAGAAATTCCGCCTCATCCAATATGGTAATACCCAATTCTTGCGCCTTGATGAATTTACTGCCAGGCTCTGCCCCAGCCAGCACAAAATCCGTTTTTTTCGAAACGCTACCCGAAGCTTTGCCGCCCATCGCCTCTATCTTCGCCTTCGCTTCATCGCGGCTCATCGTTGGCAATGTGCCTGTAATCACAAACACCTTACCAGAAATTGCGCTATTTTGTATGACAGGTGGCGCACTTTCATCCCAGCACACCCCTGCTGCCCGCAACATCTCGATGACAGTCAGATTATGTGGCTCGGCAAAAAACTGAACAATAGATTTTGCCACCACCTCACCCACTTCCGGCACTTGCTGCAACTGCAGCTCATCTGCTGCCATCATTGCTTCCAGCGTGCCGTAGTAACGCGCCAGATCCTTTGCAGTCTGTTCACCAACATGGCGGATACCCAGCGCATAAATAAATCGCGCCAGTGTCGTGCGTTTGCTGTGCTCTATGGCTGCCAGCAGGTTGCGGGCAGATTTCTCCGCCATCCGTTCCAGATTAACCAGACTGAGCAAGCCCAGCCGGTATAAATCCGCCGGGCTATGCACCAGATTTTCATCCACCAGTTGCTCAACCAGTTTCTCACCCAAGCCATCGATATCCATCGCGCGACGGCTGGCAAAATGCCATAACGCCTGTTTACGCTGTGCAGGGCAAAACAGCCCGCCCGTACAACGCGCAATGGCCTCATCCGGCAAACGCACTATGTGCGAGCCACATACCGGACAGGTAGTGGGCATGACAAATTCACGTGCATCCGATGGGCGCCGTGACATTACCACCGACACGATTTCCGGAATTACATCGCCCGCACGTCGCACATTGACCCAATCGCCGATCAGCACCCCTTTGCGACGGATTTCATCTTCATTGTGCAAGGTGGCATTGGTCACGGTTACACCACCCACGGAGACTGGAGCTAACCGCGCCACAGGTGTAATTGCACCGGTACGCCCTACCTGCACGTCGATATCCAGTAACTGGGTCGTTGCTTCCTGAGCAGGAAATTTGTGGGCGATGGCGAAACGGGGTGCGCGTGCGACATAACCAATCTGCTGCTGCATTGCCAGATCATTAACTTTGTAAACCACGCCATCAATATCAAACGCCAGGCTATCGCGCTGTGCGCCAATACGCTGATAGTAGGCCAACAAACCTTCCACCCCTTGCACCACAGCTCGTTCATGCGCCACCGGTATCCGCCACGCCATCAGCAGATCCATCACCTCACCATGCGTGGACGGCAATACTACACCCTCACATTGACCAACACCGTAGGCAAAAAAATGCAATCCGCGCGTTGCAGTAATACGTGGGTCCAACTGCCGTAACGAACCTGCTGCCGCATTACGCGGATTAGCAAACTCTTTCAGTCCTTGTTCACGCTGATATGCATTCAATGCGGCAAAGTCGGCTTTCAGCATCAACACCTCACCGCGAATCTCTATGCGTTGAGGTGGATTTGGCGTTGCCAGCAGCAACGGTATTGCCCGAATCGTGCGCAGGTTAGCTGTCACATCCTCGCCAACATAGCCATCACCGCGGGTTGCCCCCATGACAAACTGACCGCGCTCGTACACCAAGCTGATCGCCAGGCCATCAAATTTCGGCTCTACCGCATAGTCGACCTGCGACAGCTCGCTGGCTTCGCGCACACGGCGGTCGAACGCCACCACTTCATCCTCACTGAACGCATTGTTGAGAGACAGCATCGGGGTGGTATGGGTGATCTGGGTAAATTCAGTAAGTGCTGCACCGCCAACGCGTTGACTGGGTGAGCTGGGGATGATTAATTCGGGATATTGCTGTTCCAGCGACTGCAATTCCCGGAACAGGCGATCATATTCCGCATCGCTTATTTCCGGTGCATCAAGTACATAATAGCGATAATTATGATACTCCAGCTGTTCGCGCAAAGCGCTGATACGATTTTTTATCTCGGCCGACACCATTGCTTAATTAAACAATCGTAAGGCGCGCCGACCACCCGCGGGTATATCGTGGGCTTCCATGGCCTGATAGATATGCACTAATTGTGTTTGAATTTTCTCCACACCGGCAGGGGATAATGGGCGAATATTATCATCCACCAACTTGCCACCCAGCGCATTCGCCAGTTGCTGGCCAAATTGCGCCAGTTCCGCAAACGCTGCCAAGCCATTATCCACACGCGGCACTTCGAACAACAGCGTTACCCCATGCGTTTGCACACTGTTCATCTGATCAGCAGAGAATGGCGTATCTTCATGGTTGCACAATGCATAAACAATCTCGCCACGTTCACTCCGCCGCTGGTACACACCGGCATTATCCAGCGTCATGCCAGCAGCCTCAGCCAATTCAGCAATTTGCGCGCCATTAAAGGTGGCGCCATCCAGACTGACCACATTCAAACCGATCAATACGTCCACATCCACACAGAACTGATCGAGCTTTGCCGCCTTGACCAGTATGGGCGCAATATCATGCCAGCTGGCGATACCATTAAAACGGCTCGCCAGCTGCTGGGCTTCATGGGTGAGATTAAACAGCTGATTTTCTGTAACCGGACCGGCTCGATCAGCCAGTTGCACCACAATTGCGACATCTGTGAATGCCTGCTCACGCCATGGACTAATTTCGACCCAGCTCCCCTGCTTGTCCACATAACCCCACCATCGCACCGGTTTTCCGGTATCACGCTGGCTATCTATCAGGGTAGCGAATGCAGCACTAGGAATAGCATCAACCACTTGTATAGTAATCGCGTATTCGAGCA
Organism: Sulfuriferula thiophila; assembly: GCF_003864975.1. Lineage (NCBI taxonomy): Bacteria > Pseudomonadati > Pseudomonadota > Betaproteobacteria > Nitrosomonadales > Sulfuricellaceae > Sulfuriferula > Sulfuriferula thiophila. The sequence goes on from NZ_BHGL01000028.1 coordinate 42,454, forward strand.
GAGGATCTACAGGTGGCGCTGGTAACTCGGCTTCTTCCTCAGTTTTCACGGCAACTCGCGGTTCCTCCTGAGCAACAATGGGTACTTCAACCGGAGCCACCACAGGCGCAACTGGCTCATGTTCAATTTCCACTTCCATTGAACTGACTACGGGATCAACTCGCTCAGCGACAGGAGGATTGGGTTGCAGTAACACATCATCCTGCTGGCCAAACAGCGCTATCGACTGTTTGCGATATTTGCGTTCCTGGAACCAGTTGTAAAAAAATATCGCGCCAATTACCACAACGGCAAGGACGATCAGGCTGATTTGCAATGAATTCATCTTGGCATTCCGTGACTGGCAGGAGGTTCAGCGGTAGGTATTGCAGGCGGCATAACGGCTGTTGGCGGCGGGGCATCCAGCACCTGAAAAAACACTTCGTTTTTTCGTATCATACCCAGCTCGGTACGGGCGCGTTCTTCGATCGCGCCCAGACCTTGTTTCAAGTCACGCACTTCAGCATCCATTGCAGCATTACGCGTAGTTAACTTGGCATTAACCTGCTGCTGCTGGATGACCTGCTGCTGGGTATCCCAGACTTTGAGCCAGCTACCCTTACCCAGCCAAAGCGGATACTGTAGCAGCAGCAACAAGCCCAGCAATATGCCTGTCAGCCAACGCATCGCGCTCTAGCCTTTAGTAGAGGTCATTAACCTATTGAGTAAAACGCTGCACGACCTGGGTAACGCGCAGAAGCGCCTAACTCTTCTTCGATACGCAGTAATTGATTGTATTTTGCCATGCGATCCGAGCGGGACAACGAACCGGTTTTGATTTGCAGTGCATTGGTAGCAACTGCCAGATCAGCAATGGTGGTGTCTTCGGTTTCACCGGAACGATGTGAAATCACCGAAGTGTAGCCAGCACGCTTGGCGGTCTCAATCGCATCAAATGTCTCAGACAAAGTTCCGATCTGATTAACTTTGATCAGTATCGAATTGCAGATACCACGACTGATACCCTCAGTGAGGATCTTGGAATTGGTAACGAACAAGTCATCGCCAACCAGCTGAATAGACTGCTTCAAGCGCGCAGTCAATACCGCCCAGCCTGCCCAGTCAGCTTCTGCCATACCATCTTCAATACTGATGATAGGGTACTTATCGCACCATGCAGCCAGATAGTCAGTGAACTGTTCCGCAGTTAATGCCAGACCTTCCGACTCAATCTGATATTTACCATCACGATAAAACTCGCTCGCAGCGCAGTCCACGCCAATAGCAATATCCTGTCCAGGCACAAACCCGGCTTTTTCGATCGCTTGCACAACAAGCTTCAATGCCGCTTCGTTGGACTCCAGATTAGGGGCAAAACCGCCTTCATCACCCACCGTAGTCGCCATACCCAGACCATCCAGCAGTTTTTTCAGCGCATGGAATACTTCGGCACCATAACGCAAAGCCTCGCGGAAACTAGGTGCGCCCAGCGGAATAATCATGAATTCCTGCATGTCGATGTTGTTGTTGGCATGCGCGCCGCCGTTGATGATGTTCATCATCGGCACTGGCAGGTTCATCGGACCGGCACCGCCCAGGTAACGGTACAACGGCAGACCGGATTCTTCAGCCGCAGCACGCGCAACCGCCATCGACACGGCCAGAATCGCATTGGCGCCCAGACGTGATTTACTTTCAGTACCGTCCAGCTCGATCATGGTCTGATCGATGAAATGCTGATCTTCGGCATCCAGACCAATAATCGCTTCGCAAATTTCGGTATTAACGAACTCTACCGCTTTTAATACGCCCTTACCCAGATAACGGGAAGCATCACCGTCACGCAACTCAATCGCCTCGCGGCTACCGGTCGAAGCACCGGATGGAACTGCCGCACGCCCGAGTACGCCGGACTCCAGCAACACATCGGCCTCAACGGTAGGGTTACCGCGTGAATCCAGAATTTCACGGGCAATGACATCAACAATAACGCTCATTTGTTTCCTCTCAATTTATCCGCTAACCGGGACAACTCCAGGTTAGATAGTATGTTCAATAAATCCACGCTGTTTTACCAACGCATCAACTTCTTTCAATGTGTACAACAATTCTTTCATGCGTCCCAAAGGCCACGCATTAGGGCCATCCGATAATGCACAGGCCGGATCCGGATGGGTCTCGGCAAATACACCGGCCACACCGGCCGCCACTGCTGCGCGCGCCAGCACAGGCACAAATTCACGTTGCCCGCCGGAAACATTACCCTGACCGCCCGGCAACTGCACTGAGTGGGTTGCATCAAATACGACTGGACAACCCGTATCTCGCATCACCATCAGCGAACGCATATCCGATACCAGATTGTTATAGCCGAACGACACGCCACGTTCGCACACCATGATGTTGTCCTGCCCGCCATTCGCGGTTTTGGCTTTATCCACCACGTTCTTCATATCCCACGGCGCCAGAAACTGACCCTTCTTGATATTCACCGGCTTACCGGCACAGGCAACTGCGTGGATAAAATCCGTTTGCCGGCACAGGAACGCAGGCGTCTGCAGCACATCGACAACGGCAGCCACTTCGGCAATTTCATCGATGCTGTGCACGTCAGTCAGTATCGACACGCCGATAGCCTGTTTAACATCAGCCAGAATCTGCAACCCGGCATCGCGTCCAGGGCCACGGTAAGAAGTACCGGAGCTGCGATTAGCCTTGTCATAGGATGATTTATAAATAAATGGAATACCTAGCTCAGCACAGATTTCCTTGAGCTGGCCCGCAGTATCCATCGCCATCTGCCGCGATTCAACCACGCACGGGCCGGCAATCAGAAACAAAGGCTGATCCAGACCTACTTCAAATCCGCATAATTTCATGCCTGCTCTCCTTGATGCTGCACAGCAGCAGAAACGAATGCCTTGAACAGCGGATGCCCATCACGCGGCGTAGACGTAAACTCAGGATGGAACTGACATGCCATGAACCACGGATGATCAGGCAACTCTATCATCTCGCATAAGCCATCCGTAGCAGAATGCCCGCTCACCTTCAGTCCGGCCTGCTCCAGTTTCGGCAATAACCCGCCATTCACCTCATAGCGGTGACGGTGGCGCTCAACAACCACATCCGCGCCATAAACCTGACGTGCCAGCGAGCCGGCTTCCAGTTCGCACGCCTGACCACCCAGACGCATGGTGCCTCCCAGATTGGATTCCTCGGAACGCGTTTCAACTTGCCCGGCCGCATCTTTCCATTCAGAAATCAATGCGACTATCGGATGCGTAGTCGCTGGCTCAAACTCGGTACTATGCGCATCAGCCATGCCCGCACGATGGCGCGCAAACTCGATCACCGCCAGTTGCATACCCAGGCAGATGCCCAGATATGGCACTTTATTTTCGCGTGCATATTGAATTGCAAGAATTTTCCCTTCCACACCGCGCTTGCCAAAGCCACCCGGCACCAGAATCGCGTGCATACCTGCCAGCGCGCCCACACCGTCCTGCTCCAGCAGTTCGGAGTCGATGTAGTGAATATTAATTTTGGTATGGGTATGAATACCGGCATGGATCAATGCTTCAGACAGGGATTTGTAGGACTCGGTCAGCCCCACATACTTGCCAACCATGGCAATATCCACTTCGTGCTGAGGATGCTCCAGCGATTCGACCAGACCGTTCCACATGCTCAAATCGGCAGGCGGTGGATTGATGCCGAATTTACGGCAGACAATCTCATCCATACCTTGCTCACGCAGCATTTCCGGTATTTTGTAAATACTGTCGACGTCATGCACGGAGACCACGGCATTCGCTTCCAGATTGGTGAACAGCGCGATCTTGCGGCGCTCTTCATCCGGCAGCGGCCGATCGCCACGGCACAGCACTACATCTGGCTGTATACCGATTTCACGCAACTCTTTTACCGAGTGCTGGGTAGGTTTGGTTTTGACCTCACCCGCCTTGCCCAGATATGGCACCAGCGTAAGGTGGATATAGCAGGTATTGTTGCGACCTTCCTGCAATCCCATCTGGCGGATGGCTTCCAGGAACGGCAACGATTCAATATCGCCTACCGTACCGCCAACCTCGACAATGGCAATTTCCGCACCGGCAGCGCCGTCGCGGATATGCTGCTTGATTTCATCGGTAATATGCGGGATAACTTGCACCGTACCGCCCAAATAGTCACCGCGACGCTCTTTCTTGATCACGGATTCATAAATCTGACCGGTAGTGAAGTTGTTGCGCTTGGACATTTTGGCGTGAGTAAACCGCTCATAATGACCAAGATCAAGATCGGTTTCAGCACCGTCTTCAGTAACGAAGACCTCACCATGCTGAAACGGACTCATGGTCCCGGGATCAACGTTAATATACGGATCCAGTTTCATCATGGTGACTTGCATACCGCGAGATTCAAGGATCGCGGCGAGAGATGCGGCGGCGATTCCCTTGCCCAGGGAAGACACCACACCGCCAGTAACAAAGATATAACGAGTCATGTTGAATTTACAGCGCAGGTAATGCTGAATTTTAGCCTAAACCGCGCACAGCCACAATTACCAGCAACAAAATTTCAGCATATCCATCACCAACCCGCTTTAATATTGCGCAAAGCTTCTGCCGGATTCGCCACGATCAAGCCCACTGGACAAAAATAATCATCTGCCAGAGCACGATGATATGACAGCAATGAACGCCCGGAAATGCCTTGCCACTGCGCATCACGCGCACGCATCCACGTACCATCATCACGTCCGAGTGCATAAATCTTGCGTTCGCGGGTCTCACACCGCATGCCTTCAAAACTGACATTCTTCGCGCCACCACGGGTCGTGATCACCAGCGCATAACGCACCACACCGTCTTTACCCACATCCAGCGTAGTTTTATCGATGGCATACTCATTACCCGCAATGCCGCTCACATAAAACGGCACCAGATTTTCATTCTTGGGAAACGCGGGTAAATGCGCCTGAAATTCCTTCCAGCTTTTATCACCATCCTCAACCGCATTGTTTATCTGGCTATCGTTGTCTTCAAACAGGTTGCCAGTCGCCGCATGACTCAATGCGGAAAACCCCAGACACATAATCAATGCAGACTGCAAAAAAATCTTCATTTCGCTCGATCCATTTGTAAATAGTGCACTATACCGCTTTGCCTGTCAGAGTGACTAGCGTAGAATACACAGCGGCGGGTCTCCCCGCATTGCAAGGCGGTGAACCTGGTCAGGTCCGGAAGGAAGCAGCCACAGCTGTTTATTGCAAGTGCCGGGGGTTAGGCTCGCCACTCCCCCCACAATACCAGACCAAAGTTTTTATTTCTGCGCGGTCTCGGTTATGATTCACGATATTCTCTCTTGAACTGCCTGCACATGGATAACAGCACACACTTTGGTTTCAAAACCGTAGCCGAATCGGAAAAAGCCGGTAAGGTCGCCGAGGTATTCCATTCAGTAGCCCAACGTTACGATGTAATGAATGACCTCATGTCGATGGGCCTGCACCGCTTGTGGAAGCGCTTCACCATTGAAACGTCAGGCGTTCGTCCCGGCAATCGCGTACTGGATGTCGCTGGTGGTACCGCTGATTTAACCCGGTTATTCCTGAAAAAAGTCGGCCCGACTGGCCAGGTCTGGCTGACTGACATCAACAGCTCCATGCTCACTGTTGGTCGTGATCGCATGCTGGATGAAGGCCAGGCCATACCTGTCGCGCAGTGCGACGGTGAAAAACTGCCGTTCCCTGATAATTATTTCGATTGCGTCAGCGTCGCATTCGGCCTGCGCAACATGACCCATAAAGACGCTGCGCTGCGCGACATGTATCGCGTGTTGCGTCCGGGCGGTCGCTTGCTGGTACTGGAATTCTCCAAGATATGGAAACCGCTGGCACCGGTTTACGATGCCTACTCGTTCAAACTGCTGCCGATCATGGGCAAACTGATCGCCAAAGACGCCGAGAGTTACCAATATCTTGCCGAATCCATCCGCATGCACCCTGATCAGGAAACGCTCAAGACCATGATGAGCGATGCCGGGTTTGCCAAGGTCACTTACTACAACCTCAGCGGCGGCGTAGTCGCCCTGCACAAAGGCTATAAATACTGATGCTGTCCCAGCTCAATGGCTATGTCATCGTTGCAGCACTCAATCATTTGCTCAATGGTGCACCGTGGGCCCGCCAAAGATTGATGGGCCATACCGGCAAAAGTCTGGCCATTAATCTGTTTCCTCTGCAAGTCGCATTTGCCATCGATAGCGATGGCCGCCTGCAGCAAATTAGCGACGACGAAACCGATGCCCAGATGCAGCTTGGTCCATTGCTCGCCGCCCGCATTGCACTGGGTGACCATGCCGCAACCCATGACATTATCATCACTGGCGATACCCAGCTCGCTGCCGATTTCGGCAATACCTTACTGACCCTGGACTGGGATGCCGAAGCCGACCTGGCCCGCTTCATCGGTGATCGCGCCGCACATCAGTTAGTACAGATAGCCCGCAGCCTGATTACCTGGCAACGCAACAACCTCGCTGACAGTGCTGCCATGCTCACTGAATATGCACACGAAGAAACACCGCTACTCGCCAAACGCAAACAGCTCAATGAGTTCATCGCCGAGGTCGACAAGCTGCGCGATGACAGCGCACGCCTGAGCAAGCGCATTGACCTCCTCACCCAACGACTGAACCCCACACTCTAAATGCGTATTTTCCGGCTGTTAACTATTGTATGGGTATCTGCACGCTTCGGGCTGGATGAATTTTTTCTCGGGCATGAACGGGTACGTGGCTTGCGCCGGCTGGTCCGCTTCACTCTGTTCTGGCGCGACCTGTCCGAACCACGTGCGGTACGTTTGCGCCGCGCTCTGGAAACATTGGGCCCGATTTTCGTCAAATTCGGGCAAATGCTCTCTACCCGACGTGACCTGATGCCGCTGGACATCGCTGACGAACTCGCCCGCCTGCAAGATCGTGTACCGCCGTTTGCAGCTGCAGAAGTACGCGCCACACTGGAATCCATCTACGGCAAATCACTGGAACAGGTGTTTACCCAGTTTGACGCCGAGCCTATCGCCAGCGCCTCGATGGCACAAGTACACTTTGCCATCCTGCGCGACGGTACCGAAGCCGCTGTTAAAGTGCTGCGTCCCGGCATCGCCAAAGTCATCGATCACGACATGGGTTTGCTCGAAGCGGCCGCCATCCTCATTGAAAAGCTGTTCGCTGACGGCAAACGCCTGCACCCGCGCGAAGTCGTCGGCGAATTCAGGAAGACCCTGACCGACGAGCTCGACCTGATGCGCGAAGCCGCCAACTGTTCGCAATTACGCCGCAACTTTGAACACTCCACCCTGCTCATCGTGCCGGAAGTGTATTGGGATTATTGCGAGTCTGGCGTAATGGTGATGGAGCGCATGAAAGGCGTGCCTATCAGCCAGTTCGATCAGCTTGTCGCCATGGGCGTCGACATCCCCAGACTCGCCCAGAACGGCGTTGAAATTTTCTTCACCCAGGTATTCCGGGACGCATTTTTTCATGCGGACATGCATCCGGGTAACATCCAGGTCAACGCGCAAGGCCAATACATTGCGCTGGATTTCGGCATCATGGGCACCCTCACCGAAGTCGACAAAAACTACCTCGCGCAGAACTTCCTCGCCTTCTTCCAGCGCGATTACCGCGCGGTCGCCCAAGCTCACGTCGATGCCGGATGGACACCATCAGACACCCGCGTGGATGAATTTGAAGCTGCCATCCGCGCCGTATGCGAACCCATCTTCGACCGACCGCTGAAAGAAATTTCCTTCGGAAAAGTGTTGTTACGCCTGTTCCAGACCTCACGTCGTTTCAATATGGAAATTCAGCCGCAACTGGTGTTGCTGCAAAAAACCCTGCTGAATATCGAAGGCTTGGGCCGTCAACTCGACCCTGAACTGGATTTGTGGAAAACCGGTAAACCCTTCCTGGAACGCTGGATGAACGAACAGTTCGGCTGGCGCGGGGCACTGCGTAACATCCGCCATGAGGCACCGCGCTGGGCAACCCTGCTGCCGCAAATCCCTCGCTTGGCCCACGCCTATCTGGCACAGGACCAAGCAGCCACGATACGCGCCCAGACTGAGCAGTTATTGCGACATCAGCGCAACACGCAACGCCTGCTCATACTGATAGTCTTGCTATTAACAGGCGGCATTGCATTAGCTGCATACGCACTTTTCAAGCCATAATCCAAAATGATTGCCGCACAAGTTGACAACATCCCCGCATCAACTTACGATTCAGCCATGAACGTCCTGCACACAATTCTAAAGTTTGCCATGCTGTGGCTGTGGTCAAAAATCACCGCGACAGTTATTTCTATTTAATTTACCCAAAAAGAAAGAAGTAGCTGCGGATAAACCGTGCAGCCTGCTTCACGCCATTGTCCCCAGTTACCCCCAAAGGATCATGGCCCATACTCGACACCACTCCCAATTCAGCCTAGGCGTCACCCTTGCCATCTTTGCCGCAGTCGGCTTCTCGGCCAAGGCGATTTTCGTCAAACTCGCCTATCTGGTCGCCCCTATCGACGCCATCACCCTGCTGGCATTACGCATGGCATTTGCCGTCCCGGTGTTCATTGCCGTAGCCATCTGGAGTTCACGCCAGCAGCATGCCAAGCCACTGGACAGACATGACTATTTGTTGATTATCGGATTGGGGTTCATCGGCTATTATGTATCCAGCCTGCTCGATTTCATGGGCTTGCAGTATCTGAGTGCGGGGCTGGAGCGACTGATCCTGTTCCTCTACCCGACCATGACCGTATTACTCTCGGCTGCGCTGTTCAAGCAGCCTATCCTGCGCAAACATGTTATTGCACTGGTTATCAGTTACGCAGGGATCGGTCTGGTGTTTGCACATGATCTGGGCCATCAATCCGCCAATATGCTGCTCGGTGCCAGCCTGGTATTTGCCAGTACGCTGAGCTATTCGGTATATCTGGTGGGTGCAGGTCATGCCATTAACAGGATAGGCACGATACGCTTTACCACACTGGCGATGATCGTTGCCAGCACCATGACCCTCAGCCACTTTGCCGCTACGCATGACTTAGGCGCCTTACAACTGCCCACGCGGGTTTATGTACTGGCTGCAGCCATGGCCATGTTCTCCACGGTATTGCCGGTATTCATGCTGTCTGCAGCCATCCGCCTGATCAATCCCGGACGCACTGCGCTGATAGGCTCGGCAGGCCCTATCGCCACTATTTTTATGGCTTACCTGTTCCTCGGCGAAAACATTGGCGGCTTGCAAATTGCGGGGTCGGTGCTGGTGTTGTGCGGGGTGCTGCTTATTAGCTGGAGAAAATAAAAACAACTCGGTGTTTGCCCGATGGACCAATCACGACCACACCCATCACGGCCATTAACGCTTTGCTGCGACTTTATAAACTGCATTACGCTCGCGTTTACCGATAGCGACTACCAACACGACCAAGTCATTGTCACGCACTTCATACACCAGACGATAACCCGCGGCTCTCAGTTTGATTTTGAAGCGATTTGGATGCCCGGATAACTGAGAGGCAAGTATGCGAGGGGCAGATAAAAGTGCCTGCAGTTTCTTTTTGAATTGCAAGCGTACATTGTTATCCAGCTTTCCCCATTCCCGCCATGCCTCCTCCTTGAATTTGAGCTTATAACTCATCAGGATTAACTTCAATTTCGGCCTGATGAGCGCGTGCATCCGCCAAAGCATTTAACTCCAAATCTTCCAGCTTATCCATTAATGCCTCATAAGCTTTCGCAGGCACGCAATAAAATGCCGGTTCATTATGATTAAGAATTGCGACCGGGAAGCCATCTCCAGCCGCAATCGTACCCATAGGATTTTTCTTCAACTCAGACACGCTCGCAGTTGTATCAGCCAAAATGACATGTGCCATGACATTCTCCAGAACTATTTAAAGTGCTAATTATAGCACTTTAAAAACATCATCAACAATGCTTATCAAGCTTATCTGCCACCCGCGCCAACGCCTCCATTACCACGGCGCGCGGACTGGCGAGGTTAAGCCGCATGAAGCCGCTGCCACCCTGGCCGAAGATGTGGCCGGGATTCATGCCAATCCTGCATTGCTGGACGAAGAAGGCTTGCAACTGCGCGTCACTCATGCGCAGTTCGCGGCAATCCAGCCACAGCAAATAAGTGCCTTCCGGCGCAACGGCACGGATGGCCGGGATGTTTTCCGCGAGATAGCACATCACTGCATCACGGGTATCGCGCAGGTACAGCATCAGCGCATCGCGCCATGCGCCGCCATGCGCATAGGCTGAGGCAAAAGCAGTCAGACTGAACGGATTGGTACTGTGCACATGCAGGCTGGCAAATGCCGCCACCATTGCCTCGCGCACTTTGGCATCCGGAATTATCAATGCAGACAAACCCAGGCCGGGAATATTGAAAGTCTTGCTCGGCGCCACCGCGGTAATGATCGCATCGCCATCCCGCGCCAGCGTCGCCAATGGGGTATGTCGGTATTCCGGATAAACCAGATCGGCATGGATCTCATCGGACAAGATAGTGAGCTGATAACGGCGAGCGAGATCAAGCAATGTCGCAAGTTCATCACGCTGCCAGACACGCCCTACCGGATTATGCGGTGAACAGAGCAACAGCAGCTTCGCGCCCTGTTGTGCACACTGCTCCAACTGCTCGAAATCAATGTAGTAACGGTTATTATCCAGACGTAACGGATTCTGCAGCAAGGGCCGGCCATTGGCCGTCACCGCACTGAAGAACGGCGCATAAACCGGCGGCTGCACAATCACCCCCTGATCGGGTTTTGTCATAGCCTGCACTGCTGCGTAAATGGAAGGCACCACGCCCGGCGTCAGCACTATCCATTCGCGCTCCACCCGCCAGCCGTATTGCTGATTCAGCCAATTGATCAGGCTGTCATACACTGCATCACTGGCAACGGTATAGCCATAAATCGGATGCTGAGCCCGCGCTACCAGCGCCGCGGTTACTTCAGGCGGCGCGGCGAAATCCATATCGGCCACCCACAGCGGCGTCACATCGGCGCGACCAAAATAAGCTGCGCGACCATCCCATTTCTCGCTGGCAGTACCTGCACGGGAAATGATCTGATCAAAATCGAACATTATTTTACACGTTCCCACAGCGTCACTTCGGACAGGGTATGCTGGAACTTGCGTCGCGTTTCACGGATCACAAACGGCACGTCCTGTGGCGCGGCGACCAGGCGGAAATGCTCGCCAAGCATGGCTTTCAAACCATCCAGCGTGGTGAAATTCTCGCCGTCTTTCTTGTAACCACCTACCCAATCCTGACGTGGTGTATGTTCCTCCAGCCAGGTATACGGCGAAGCAATCAGCAATACCCCGCCAAGGTTAAGGCGTTCATGCACAACTGACAGGAACTGCGCCGGATCATATAAACGATCAATCAGGTTGGCCGCCAGTATCAGATCGAATCCCGTCAAAATCGGCTTGAGATTGCACGCATCGCCCTGCATGAACTGCACTTTATTGCGCACCTCAGCCAGCCCCAGCGTTGCCAGATCGCGGGTTTTGTACGACACCAGCTCGCCTTCGTCCACCAGGGTGTAGCGGATACTGCCGGTTTGCGCCAGTTGCACGCCCAGATTGATGAAGCGCGCGGAGAAATCCACACCCACCACTTCATCAAACTGTCGCGCTAGTTCAAATGTGGCCCGGCCGGTCGCACAGCCCAGATCAAGTGCTTTACGCGCCGGCTTGTCCACCATTGCCGCAATCGCAATTTGCGCCAAAGCCTTGGGGAAATTGGCGACACCGTAATACTCGTCGCCATAATGAAATTCAGCGTATTCCGACAGCTGCTTGTCGCTCTCGTAATATACATTTGGCGCCGTCGCGGCTACATCGCTGACCACATAACGAAAGCCGGCATGCTGAAAGAAATGACGGCGGAAAGCATAACGCGCATCGCGCCGCGACTCGTTACCGCAGGCGATGAACGAACCGCCCTTGATCAAATTATGCCGCCCGTCAAAAGTCGGCGTGGTGAAATCGTCGTAGATGGGATGCACTTCAAATCCGGGGAACGGATAAATCGGCGTCTCCGTCCACTGCCACACATTACCCACCACATCGTACAGCTCGCCCTGCGCGAACTGGGTAACCGGACACGCTGAAGCCCAGTGATCCAGATGCAGATTGGCTGATGCAGGCGCATCTGCGGGAACTTCAACCACACCACTGGTATCGTACAAACGGTACCATTCATCCTCAGTCGGCAAGCGCACTGCTTGCCCGCTCTGCGCCGCTTTCCAGTTACAAAACGCTTTGGCTTCGTGATAATTGACCTCGACCGGCCAATCCCACGGCATGGTCACTAACTCTGTCATCAGGCGCAATTGCCAGCCATCACCATCACGCTGCCAGAAAGTCGGCTGTTGCGCGCGGCTGAACTGGCGCCAGCCAAGCCCTTCCTCATCCCACCAGACATCGGTGCGGTAACCATTAGCCTCAACAAACTCCAGAAATTCGCGATTAGTCACCAAATAGCGACTCGTCTGAAACTCGTCAACGTCAGCCACATGTTCGCCGTATTCGTTATCCCAGCCATACACACCATCGGCGCGGTCTTTCCCTAAGCGCACCGTGCCAGCAGCGATGCTTACCAACTCGTTGCGCGGAGGCTCACCGCTCAACTTGCACGCTGCCCACGCCGGATGCGGATGCACCCATTCCAGCCGCTGCTGGCGTATCAATACCGACGACGTCTCCAGATGGATGCGCTCGTGCTCTATCCCCATCACTATCGTCCACCACGGATGCTGCCAGTCTATTGGCAAGGTCAGCGGCGCATTTGCAATCACCGCATCCACCACCGCGCGCACCTGATCCCGGTACGCCTGTACTTCGGCGACAGTCGGCCAGGGATAATGCTTGTCATTAAGATCATCCCAGCTCATTTCGTCCACACCCACTGCGAACATGGATTCGAATTGCGGGTTAATGCGCTCTGTCACCAGCCCGGCCAGCAACAGCTTATTGATAAAAAAGGTCGCAGTATGGCCAAAATAGAAAATCAGCGGATGACGCAGACTGATCGATTTCTCGAAATAAGCCGCATCGCATGCCAGCGTCTCAAACAGTTGCTCATAGCGGGTAAAGGTCGCATGAAAATAATCGCGGATGGCAGAACGGGTAACTTCCACGTCAGCGCCATTGAGCAGCGGCGTACGTGGAAATAAAGAAGTGTGTACTAAGTCCACAGCTGATATCTCACTTAAAATTGGTTAGTCGGCGAGCGTCGCTTGATTCATAACCTTACCCACAGCCTGACAAATGTCGCGCATATCCGCATCAGTAAGCGTGGGGTGCACGAGGAACATCAAACTGGTTTCACCCAGAACTTGTGCAACTGGCAAGCGTTGCGATGGCCCTAAACCCTGATTAACAAACGCCAATTCACGATAGATCTCACTGGAGCTCCCCGTATAACAAGGCACGCCCTCAGTATTAATGGCAGCTACAATGCGTGACTGATCCCACTCTGGTTTCAGTTTTCCCAAACGCAAAAACGCATAATATTTATAGTAAGCATGACCAATCCCGGCAGGCGGCACGGTCAATCGCAACGCCTCATGGTGAGCCAATCCGGCATTCAACAATTGCGCATGCGTCTGGCGCTTTTGCCGCCAGTCATCCAGCTTGGCCAATTGCCGTAAGCCAATTGCCGCTTGCATCTCCGTCATCCGCCAGTTGGTACCGAAGGACTCATGCAACCAGCGAAATCCGGGCGGGTGCTGACGCAAATTGACCGCATCCCAGCTTTTGCCATGATCTTTATAGGCCCAGGCTTTTTTCCATAGCGCCTCGTCATTGAGCAATAGCATACCGCCTTCACCGCCCGTAGTAATAATCTTATCCTGACAAAACGAAAATGCTGCCAAATCCCCCAGGTTGCCTACCGGTTTACCATTGTAGGTGGCACCGTGCGCTTGCGCACAATCTTCGATCACTTTCAGATTGTGTTCACGCGCGAAGGCCATGATCGCATCCATATCGCAGGGCCAGCCAGCCAGATGCACAGCAATAATGGCTCGCGTCCGCGGCGTTACCACAGCACGTATCGTCTCCATGGTTAAGTTCTGCGTTACTGCATCAATATCTGCAATCACCGGAGTGGCACCGCGTGCCACCACACAACTGGCCGAAGCGATAAAAGTGCGACTAGGCACAATCACCTCATCACCGGCACCAATATCAAGCGCATATAGCGCAAGCTCCAGCGCCAACGTACCGTTAGCCAAAGCAATAGCGTATTTGGCACCGGTATATTCAGCGTAAGCTTGTTCAAAACACTTGCACACATCCCCCGTCCAGTAATTTACCCGACCACTGCCTAATACCTGGGTCACAGCGTCAATTTCATCCTGTGCAAAATACGGCCAGGGTGCAAACGGCACATTGCGTATGGCGACACCGCCATTGATTGCTAATTGCATATCATCCAAAACGTACACTCACTCTAAACTAAATAGCGCGGCACGGCGATCCTGCTACGCGCATGCCATCGTCAATATCATTCAACACCGTCGAGCCCGCACCCACTACTACATTACTACCTATGCCCACATTGGGAATAACTACTGAGCCTGCCCCAATAAAACTGGCCTGCCCCACCGATACGTGCCCGCACAAATGGCAGCCTGGCGAAATATGCACCGCATCAGCAATCAGATTATCGTGATCTACTGTTGCGCCGGTGTTAATAATGACCTCATTGCCAATCTGCGTATCGGCATTCACCACGGTTCCTGCCATCAGCACGCTACCGACGCCTATCCGCACCCCTCGCCCAATCTGGGCACCAGGATGAATACAACTCACTCGCGGTACACCATGCGCTATCAGCCATGCTGCAATCATGGCGCGTATCCGGTTATCACCAATTGCCACAATCGCTGCTTCGATTTTCCCCTGACGATATTGTTCCAGCAAAGCATCACGCCCACCTGATACAGCATAGCCAAAGAACGTCTGACCATGCAAAGCAACATTATCGTCAAATAACGTTGCAACCCGATACCGCCCTTCACGCTCCACAATATCAATCACCACCTTGGCGTGACCGCTTGCACCAAAGATACAAATATCAGGCTGGTTCATCGTCATTAGTCTGCTTCCCAGTAAATTTTGGCATCGTCACATGACCCGACTGACTCACCCCTTGCGGGCGTATCACCCGCAACACTGTCATCCATGCAATCCGCATATCCAGCGCAAAGGACAAATGATCAACATACCACACATCAAGTTTAAATTTTTCATCCCAGCTCAACGCGTTACGCCCATTGATTTGTGCCCAACCGGAAATACCCGGTTTTACCTCATGACGACGATACTGCGTTGCACTATATAACGGCAAATACTCAACCAGCAACGGGCGCGGGCCGATAAAGCTCATGTCGCCTTTCAGTACATTAATCAACTGTGGCAGTTCGTCCAGACTCAGCGAGCGTATCAGCTTGCCCACGCCTTTCAACCGCATATCATCCGGCAGCAGGGCGCCGTTAACATTGCGCTCATCAGTCATGGTACGGAATTTATAGATAGGGAAAATCTGCCCGTGCAAACCTGGTCGCAACTGACGGAACACCACAGGTCGTCCCATCGTCATGAAGATTGCCAGTGCCGTCAGCATGATCACTGGCAACAGCAAGGTCAACAACACCAACGCGCCAATTTTGTCCAGCAGGGGTTTGAAAAGTTTGATATACACAGTCAACCGCTTGTAAATTAAGGAAAGCGTATTAGCTTATGATCATGCTGTGACGACACACCATCAGACATGCCAGCAAAACACTAAGCCATTTTTTGCCAATAACATACGCCTGGCAATCCAGCGAAATGAGCATCAGATGTATATAATTGCGCATCAGCAGCAATCGCACTGGCATAGACCACTGCATCAGCCATAGCCAATTTATATCGCACAGACAAATCTGCCGCCGACAACGCTATACGTGTATCAAGTGGCCGCACCAGACAACTCTCGGTAATGCCAATGATGTCTAACGCAACAGCCTCATCCCTTTCGCGCATACACCATTTATAAAGTTCGAATTGCACCAATGTTGGCACAATCAAATTGGCATTATCAATCAGAAAAGGAGCGAAATTCTCCGCCAATGCCCCGTCAGTCAACCACTCTATCCAGCCGCAAGTATCAACAACCCGCATCAGAATCGGTCCACACGATCACGCAAGTTATCAGTGTTAGCGCCTTTGAACAAACCGCGCACAGCCTTAATATCGCGACGGGGAATCATGATAATGGCGTCCCCCTTGGCAACAAAAACAAATTGTTGCCCGGCTTTCAACCCAAGATCATCCCGAAACGCCTTGGGAATACCAATTTGAAATTTTTCAGTGAGTGTCGCAGCGTACATACTTACTCCTTAAATATCGTTCCACATAAAGTAAGAATACAGGACATAAAAACGCAACTCAAGCATAGAACATCATGCCAAGCTTTTTCAATTCCACGTATCAACGAATCACAGCAGGCACAACCCGCGCATAAAACGCCACCACTTCGCCCGTCACATACGCCTGAGAAAAACCCCTCCGCGCCCGCTGCATCGCCTGCTCACCCAAACGCTTGCGCAATTCCGCATCGGTGGCCAGCAACCGCATCTTCTCAGCAATCTCATTGACTGCTTTGGCCGTATGCAGCAAACCGGTCTCCCCCTCAACCACGGCATCAGTAATACCGTAGATGCGTGATGCCAAAGCCGGTATGCCCATCGCAGCCGCTTCTATCAGCACCGTACCGAAGCCCTCACGATAGCTGGGCAAGCAGAATACATCCGCTGCCGCCATCTCCACTTCAGGCGCGTGACTGCGCCCGACAAAATGCACTTGCGCCACAACTGCCTGACATTGCGCCATAATCACCGGCATCATATCGGCCTCGTCCGGCCCCACAATCAGCCAATGCCAGTTAGGTTGTGCGGCCAGTGCAAATGCCGCTGCCAAATCCAGCAGTCCTTTGTCAACATTCAACCGCCCCAGATACACAAACACCAAATCAGTATCCGCGATATCTAGCTGTTCACGTACTGCTTGCCGATGCTGCACATTCGGCACAAAGCGGGCAATATCCACCCCGCTGATCGAACCATGCCCGAGTACACGAGCCTTCTCCGCCGAAGTTACCCTCTCATCAATCAAAAACTGACGCTGAGAATCGCTATCCGTTAATAGATGCGTTGTCAGCCGTGCCGTCACCGTATCCAGCGTTTTCAGCACCAGCCGGGCCAAACCACTCCGAGTCGCCCAGACCTGTCCTGTGAACGTATGAATACGTACCGGCACCCGACACATTGCCGCAGCCAGCATCGCCAGCAGCCCCGCCTTAGGGGTTACCGAATGCACCGCAGCAAAATGCTCGCGCGAGAATATACGTACCAACTGCAACAGCGCCACACCATCCCGCCACACACTAATTTTACGCTCGATCTGTACTGGCAATACCCGAATAGTCAAACCCGCCTCGCGCAAAAAATTCGGATTATCGGTATTCACAATCAGCGTCACATCATAACGCTGACTTAACGCCGCCAGCTGATCCAGCAGGAACGAACGCACAGTCAGCTCGCTGGCGGTGATGAAACAGATTTTGGGTTTTAGGGGCATAAGGAAATGGATAAAAGCACGGGGCACCATGCACTAAATTCGATTAATCAATATCAATATTCGCAAAATCAAATTATCAATCAATTTTTGCCGCCAAACTTCTCTGGAGAACACTAATTTCAAACGCGACCAAAACGAAGATTTGGCAGCGATGAAATGATCAATAACATGCCTTTCAGGCGGAGGAATTCGGTTTCCATAAATTTTGAGGAACGTCATAGCATGGTCGCTACACCAAGCTCGCTGCTTACCTCTGCCGAAAAATCTTCGGAACCTTCTGCCATATCGAGCCATGATATTAGTCGCCACGCCAATCGTATTATTGCCATGCTGGCGATATTTAATCGTGGCTGCCGGATCAAAAATAACCTCACCAAAGCACGACAGCACCAAATAACACCACCAATCATGCATCTGTGGGCTACTTGGCAAATTCTCACAAAGCAGATCAATTGCTTTACGATTCAGTACTATCGTACAACCGGTAGCAATATTCTCAACCAATGCATTACCAAACCCGATCTTTCTGGGAACATCACCGAAACTGATATGTACTAAATGCTCATCAACCAACTCGACCCTGGTGCAATACATGGCTGGGCGCTCATTCGCAACCACACTCAAAGCCGAAACTGCTTGGGTAATTTTCTCAGGCTGCCAAACATCATCCTGATCACAAAAGGCAACATAGGCAGTATCAGTTAAGGCCGCTTGCCGCAGCAACTCAAAAAAGCTCAAAGCAGGGCCTAAATTATTTTGCGATTCCAATACATCAACGCGGCCCTCTAATTGCTCAACGCCTAATACATTTTTTGTCGAATCGGACGAGCCATCATCCCTGACCAGCATCCTGATATTCGGATAAGTTTGTTGATATAACGTATCTAACTGTTGCTGAAGGAATTTGCCCCCATTGTAGGTTGAGAGCAATATCGTAACCGCACCTAGCTTACTGGTTTGTAACGTCATTTATTATTCGTAAGCACAATACATTGTTTAAACATGAACGTGTCATACCACTTCAACCTGCGGCAATGGAAAAACCAAATGCATGCCAGCAAACTTTGCATTATTCTCAAAAAATCTTCTAAAATGCCACGGCAACACAATCAGGTAATCTGGTTTTTTTGCCAACAATTCTTCTTCCGGAATAATCGGTATCCAAGTACCTGGTGTATAACAACCAAACTTCTCGGCATTTACCTCACCTACAAACTCAACCTCTTTTGGGGTTAATCCGCAATATTGCAACAACACGTTACCCTTGGTTGATGCACCTAGTGCAGCAACAGTTTTACCCTCTGCGTGTGCATTTTCAATAAATTTCAATAAATCACGCTTTGTTTGAGCCACCCGTGCAGCAAATGCTTGATATGGGACAAGCGTATCCAATTTCTTTTCAATCTCACTATCAAGAATCTTTTGCACTGGTGCGGCAATGCTTGCATCACCATTTGCCTTCGACACCATGATCGAAAAACTGCCACCATTGATGTCATTGAATTCCACATCAATAATCCTGAAACCCACCCGATCTGTCATCCATTTAATCTGATGCAACGCATAAAATTCGAGGTGCTCATGACAAACTGTATCGTATGAATTCATATCGAGCATAGTTGGCATATAGCTTTGCTCAAATACCCAAACACCATCATCAGCGAGCACGTCATACACTTGCTGCATAAAACTCATCGGATCTTCAAGATCGTAGAACATTGAGAATGAAGTAATTACCTTTGCTTTCTGATTTGGGAAACGCGCGTTCACTAACGCAGAAGAAAAGAAATCAGGAATTAATTGAATATGTGCAGGATAATAACTGTGGAACTTGATACCGGTCGGATCTACACCTACCAAAATCGGCCCTGAAGATGGATACGCTTGCAACGTCGTGCTGTCATTGCTGCCAATATCAATTACAAGATCACCCTCAGCCAACTCAACCTGCCCAAGGATTTTTTTCACCTTATTGTTGAGATGTGTCACCATGCTTGCATTAAGGCCAGAGCGATACCCATAGTTCTCACCATACATCTCACCTAAATCGTATGAGTGCTCCATCTGCAGCAAGCCACACACATCGTCACCCGTACATTTGACCAGCCGCAACGGACCGGTTGTGACTTTTGCGTCTTTCTCACGTGGGAATACACCTGTTAACATTTGTTCACCCAAATCGAGCACGCATTCAAGATGTGTATTGCCACAAATTCTGCACTTTTCTATTTTTTTGTACACGGTTTTACACCCTTTCAGTTCATATTAATTTTGAGTGAGTAATTGCAGATCAGCATCCACCATCATACTCACCATCTCACGAAACCTTACTTCAGGCACCCAGCCCAATTGATTTTTGGCATTTGTGGAACAACCCACCAATTGCACGGCCTCAACAGGGCGATACCAAACAGCATCCTCTTTCACATAATCACGATAATCCAACCCAAGCCGTTCAAATGCAATTTCGCACAACTCACGAACCGAATGCGTTTCACCAGTAGCCACAACATAATCATCCGCATGTAATTGCTGTAACATCAACCACATCGCACGTACGTAATCCCCCGCAAAACCCCAATCCCGACGAGCATCAAGATTCCCAAGACGAAGCTCAGTGGCCAGACCCAGCTTGATTTTTACTGCCTCATGCGTAATTTTTCTGGTCACGAAACCTAATCCACGACGGGGGCTTTCATGATTAAACAAAATCGCAGAACACCCAAACAAACCATAATGCTGACGATAAATCCGAATCATTGAATGCGCATATAACTTTGCTGCGCCATAAGGAGTACGGGGGCGAAATGGTGTTATTTCCGACTGTGGGCTTTCTAATGCTTCACCAAAAAGTTCGCTGCTTGATGCCTGACAAAAACGGATACGTGTATCTACAGTACGAATAGCCTCCAATATACGAGCAACTGCAATGCCATTAACCTCACCGATCCCAACAGAGTCATCAAACATACCCGCACCTGATGAATAAGCTGCGAAATTATATATTTCGGTTGGGCGATATTCTGCCAACACCTCCATCATGTGGAATTGCTCCAACATGCTCCACTCAACTAGTTCCACACTACTACTCATTAGAAATGGAGGAAGGTCTTCTGCAGACCGCCCTGTTCTAATCGCACCAATAACACGATAACCTTTGCTGAGTAAAAACTCAGCCAAGTACGAGCCATCCTGACCTGTGATCCCAGTAATTAGCGCAGTCTTATTCATTTATAATCAGAGAAATTTGGCCAAAATCCGGCTCATCCAACTGGCATGCTGGCTACGAGAAATACTATCCAATGCCGTACGAGCCTTTCTATTCACGAAAACACAGTACAGCCCAGCAATAAAATTTGCTATTGTCGCTGGGAAAACTGCAATGCCAAAAAATACGGCACGAGACATACCATTTGCCCCGGCAGCCAATAGGCGACGGTACTCGGTTATGGTGTATCCCCCTATAGCCCGATAGAAAAACAATAGCCGCCCCCGCCGCCACGGTTCACGTGGGCAAACTGATATTTTGGCCTCATTTGAAAAATCCGTGAAAGACCAAATCAATTCTGGCCATTTAAACATCCAAATCTCAAAACCACGCGGCGTCCACATCGCATTACCATAGCGAATCATGATTAACGGCTCAGCTATAACCTTGGCTCTCACTATAGGAGGTTGCTGAAAAATCACACCAACATGAATAAACAATGTTCCGTAATAAGATGAACGGTCACGCTCTTGCCATAAGCTACGTTTAATCACAACGCCACCAATGAACGAAAGATAATTTGCCACTTCCGAGAAAAACTTTTCCCCAGCTACCGACGAGTACACCCTATCATCAGTAAACTTAAGAAAACCTTCTTCAAGCACGGTTGAAAAATCCACATTTCTTACTTCCGAATTCACCACGACAAGTTCATGATTGTCATTCAGCGACTCAAGTACGCGAAAAATCGCGCCAGAATGCATTAAATCATCATCCGTCATTAACCAGCAGTATTCGCCCCGCGCATAACCTACTGCCTTGTCATAGTCGCGATCAATCCCTGAGTTTTCCTGCTCTCGGTAATAACGAATTTCAGGATAACGTGCCATATATTGCACCATCACCTCTGGAGTAGAGTCTGGTGATGCGCCATCAACAACCACAAGTTCAACACCAGGTTCCATCTGCCCGAGAATGGAATCCAGTGTTTCACCGATGAATCGCCCTCTGTTGTATGTTGCAATACAGATCGACAGTTTCGGAAATTCATTATTAACCAATTGCAATTCAATCATCTGGTTATGCACTTTTTAATTGAATATGCCATTTCAAGCATGACAACAGGTGCCATTTTATAAAATGCATATTTCATCCTATTTTCAAAACCTGCGTTGGCATAATGAATTTTTACAATACGATTAAGCACATTAATATCTTCTTTTTCCGGGCTTTTGAATGCCATTAACTTTGCCATTATCAGTGCGCGAAACGGGATATCTTGTTGCAGCACTCGGCGAATGTGAAACGCTTCTTCGGAATGCTCTCCAAACACCATGTTAGCTATATGTTGAAAAGCTTCGATGGCAATCCGAAAACGATTAACAATACCGAGATTAGCAAACGAATCATTTTCTCCTCGTTTGTGAAGCAATATCTCACCCAAATACTTCACAGTAATCCCGGCGGGGATTAAACTCAGCAAGTGTCCAGCAACTATCCAACATGTACCGCGAAAAGATTCAGGCACGCTGGCGCTATCCCAAGCTGTTTTCTTGAATATAGGGCTAGACATGAAACTAAAGAATGCCTCACTGGTTCTAGCAGAACGGAAATAATCTTTTTTCTGCAAAACATCCGCAAGATTAAACAATTTAGGATGAGTCACATTTTTAAACGGCGGGTATTCACGAATTGGCTTCATCGCCAAATCACACAAAACATGCTCACAGAGATAAACATCGTAGTTTGAACTAATAGCCTCAAGCACCTTATCTATCGTACCTGGCAACATAATGTCATCAGCCGAGAATAACCAGCAATATTGCCCCTGCGCTAAACTGACAACTTTCTCAATATCACGATCAATACCGCCACGGAAATTTTGATAAACATACTTTAACAGAGGGTAATTCAACTGCTTAGATTGGACTACAGCGGATGTTTCATCTGTTGAACCGCCATCAAGTATGACGACCTCAATTTCTGGGGAAGCTTGCAGCAGAATGCTATCCAGCGTTTGCCCAATAAATTTCCCAAAATTGTAAGTTGGGATGCAGATTGATAACCGTATCATATTAAAACCAACTGCTTATAAACGTTTAAATGCTGTTCTGCAATATTCCGCCATTCTAATATTGGTTGCTTGCATGCAATATGCTGTCCCGCGTACTTTTGAATTGCGGCAATCATTTCATCTACATTGCCAGGTTTAGCAAAATAGATATTTCTTTCGTTGTTATAACCATTAACAATGACAGACGTACTTAAAACAAATACACCCTGAGCAACAGCCCCATCAATACTTGTATTCCATGCACCGGCCCCATCCCTAAAAGGAAGCACAACCGCATCCGAGGAAGCCAGAATAGAGGCCAACTGATCTTCTGGTAAAAAACCCATTATAGTTATGCGTGATGCAATCCCCATAATCGCAATATTATCCAATAACGACCTATGATAATCATCGTCAGATAGAAAGTCGCATGCCATCAATAGTCTTGCATTTGTTTTAGCGACGATTTCAAACAAAGCCTCAATGCCTTTAAGAGGTGCCACAAAACCATAATAAGTCAGCAATACATCGTTCTCTGAAGCATATGACTGACGAAACTTTAATCGCTGCTCATCAGACAACTTTGCTGTAGGCAACAAAGATGCTGCGGGTATCCAGATCAGTTTTGTACGTTTAAGCGCTTTTTGAGTTAACTTGGGAATGCTACCCATGAAATCTTCTCTTACAGTCACCAGAACCCTTAATCCGATTGCTAACAATACCCCTGACCAGCCGAGAACAGGCTCATGCCATGTTTGTACACAGGGCTTAGCTAACAAGCGCATTAACAGAGGCAAAAACCTCGGCATTCTGCCGGAGTAACCTTGCGTTGGGTATTGTATATGGACAACATCTGGATTCAATTGTTTGATATATCTTGCGATCCGAAACAATTCGATCATTCCCCAGCCCCTAACAATTGACAGCACCTCAATCCCATTCACTGTTACCGCTTCACTAGCGCGAACATCGGTTAGTACGGTTACTTGCATATCACCGTATTCTGTAAGCGCTACCGCCAGTCGTTGCGTATAAGCCCCAACTCCACACTTCATCGGTGGGTATGATCCAGTAATCAAAAGCACCTTCATATTTAGGTAGATTTTTTAAGTACCAACCAGCCAAAAGTATATTGCTTATCCGCGCAATCTATCGGCTTATCTTTGCCGTCATACTTCATCTCCCCATTGGGAGAAAAACCATAAGCTGCCGCCGCATTTACAAAATCCACGACTTCATTTTTTGAAAAAATTTTCCAGTCCATACCAAAAAACTTGGTTCCCGTTGTATCAATTTTCTCAGGCCAATAATCGAACGATGCTATGAAATAGCCTCCGGGTTTTAAAAGACGTGACATTTCCTTCAAAAGAGACTGCCCATCAAATCCATGTTCAATTACAGAAATTGATGTAATTGCTTGAAATGAAGCATCTTCAAATTTGGTATGCATGAAATCAGTAATTTCATAATGAATATCATTCTGATATGGCATTTTCCGTAAGTTCGGATTCAGATCTGCACCTGTTAAATTTGAAAATCCCAATTTATGCAACGCAACGATCACCTCTGATGCATAACACCCGATATCAAGTATCGGATCATTTTTTTGCACATTTTTTTCAAGAAAATCTACCGTGGCAAGCACATCCCAGCTTTTTACCATATCACCCATTGCCACGCCGCGCACTAACCCAAGTTTTCTCAACAAAGATCGCAGCGGAGATTCAATTAGAGAAGCGCCTTTATTTACCAATTCTTGACGCGCTTTGCTTATTTGCAATTTATCTTGTAAAACTTCCATAGTCATCGCATTTCCTTTCTAGTTTATTTCAATTTTCTCATCTCAAGAAAAGCTTGAGTTTAGTTTTATTATCTGGATAAAGCGATTTCGAATCATCAACATTAAAGATGGGGAAACTAACACTATTAATACGAAAGTAATCAATGTCAAACCGCCTCCGATAAATAACGTCGCATAAGGAGAATAGCCCAACCCACGAACTTCACCACCAACGATACCCAGCAACAGTAATGACAAGACAAGTGGCAGTCCAACATCCCATAACAACCATTTTAAACCAACACCTTTAAGCAATGCTCTGTGCGTGAGCCACGTACCAATTAACAAATATATGCCATTTAGTAGCGCCCACGATATTGCCCCTCCGATCGCACCAAACCGTAAAGCGAGAAAGATAGTCATGGGTATCATCACCATTATTAATATGGCATTGATGATAAGCGGCAAACGCGTCATACCATAAGCCAATTGCAATGCATAAGGAAAATGCATTGCACCATTTAGCGCAGTACCAAGCAAAAATAGTGAGACTATCGGCGCTGTGCTTGATGCCAAGGATGAGTTCCCCGTCCATAAAAAGAGCAGTTCATTTGAAAAAACAGCTGCAGTTACCGATATTGGAAACAATATGGCTAGGAGCAAACGGGTTCCATTCCTATATAAACTAATCAGCGTTTTTGTATCCCCGGTCACGACAAGTGCCGATAAACGCGGATAGATCACATTAAATGCAGGTGTAAGTAACACGTACAAACCACTTGCAACCACTCCGGCCAGCGCATACCGTCCAAAATCTTCCAAGCTAAGAATTCTGCTCAATAACACTTTATCTAATTGCATCAGGATAACTGCCGAAATGGCAACACCGCTCATGCCAGCAGAAAACCGCCATATACGCTTCAATTCATCAACATCGAACCGAATCACCTTTAATCGCCCTATGACCCGCCATGCAGCCAATCGCATGATCGCAGCATAAACAAGAGCCACCCCAGCCTGCCAAATAAAGAGCGCTTCAATCGTAGGCGACACAAACGCAAGAACTGCCACCGCACCCAAACTGCCAAAAGTTGCCATTACAATGCTCACACTGCTTGATACCGTCAAACGTTGCGCGCCCATCAATGCGCCTTGATACAAACCAATTGGCCAACGGCACGCTACGACTAGGCCCATTAGCATTACAGCATGCTCTACAGTTTGCTGAGTAAGATGTTTTGATTGCAGCCAATATTCAGCAATCCATGGTGCAAGCGCTATAACCAATAATGCAATTGCTATCGCCATACTCCAATAAACGATAGCTAGCGTATGCAGCAACTTCCCCGCCTGCTTCAAATCGCCAGTTGCTGAACAGCGTGCAACCTCGCGATTAATCGTTGGAGCCAACCCCATATCAAGGAGGCTAAGCACAGCTTGCGTAGTCGCAAAAAAGCCGATCAGCCCGTAAGCTTCAATGCCTAAATACTTAAGATACAGCGGGACAACCGCCAAGCCGATCAGTGCCGACCAGATCGAATTCGCCAATCCAGCCAACAAGTTACGACCTAGCCTCACATTAAATTACTCATGACTGTCATTCGCATAATAACCGTGACGCTTCACCAGTTCGTCGCGCTCAGCGGCCTTTAAATCTTCTCTTACCATTTCAGCCACCAGTTCATCAAAGCTAGTTTGCGGGGTCCAACCAAGCTTGGTTTTGGCTTTGGTCGCGTCACCCAATAACGTTTCAACCTCAGTGGGGCGGAAATAACGCGGATCAATTGCAACGATACAACGACCTTGTGCGTCGTAACCCTTTTCATCTGCATTTTCGCCACGCCAGGTGATCACCATGCCCAACTCTTTTGCCGCCGCATTGACGAAATCGCGTACGCTGTATTGCACACCGGTTGCAATTACGAAATCTTCTGGCTGATCTTGTTGCAACATGAGCCATTGCATTTCAATGTAATCGCGAGCGTGCCCCCAGTCGCGCTTGGAATTAAGATTGCCAAGATACAAACAATCTTGCAGTTCAAGCTTGATTCGAGCTAATGCGCGAGTTATTTTTCGGGTAACGAAAGTTTCGCCACGTATAGGAGATTCATGGTTAAACAGGATGCCATTGCACGCATACATGCCATAAGCTTCCCGGTAGTTCACAGTAATCCAGTAGGCATAGAGCTTAGCTACCGCATAAGGAGAGCGCGGATAAAAAGGTGTAGTTTCCTTTTGCGGGGTTTCCTGTACCAATCCATAAAGCTCCGAAGTCGATGCCTGATAAAACCGGACAGTTTTTTGTAGCCCAAGTATGCGTATCGCTTCAAGTATGCGTAGCGTACCCAGCGCATCTGAGTTCGCTGTATATTCCGGCTCTTCAAAACTTACTGCGACATGACTTTGTGCTGCGAGGTTATAAATTTCGTTCGGCTGCACTTGCTGAATAATTCTCAGTAGGCTACTGGAATCAGTCATGTCACCATGATGCAGGTGAAAATGACTGGTTTTGTCCTGAGGTTCATGTAACAGATGATCGATGCGACCCGTATTAAATAGTGAGGTACGGCGCTTGATACCATGTACCTCATATCCTTTACCCAACAAAAACTCAGCCAGGTAGGCTCCATCCTGGCCGGTCACTCCGGTGATAAGTGCTTTTTTCATTTTAATCTCTCATTGGATTCAATATCGTTCTGCAATTGCTGTATTTCAGCTTTTATCGCTTCGTATTCCGCCAGTTTATATTTCAGAAACTGCACGGTTATTTTCGCTTTTTCTTCAACGCCACTTGGGGTAAGCAAATAGATATAGCCTTTTTTATTCTCACTTTGACGAAAATTATTGGCTTTAACCAAGCCCTTTTCTATCAATGCATTCAGGCAATAATTTACCTTACCCAAGCTAATCCCTAACTCTCGCGCGAGTTCGCGCTGGCTGACTTCTGGCTCGGCTTCGAGTTTCTTAAGTATTTTGTAGCGGTATTCGTCAGTTAACATATGAACTGTTACGCCTTAAAAACGTTCGTTCAACCATTGAACATGCCGAATTTAAGCACTTATCCGGGATAAATTCAAGCATTGCAATTTACTTTTTTACGAAAACAGGCATCGCAAAAATGGACAATACCCACCCGGAGTCGGAGCAATACAATGAGTCGGTTCATGATCGCTTTTGAAAACTGCCTGGATAGGGATATCGAGAAAGTGTTTACACTCGGTTATTTACAGCCTCAGGCATTCATGCGCACGCATTTTCGCTTTTGTGAACGATGCCTATTTTTTATCCCGAAAGCCAATATAGCCGGTCCTCAGCGAGGTGTAAATTTTTTCCAGATTTGATTTAGCCGCATAAATTGCGTTGAGTGCATCAGCCGCTTGTTGCGGTTCATCTTCATACTGATGAGCGATATTGTTTCGGATTTTCCGCAATTCCAGCCAAACATTTTTGTCTTCCAGCAAAGCCAGCTGTTCCAGTCTGTTCAAGACATCGATAAAAGGTTTGTTTTTCGGATTTTCTTCTTGCAAAAACTCAAGCAGAAGGACAAATAATTTTTCACCCATGGCATCTTGTAACTTTGCAAATCGGAATAGAAATTGATCAATGTGCTCGACTTCATCATCGCCTAAAACTCGATACTTGGCTGCATCCAATGGCATAAACACAGCCATTTTTGCATAGGCATGATTGATTCTTGCCAAATGCTTATCACACTCGGCAATCAGTTTTTCCATTCTCAAATTGATCATAGTTTCACACCCGAAATCATTGCCTGTTGCTCTATCAGTCTATTTTTATCAGTAGCCAAAACCACATCAATTTTTTGTTCGCCGATTTTCTGCTCAAGCAAAACCTGAAATTTGATCTTGTGCGCGAGATCGTTGCCAGATTGTGGTTTGATATACAAGTCGATATCTCCCCCTCTTTTTGTATCATCCACCCTGCTGCCGAATAAAAACACCTCTGCCCCCGCCCCGAATACCGTCTGAGCAGTTTGCTTGATAGCAGAAATTTCAAACGAAGTTAATCTCATTTAAGAATCACCCACAAAACGCTGCAATTTTTCGACCGTAAAATTACAAACTCTGCATGCCTAGCAGCTTGGCTGCCTTGTTTAAACGGATATCAAAGCAAGCAAAAAATACGGGGGACTGCGAAATATGAGCCAATTCAGAAGCAGCTGCAAGCTGGATGCTGTCATAGCCGCGCAATGCAAACGTATCGGCATATTCCCCAGCGCACTCAACCAATGCCTGATCAATTTCTAATACTACAAAGTGCGGCCAATCATTCGCCAGCGCAACCTTGGCTTGCTCAATAAAAGATGCATCTTCCGGCACTTCCCGCGCCCGCCGGGACAATGCCGCATAAGCCTCTGCCCATGCAATACGGCAGACTGCAACGGCCTCCGCTTCCTGCAACAGTGCTTTCAACCCTGCGCTCCCCTCCTCAACGATATAGAGCTTTACCAATGCTGATGTATCGCAGAACAAAATCATCCACGATCTTCCATAACTAAAGTGGATACCGACTTACTGCACGCTTTTAACCTGAATTCAGCCCCAACCGGCTTACCACCTTGCCAAGTTGCGACGCCTGCGCTCAACAAGCGGGACACACCCGCATTATCTGTAGATGGCACACCCACAATCCGCGCCACAACCTTACGATGAGAAGTTAATTCAATCAACTGCCCCGATTGCGCTTGACCTACATACCGAGATAAATGAGACTTGAATTCCTGGATCGAAACCTGCATATAAGACCTCTTTTTATAAAAATATCATCAGATAATAGTCTTTTTTATAAAAATCATCAATATTTAGCTACTCATTTTTTCCACTCCAGTTCCTCATTTACTCCCTCATTTGGACTTCACCCATTTTCGCAGACACATCGCAGTAACTCGCATGATAATCCACACGAATTATCGGCCAGTATCACTGGCAACTCCGATTCGCGTCTTGGCACAGTATCCAGCAAGGCAAGTCGATGAACACTCTCACGCTCTAGCGGCAGAAGCTGCAAATCAGTATTAAATTTGAGCTTGTCTGCGGCATATTGCAAAAGTGCGTTATAGACACCTACCAGTTCCGCAACCTCAGAGTTGGCAAGATTGATAGCCTGTGCAAATTCGGCTGGGTCGGTCATGTATTTATGTATTCGTTATCAGGCTATTACGCAGCAGTCTCGCCATTATCCATTGATCTGCATTTTGCAATATACCCAGTTTTTCTGCACGGTTTATGGCTGTGCCGGTCGAATTTGAGTCACACCCATCCCCGCCGCTCAATTTCAGCCAGCAATTTGTTGGCTACAGCAATGATAGCAGGCACAAAGTCGTGGCCCGTTTGTAAGGCACTGGTGAGCACAGTCAGGTCTTCCACATATTCGTGAACCATCTGGTTTCTTAGTTGGCGCAGGTCATCCATTCTTCTACGGAATCCAGCAACCCCAGATGCTCTGCCCTGTTCAGGTTATCAATAGCGGCAGCAGGCGTTTCGCCCAGCGCCACCAGAAGTGTGGGCAGCAGTTTGTCGCCAATGGTATCTTGCAGCCGACCGAGCCTGCCTACAAAGGCCTCAACCCGCTCGGATAATTCGGGATCAGTTTCGAGTTGCCCGGCACGCCCAATGTTGAACGGTGTATCAAAAAGACGCTGATCTGTACTGATGAGGTGCCGACATTCTTTGCTTACCACACGCGCCAGGAATTGCAGTCGCAAGGCAGTATGCTTATTCTGGTCGAACGTCATAGTTTTTGCCCTTCTTTAAAGGCAATATCGTGGATAGGCAGGCGCATCAAATTGGGGGCGGACAGCAACACATCCACTTTACGGCCATGCATCAGGCGGCTAACTTTCGCTGAGAAGCGGGCAGCCAGAAGTGCCGGGTTGTCCACGGGTTCGGGAATGTCGAGCAGAATATCGATATCGCCTCCCCGTTGGTCATCATCCACCCGCGAGCCAAACAACCAGACGCCAACCCCTTCACCAAAGGTTTCAAGGCTGGCAGTACGTATCACTGTTTGCTGCTCTTGCGTGAGTCGCATGATGATTTAATTCCTCATAATGATCATGAGAGATAACTTTAACTCAATTCTCATCATTATAGCTTTTGCGAGAATTCCATCCGGCAATTCTCTTCCGCTTGTGGATCCCAGGTGATGCTAGCCACGAAAACGTGCGAATAATAATTTAATCCAATATCGTGGCGAACCACTGATGGTCTTCATCACTTCCGGAATTTTGTCTGCCATTTCCTGCCGACAAATGCGGTAGTTATCCCAACTGAAATGCGCCAAGCGCAGTAGTGAGTTGCCCACATACCGATCCAGCTTGGTGTTTTTTCTGAAGATGGCCAGTTGCTCAGGGGGGACGCGTCCTTTGGCAAACATGTAGGGCGCTACCAGATGATCCAGATTACCATAAATGAGTTCGGGTGATTTATTGACCGATTTCATCAGATTGCCGGGATGAAATCGATACACGGATACGGGACCCTTAACCACGCCGACATCGCCCATTAATGTCAATTTCAAGAACAACTCCGAATCACAGAAAATATTGTCCGGATTGGAAAACGCATTCAATGTTTTGGCCATAGTCCGATTGAACACGATATTGCACAGGGTAAGATCCTGCGGCTTGATTGTGCCGCGAGACAAGAACACATCCACGCCCTTCACCACGCCTTCAAACGGCAGCACGATCGACTTTTTATCGCCGGTGCTCTCATTCAGCATGTAGCCCTCAGCATACACCACTACCACCGACGGATTAGCTTCGATCATGCAACTGGCTTTAGCCAGATAATCGGGATCAACCAGATAATCATCATCCGAAAGCAACACGAACCAGTCGCCGCTGGCATGTTCGAACACGGCTTTGCGCCAGTTACGCACCATGCCTATATTCTCTTCATTCCGGTAATAGTGCACACGGTTGTCAGCAAGATATTTACTGACCACGGCAGTAGTATCATCCTGAGAACAGTTGTCCGAAACAATGATTTCGAAATCTGCACCACGCTGTGCCAGAACGCTGGCAATGGCCGCATCGAGATAAGCAGCCCGATTATAAGTAGGGATAACAACACTAATCTTCGGCATGAGTTTTCCTGGCCCCTGTATTAGTTGCCACTTCGGGCAACCGAGTATTTTGTTCCATCCGTGCTATTCCCGCAGCAAGTGCAACTTTGGGTGCCCAGCCCGGCACTACCTGCCCTTTATTCCAGGGAAGCATGATTTCACGGGGCCGATAGGCGCGAGCACCCCATTCAACAGCCAAAGACTGGTTAATTATCTGACCGTAACTTTCAACCAGATCACGTAATTTAATTGGCTTGCCTGAGGTGACAGCATATATCTCATGTTGAATAACTTTGCCCTGCAATAGCCGTTCGGCGCCAAGCAGATAAGCATCCAGCACATCATCGATGTACACCAGGTCTATCATTTGCTCCCCAGGCGACATGAGTAGCGTTTCCCCAGTGCGCGTAGTTGTACGTAGCAGGGTAAATAATTTTGCTCTGGGATCGTTTGGGCCGTAAGTATCACTGAGTTTCAGACTGATAGCAGTAAGACTCGACACTCCAGTGTAGT
This sequence comes from Sulfuriferula thiophila, assembly GCF_003864975.1. Classification (NCBI taxonomy): domain Bacteria; kingdom Pseudomonadati; phylum Pseudomonadota; class Betaproteobacteria; order Nitrosomonadales; family Sulfuricellaceae; genus Sulfuriferula; species Sulfuriferula thiophila. The sequence goes on from NZ_BHGL01000028.1 coordinate 74,790, forward strand.
ACGTCAACACTGCTTCAAATGCCTGCTTGGTTGCGGCATACAGACACACCGGACTGTAATCCTTATTTTCATAATGCTGCCAGGAGGTGCCTGTATTAATCAGGTGCCGCACGCCATTTACGCTCATTGCCTCAACCAATTGCGTCGAGAACAGCAGGTTGCTGTGTATGAGTGGCTCGACATCCTGTGGCGTATGTTGTGCGAGAAATAGCGATGCCAAGTGGAACACTACTTGCGGAGATGCGAGTTTGACGATTTCAATCAGTTGCTCAGTGGAGCCATCGTGCACATGCACCTGGATTGCCTGCTCGACACCCGAGAACATACTCAGATCGGAGCCTTGCCGGACAATGACATGCGTTTCCCAGCCCTCACTCACCAACCTACGAATCAGGTTAGAGCCCACAAAGCCAGTCCCGCCGGTCACCAGCGCGATACGATGCTCAGCCATAAACATGCTCCATTGACTGGAACCGGAACGGGCTCTGAAAATCGGCAAGTGCCGGGAAACCACAGTCCCTAGCAGAAAGTATAGGAGCGGCATCCGGCCACGCGATTCCTGCGCTATCCCAGCGGATACCGCCATCATGTTCCGGTGCGTAAATCGTGGTGACCTTGTACTGCATAATGGCTTCGTCAGTCAGCGCATAAAAGCCATGTGCCATACCGGGTGCGATGTAGAGCATATTGCCCAGCTCAGCGCTCAATTCAATGGTTTCTGATTGCTGATAAGTGGGCGAGCCCACGCGCAGATCGATAATCGCATCCAGCACCCTTCCCGTCAGACAATACACCAATTTGAAATGGTCATGCGGCGGAGTCTGAAAGTGCATCCCTCTCAACACGCCCTTATGCGAGATCGAGTAATACTCCTCTGCGAATTCAGTAACCAGACCATGTTTGGCGAACACGTCTTTATGAAAAGTCTTCACGAAACAGCCGCGGTTATCCTTGCGCACCAGCGGAATCAGCTGGTAGCAGCCAGGTATCGCAGTTTGCTCAACACGCATCTCAGAAATTCACCCCGAAGAACGCTTCCAGTTTTGCAATCACGAAATCGAGCATTTCTTTACTCAAGCCCGGGTAGACGCCAATCCAGAACGTATCATTCATCACTGTATCAGTATTGACCAACTCGCCGGAGACGCGGAATTTCTGCCCCTTCATGTACGGCTGGCGAGTCAGATTTCCGGCAAACAGCAAGCGCGTTCCGATTTTATTCTGGTCCAGATATTTCAGCAGATCCACACGGTTCGCGTCTGCATTTTGTTTAATGGTTATAGGAAAACCAAACCAGGACGGCTCACTGTTCGGCGTTGCTTCCGGCAGCAGCAGGAATTCCTCGCAGCTCCGCAGCCCGGCTTTGAGGTAAGCGAAATTGGCTTTACGCGCGGCGATAAACTCCTCCACGCGGTCCATCTGTGCCAGCGCGCAGGCAGCCTGCATATCGGTGATCTTGAGGTTGTAACCGAGATGCGAATAAGTGTATTTGTGGTCGTAACCTTCTGGCAGATCGCCGAGCTTCCAGCAAAAACGCTTGCCGCAGGTATTGTCCTTGCCGGGCGGGCAATAGCAATCGCGGCCCCAGTCACGGAACGACTCAATAATCATCTTGAGCTGGTCGTTATTGGTGAACACCGCGCCGCCTTCGCCCATGGTGATGTGATGCGCAGGATAGAAACTCAGTGTGCCGATGTCGCCGAAGGTGCCGACCAGCTTGCCGTTATAGGTGGAACCGAGCGCATCGCAGCAGTCTTCGATCAGCCAGAGATTATATTTTTTGGCCAGCGCGACGATGACTTCGAGGTTGTAAGGGTTGCCCAGGGTATGCGCGAGCATAATAGCCTTGGTCTTGGGGCTAATAGCCGCTTCGATGCTGGCCGGATCAATGTTGTAGGTGGGCAGGTGCACGTCGACAAACACCGGCACTGCGCCGAATTGCAGGATAGGGTTCACCGTAGTCGGAAATCCTGCCGCCACCGAAATGACTTCATCACCCTGCTGAATGGCGCGCTCACCCAGTTTAGGCGAAGTAAGCGCAGAGAATGCCAGCAGATTGGCAGACGAACCGGAGTTGGTAGTGAGCGCGTGTTTCACGCCAAGGAATTCGGTCAGGCGCTTTTCGAAGGCATCGTTAAAACGACCAGTAGTAAGCCAGCCATCAAGCGAAGCCTCCACCATATTTTGCAATTCGGCAGCGCCGATTACCTTGCCGGAGGGTGGAATGACGCTTGTACCCGCCTGAAAGGGCTTGTGTCGATATTTCAGCGCAGCAAGATTGGGAATATCCAATGTCACCAACCTGCGCAGCACGCGCTCATGGCCTTTGTCACTCAACCGTGCAACAGGTTTCTCGATGCGACTGATGTGCAAGTTAAATACCTTGTCAATTCGCACATGACTTTGATGCTTAAGCGGCTCGTCAGCAAAGTCAGTCAAATCCAGCGCAAAACCCTGCTCCTCTTCTACAGGCGTCTTGGTAATGAAAGCTATGCGTACATCGTCGTTTTCATCCTTGCCTGACAAGGCCAACACTGGCCTTTTCTTCTTGTTGCTGAGGTCGCTAAATGGAAAGTAGGCGCTGTAGATTGTGCCTGGCGTAATCTCAAAGGTCATTCCAGCAATCCTCTTCTACACTGTTAAGAATTTTTTTTGCAAAGCCACTTTCATCCATCAATTGAGTCATTTCCAGGCTTTCCTGGGGTATTCCTCCCTTGGAAGATGAGCGTGGAATGACGATAACATCAACTTCATCTCCCATTTCTGGCGGAAGAACAAGATGGATGGTGTGACTTGCATCGGCGATGAGATGTTGACGGAATATTGCGCTCATGATTGCGTTCCTCTTGTGAATTCTGCGATTTGGGCTATTGTTTTGGTTCTCATGTCTGCGCCATGTTCCACCTCTTTGTGCCACTCGATGATTTTTACCAATGCCAGCATCAGTGACCAGCGAGGATGCCAGTCTAAACGCGCTTTCGCCTTGGAGCAATCCAGCTTGAGGTAGTGTGCTTCATGCGGATGATCGACCTGATCCAGTTGCCAGCTGGCGCCCTCACCCCATTGCTGCGTTAGCTGCTCGACTATCCACTGCACTGGTTTGGCATCTTCATCGTTCGGCCCGAAATTCCAGCCTTCGGCATAGGCCACACCCTCTTCATATAGTTTTTGTGCCAGTTGCAGATAACCTGCGAGCGGTTCCAGTACGTGCTGCCAAGGCCGGATAGCGTGCGGATTGCGGATGGTCACTGGCAGCCCTGCGCTGACTGCGCGCAAGATATCCGGGATCAGACGATCATCCGCCCAGTCGCCACCGCCGATAACGTTACCCGCGCGCGCTGAAGCCAATGCAACATGATGCTCGTTGTATTTTTCCGGGTTAAAAAATGAATTACGATAAGCCGCAGCCACCAGTTCAGCACAACCCTTGCTGCTGCTATAGGGATCATAGCCGCCCATGGCTTCGTTTTCGCGATAGCCCCACATCCACTCTTTATTTTCGTAACACTTGTCGCTGGTGACGTTAACCACTGCACGCACACTGGGGGTTTTCCGCACGGCTTCCAGTAAATGCACGGTACCCATCACGTTCGTCGAGTAGGTTTCCACCGGCTCGATGTAGGAATAGCGCACCAGGGGTTGCGCCGCCATATGAATGACGATCTCTGGCTCAGCCGCCTGCATGGCACCAGCCAGAGCAGCGCCATCGCGAATATCGCCAATAATGGAATGCATACCCTGCCCGACTTGCGCTACGTCAAACAGACTGGGGGTGGTTGGCGGCTGTAAAGCATAGCCGGTCACGTCCGCACCCAACTCTTGCAACCACAGACACAGCCAGCTACCTTTAAAACCAGTGTGTCCGGTTACAAACACTTTTTTACCTGACCAAAATTTCATATTCACGGCCAGACCTTCCAAGGTGCTTTACCGCTTTTCCATAGCTCTTCCAGGTAATTTTTATCCCGTAGCGTATCCATCGGCTGCCAGAAGCCGTGATGCAGATAGGCCGAAAGTTGCCCAGCTCCGGCAAGCTGTTCCATGGGTTCACGTTCCCATATGGTGTGATCGCCTTCGATTTCATCAATCACCTTGGGGGACAGAATAAAGAAGCCACCATTGATCCAGCCGCCGTCACCTTGCGGCTTTTCCTGAAAACCACACACTTTATGCTGCTCCAGATTGAGTGCACCAAACCGCCCAGGTGGCTGCACTGCGGTTAGCGTCGCCAGCGTATTTTGTGCTTTGTGAAAAGCGATAGATTCAGCAATATTTACGTCACCCACTCCGTCGCCGTAGGTAAAGCAGAAATCTTCGTCACCCAGAAAATGCCGCACACGTTTGAGGCGCCCGCCGGTCATGGATTCGTCGCCAGTGTCAACGAGAGTAACTTTCCACGGCTCGGCACTGTTCTGATGCACTTCCATCTTATTATTCTGCATATCGAATGTCACATCCGAGGTATGCAGAAAATAATTGGCAAAGTACTCCTTGATCAAATAGCCTTTGTAGCCGAGGCAGATGATGAAGTCATTCACGCCATGCGCCGAATACATTTTCATGATGTGCCATAAAATCGGCTTGCCGCCGATTTCTATCATGGGTTTGGGGCGAGTTGATGTCTCTTCGCTGATTCGGGTACCGAGACCTCCCGCTAGAATGACTGCTTTCATACCATCCCTTTTAATCGTTCAATCCCATTTATTTTCATATTTACCCTACCTGCCAATCTCACCACTTCACCACATGCAAATGACTCAATGACCGCCCCAGAAAACGTTCGCCTATGGTCTGGAATTTCACCGGCACATCGGTCACATAATATTCGTAGTGCGGCAGGGCATGGCTGGTGTTGGCCAGATTGAGCTCTGTAAGCAGGGCCGCAGTACGGTTGGCCATGGCTTCAGCGGAGTCGACCAGTTTAACGCCCTCGCCCATGACTTCCTGCAGCAAGGGCTTGATCAGCGGGTAATGGGTACAACCCAGCACCAAAGTATCGATATGCTCGGCGATCACCGGCTTGAGGTATTCCTGCGCAGTGAGGCGGGTGACTTCGTGATCCAGCCAGCCTTCTTCGACCAGCGGCACGAATAACGGACAGGCTTGCGAATAGATGCGGGCATCCTGAGTGAGGCTGTGGATGGCGCGAGCATAGGTGTTGCTGTTAACGGTGGTGGGCGTGCCAATCACGCCGATCTGGTGGCTTTTGCTGGCTGCGACAGCGGCAAATGCACCCGCCTCGATAACATCCAGCACCGGTACCGGCGACATATCACGCACGGTTTGCGCGGCAACGGCAGCCATGGTGTTGCAGGCGATAATCAGTAATTTGACGTTTTTTTCCAGCAGAAACTGCGCTATCTGCGTAGTGTAATGCGCGATGGTTTCTACTGATTTCACACCATACGGCACGCGCGCGGTGTCACCGAAATACACGATGTTTTCAAACGGCAGGCGTTCCATCAGGGCACGCACGACGGTCAAGCCGCCGATACCGGAATCGAATACGCCTATGGGCTGTTTGGGATCAATCTGCATAGTAATTAATCGACTGAAGGTTGATGTTGCGAAAGCGCCCATTGTACATGTTCGCGCACGATTGCTGACGGGTGATCGGCATGCCGATTTAACGCTGCTACTATACCGGCACTGGGGGGCGCGTTGCCAAGTGCCACGGCAATATTGCGCAACCAGCGCTCATGGCCGATACGACGAATGGCGCTGCCTTGCAAACGCTGATTGAATTCATCTTCAGTCCATGCCAGCAAATCCACCAGCTGCGGACTATCCAGTCCGTTGCGCACACTAAAATCGGCGCTGCTGCTAGTTTTGGCAAAGCGGTTCCACGGGCACACCAACTGGCAATCATCACAGCCATAAATGCGATTGCCCATCAGCGGACGCAGTTCAACAGGAATCGCGCCGCTATGTTCGATAGTGAGGTAGGAAATACAGCGCCGGGCATCAAGATTATTGGGCGCGAGTATCGCCTGCGTCGGACAGACATCTATGCAGGCTTGGCAATCGCCGCAGTGCGCACTCACTGGCTGGTCTGCCGGTAGTGGTAAGTCGGTATAGATTTCCCCGAGGAAAAACCACGAGCCGGCGTCACGATTGAGCAGCAAAGTGTGCTTGCCGCGCCAGCCCAGCCCGGCCTTGCTCGCCAGCGCAACCTCCATCACCGGCGCCGAATCGGTAAACACACGGTAGTTGAACGTCCCCACTGCCTGATTAATGCGCTCCGCCAGCCGTTGCAGTTGCGTACGCATCACTTTATGGTAATCACGTCCTAGCGCATAACGTGAGATATACGCTAATTCGGGCTCAGCCATGACCTCCCAGCTACCGCGTGTATTTGGGGGCAAATAATCCATGCGCACCGAGATCACTCGCACGGTGCCCGGAACTAATTCGGCAGGGCGGGTACGCTTGCTGCCATGTTTTGCCATATAATCCATTTCACCGTGATAGCCTAGCGCTAGCCAGGCTAGCAGTTCAGTTTCCACCGCGCCCAGATCGCAGTCAGTAATACCCACGCCGTGAAAGCCGAGCTCCGCCCCCCAGACTTTAATCTGTTGCGCCAATACAACTAAATCGAGTTGATCATGATCCATACTGCTAATGATACCCTGCTCCGTTATTCCCGGCACCTTGCCGACGAATCCGCCACCCTTGCGCTTGGCGCCGATATTGCCCACGCGCTGGCGCCTGGCCTGGTGATTTACCTCTATGGCAACCTCGGTGCAGGCAAGACCACACTCTCTCGTGGCATCATGCGCGGCCTCGGTTACCAGGGCAAAGTCAAAAGCCCGACCTATACTTTGGTTGAAGTTTATGAGGTTTCTAGGTTAAAGTTATATCACTTTGATTTATATCGCTTCAATGATGCGTTAGAATGGGAGGAAGCGGGGTTCAGAGAATATTTTAATCGCGACAGCGTGTGCCTGGTTGAATGGCCTGAAAAAGCTGCCGAATTACTCCCTACCCCCGATATACGCTTGTATTTAACGCCTGATGGCGAAGGCCGCACCGCGGTCCTCGAAGCCGTCACGCAAGGAGGTAAACTATGTCTGACTCAATTACCCGCCGCAACTGGCTAAATCCGCTACGTCACGCCCTTGCGGCGGTGTGCCTGATCCCGCTGGGCGCCATGGCGGCGAACAGCATCAGCGACGTGCGCTACTGGCCGGCCAGTGATTACAGCCGGCTCACGCTGGAATCCGCCGCTCCCATCGAATACAAAGTATTCACCCTGAACAATCCGCAGCGCCTGGTCATTGATCTGGAAGGCGTGGATAACACCGCCGCGATGCAGGACCTGACCAGTAAAATCGGTGCCAATGACCCCTGGATCGCCAAACTGCGCGCAGGCATTAATCGTCCCGGCGTACTGCGTCTGGTGCTCGACTTGCGCGGTGAAGTCAAACCCAACCTGTTCACGCTCAAACCGGTAGGCAATTACGGCAACCGGCTGGTGCTCGACGTCTATCCGGCCAAGCCTGTCGATAATGCACCAGTAACCAAAACCACCGACAATTCCGACAAACCGGCTGCAGTTCAGGCAGAACCGGGCCAGCGCCTGGCCGACAACACACCATCAGCCGAACCTGCTACTGACAACACCCAGAGCAAAGACAAACCCGCCAAATCCGGCAAAAAACCAGCCTTTGAAATCACCCGGCTAATTACCGTCGCCATTGATGCCGGTCACGGTGGTGAAGATCCGGGTGCTCACGGCGCTGGTGGCACACTGGAAAAAAACGTGACCCTGGCTGTGGCCAAACGCGTCAAAGCCAAGATCGACAATATCGACAACATGCGTGCAGTGCTGACCCGTGATAGCGATTTTTTCATTCCGCTGGCTGAGCGCGTTAACAAAGCCCGCCGCCTCAATGCCGACCTGTTCGTATCCATCCATGCCGATGCCTTTGTCAGCCCCGAAGCACGTGGTTCCAGCGTCTTTACCCTGTCCGAACACGGCGCCACCAGCGCCGCTGCACGCTGGCTGGCGAAATCGGAAAACGATGCCGATCTGGTCGGTGGCGTCAATGTCGGCGTCAAAGACAAAAATCTGGCAAAGACGCTGATCGACCTGTCGCAAACCGCGACCAACAACGACAGCCGCCGCCTCGCCAGCTCTGTGCTTACTCAGCTTTCCGGCATAAATCGCCTGCACAAGGGTGAAGTGGAACAAGCCGGCTTTGCTGTATTAAAAGCCCCTGACATTCCGTCCATCCTGGTGGAAACGGCATTTATCTCCAATCCGGAAGAAGAAAAACGGCTTGCCGATGACGCTTATCAGGACAAACTGGCCAGCGCTATCGTGGATGGCATCAAACGTTACTTTGCCAGCAACCCGGCAACCGCCAGATCCAAATTGGCGATACGGGAATAGCAGCTAACATCGCATCAACAAAGATTAAAATACTTGCCAAACCATTATCCTTACTTTAAAGTAAGGATAATACATTCTTGAACCTTGGCGCAAAATGACCACAGCGACAATTACATCCAAAGGACAAATCACCATTCCCGCCACAGTTCGCAACGCACTCGGGTTGCACACCGGTGACAGAATCGAATTTGTCGAAGTAGACAATGGCCAGTTCGCCATTATTGCCGCCACATCACCTGTCACCGCATTAAAGGGCTTGATCCGCAAACCGGAACAAGCCGTCTCTATCGAACAAATGAATGCTGTGATCGCGCAATATGGCGCTGGTGAAAAATGATAGGACTGGACACCAACGTCATCGTCCGTTACATCACCCAAGACGATGAAACACAATCAGCACAGGCCACAGCCTTAATTGAAGCCTTATCCACCACACAACCCGGATTTATCACACTCATCTCCATCATTGAGTTAGTCTGGGTATTACAAGGTAGTTATGGCGCAAACAGGAATGAGATCATCGCCGCACTAGATGCCCTGCTTAAAACCAAAGAAATCCTGATTGAGCAAGCGGATGTGGTATATCAGGCGTTGCGGGTTTTCACCCATTCCAAAGCTGATTTTGCCGATTGCCTGATTGAACGCTTGGCACATTCAGCTCAATGTGAGTACACCGTTACTTTTGATAAAGGTGCTGCAAAATATGCAGGAATGCGCTTAATCAACTCACACTAGACCATCCCTAACTAGGCAAACCTTCCCCTGTTCACCATGCCCACCATCCAGTTCCTCCCCGATTTACTCATTAGCCAGATTGCTGCTGGCGAAGTCGTGGAGCGACCTGCTTCAGCACTGAAGGAATTACTGGAAAACAGTCTGGATGCCGGCGCAACCGAAATTCGTGTACATCTGGAATTAGGCGGTACGCAACTAATACGCGTAGCGGATAACGGCGTAGGTATTAACCAGACACAATTGAACCTCGCGCTGGCACGCCACGCCACCAGCAAGATCACCAGCCTGGAAGACCTGGAGCGTGTCGCCAGCCTGGGTTTTCGCGGTGAAGCTCTGGCCAGCATCGCCTCGGTCGCGCGCGTGCGTCTGGCCAGCCGTACCCAGGCGGCAGCGCATGCGTTCGAGATTCGCGCTGACGGCGCAACGCCCGGTGAATTGCAGCCCACCGCACTGGCTGCCGGCACCACCATCGAAGTGCGTGACATGTTTTTCAACACCCCGGCACGCCGTAAATTCCTCAAATCTGCCGCTACCGAATACGCTCATTGTGACGAGACGTTCCGGCGCATTGCACTGGCCCGACCGGATGTCACTTTCAGCCTGCATCACAATGACCGTGCCGTGCAGCACTGGCGCGCGCACAGCATGGCCGAGCGTATCGCAGCCGTGCTGGGCGCAGATTTCACTCACGCCGCCGTCGATATTGCCGAGATCGCCGCCGGCCTCAGCCTGCACGGCATGAGCGCCCTACCAGCTTACTCACGCGCCAACCGCGATGCGCAATATGTGTTCGTCAATGGCCGTTATGTGCGCGACAAACTGCTGGCGCACGCCTTGCGTCAGGCTTATCGCGACGTGTTGCACAATGACCGCCATCCGGCTTATTGCCTGTTTCTTACCCTCGACCCGGCCACGGTGGATGTCAACGTGCATCCGGCCAAAACCGAAGTGCGTTTTCGCGACAGCCGTGCCGTGCATCAGTTTTTATACCATGCCATCAACAAAGCCCTGGCCGGTCGTGCTGGCGACAATCCGGCTGCACATGCGCAACTGAGCGGTGAACAGCACTATGCAACACCACCCACCAACACCTTCGGCAACTCGGCACCAACACAACCCGCCTATAACGTACGCCCGACTTACAGCCCGTCCTATCAGGCCAGCATGCCATTAGGCGTGGCACAGCCTGCCGGGTTTTATGACCTGATGACACGCGACATAGCACCGCTGCAAAGCGCGCCTGCCACACCAACAGGCGACGCAATTGATGCACCAGCACACCCCTTAGGCTATGCCATCGGTCAAGTTCACGGGATTTATATTCTGGCGCAAAATCAGACGGGGTTAGTGCTGGTAGACATGCACGCAGCACACGAACGCATCATGTATGAGCGGCTTAAAACCGCGCTGGATCATCAGGCCATCGCCAGCCAGCCGTTACTCATTCCGGTGGCGATCACAGCAGATGCACTCGATGTAGCTGCCGCCACCGAACACGTAGACACCTTGGCGGCAATGGGCTTTGAAATCGCCCCGCTCTCACCCACCAGCCTGGCCATACGCGCCGTACCGCAACTGCTGCAGAATGCCGATCCGGCACAGCTCGCCCGGGATTTGCTGCACGAATTGCGTGAATCCGGCGCCAGTCGTGTGCTCACCGAGCAACGCAATGCGCTGCTCGGCACGCTCGCCTGTCACAGCGCCGTACGCGCCAATCGTCAATTGAGCATTACCGAAATGAACGCGTTGCTGCGCGATATGGAAACCACTGAACGCGCCAACCAGTGCAACCACGGCCGGCCGACCTGGTTTCAGATCAGCCTGGCGGAGCTGGATAAAATGTTTATGCGCGGGAAATGATGGGTTAATAGCGCTTGTCCAGCTGTGGCATATCCGCCGCCAAGCCTGGGATAGCAAATCGAGAACTGCCAGCCGGACTTGCATAACGTACGGCAAGTAGCCACTTATCTCCGACTTTTTTCCACACATCCACCATGTAAATATCAGCAGATGTTTTTGCCGACTTGTCCTGCTTCAGCAAAAAACTGACCACTGCCACACTATCGTAGTCATGCACTGCCATTTGCTGAATGTCGGCTAGGAAGCCGGGACGCTGTATAATTTGCTGCAACCACTGTGCACGCGGTACCGGATTGCCAGGCATGGCACCCACCCGCATCTCGAAATCATCCATCAGCATTTTGCCTACTGCATCGATATTACCATTTTTTGCATTATCGCCAAGATCATGCTCCAAACTGCCAAATATTTGCACAAGGCGGGTAACCGTGGGAACAGAAGTTTTCTGATCACTGATTTGTGCAGCCAATACGGTATCACCAGACACGGTAACTAAAAACATTAACAAGAATAAAGCCAGTTTTTTCATACAACCTCCATCACCCATTCGTCCCGATTACACGCGACAACCCGCGATTAAACTTAAATAAGGGGATGTCTCCCGAATTAACCGGCGCGCTTTAGCGCGTCCGGTTGAATGAATTGTTATACCTCTTTAACAGCGAAAAGGGTACAAATTAGCTTTTGACTATTCGTCCAAGTCCAATGCTACCCGCCATGACCTACCGATCGTTAAAGTAATCAAGTAACGTTCTTCTTTCGGGCGCTTGTCATCGGCAAAACGCGCTATCCAGTACGATACGCCATATTTCTTGTCGGCATCCCAATAGGCTTGGTAGGGTTTGCCTTGCTTTATTTTCTCTCTAACTTCTGGCGTATCAATGTAGGGAGCATCGCCATTCCCACGAACGCTCAGTACTTTCCATCCCCCGCGCCGCAACTGCTCTTGTAGACCAAGGACAACCTTCAACGCCTCATCCAGCGTAAGCGTATCGACCTGGGGGGACATACGGACAGTGGCAACACGCCCCTGTTCATCGTGGCTAACCGCCAAAAATTTTGCTGGCGGTGTTGTAAAACCGAACTGAGGGTCGTTGAACCGTAATATCGCGGGTTTTTCGACATCCCCACCCCAGACGTGCCCTGGAATCACAGGAGGGAGAGATGCACTGGAGTGCTTGCGCATCTGCTCGTAAGGCTCGCCTATCACCAGCACCACTTCCGGTGTGCTCGCGTGCGCTATTGAAAAAAGCCACGCAGCCGCCACCAGCATGAGCGCCAGCCCGACCAGCGTTTCGCGCCGATAGCGCCACCAAAAGCATTGAATGGCTTTCATCGCACGCTATGCCCCGCCGCAATCCGTTGCAGGGATTGCTCCAGCAGCGAGCGGTTGAGATTGTGCAGCATATCGTCGAAGCGTTTTGCAGCACGAAGCACGAAGGGCATGCGTTGGTTAAGGTCAGCCAGATTGGCTAATGGGTTGTTGCCGAAGCCAACGGTACGAGGGTCAGTCTCGGGCAAGCGGCACTCGCTCGCCAATGTCACCTGAACGGCCTCGGGCACACCGGACAGCATGTCCGTCACATATGCTGCATGGTTGCCCCGTAACAGGGTAACCAACTGAGGGTTGCTGTACATCGCCGGTTGCAGGATGTTTTTCTGTTCGTGCCGCGCCAGCCATTCAACACCCGTTGCTATCTGTCCCGCCTCAATTGCCTCGAAGGCTTGCAGAATCTCTTCAAAGTTCTGGCCAAACTGTACCTTGCCACCAATAGGCCACAGCACAGGAAACTTGGGATTGTCTGTGATTTTCTTTCGGGCTGGAAAACATTGCTTAAACTCCTGCAACCCACGCTTCTTGTAGAACGCATGCAGCGGGAACACATCCAGAAACAAGGTGGTGTTGCCCAAGGCCAGCATGTCATAGACGTGCATGAATTGCTGTTGGGCGGCGGAGTAAGTTTCACCCGTGCGGCGAACATCCGCCGTTGGAATGGGGTTGTTTTGGCGTGCCTGTTCCCAATCTTTCTGTGCTTTGTCATCGACCTTGCCGATATTCAAGCCGGGCATGCTGAATATCGGTTTCGCACTTTGCGTCATGCGTTGTGCAGCGTCATGTTCTTTCTGGATGCGACCAACGGAATCTGCGGCATGCAGTAACCCGCACCCGACTTGTTTTGACGCGAAAGCCGCCAGCCCTGCCCACTGAAAGCGATGATCGTCCAGCCATAGCGCGGCGTAAGCCGCGTTAATGCGTTTGTTGCGCTCAACCGGATTGGCGATCAGCTTGCCGCCGGGTGCTACGATGTCTTCGGCCTCTTTTTGGTAGGTGCGCCAGATACACTCACAGCCCAGTATTGGTACTTCGGTAATCTTGACCTTGCGCCCATTTTCTTCGGTGAAATAGCTTTTGCATTCCGAGATGGGCTTGGTGTTCTTGTGTAACTCCTGCTCGTCGCATTCGTGGTCTTTGAAGCATTGGCTCATTTAATATTCTCCTTGCGTGAAAGTTAAGAGGCATAACAAGCTATACCGACCCAACGTATTAATACGCCAATGTACATAACCCGCCAGATGCGTTCAGCCAGTTCTGCTGAATCAGGAAGTCACGCGCACCCAGTTTCATATTAGCCTTTGAGCCGTTGCTGGTGGTATAGGTCGTGCCGAATTTCCACGCACATTTATCAGCATTTTCCTGTCCCAGAGTGTCATACCATGCATTCAGATCGGGATCGGTCACCGCCTCTTCCAGTTCATGCGTAAGCACGCTGGCCATGCCATCCGCTCCGGCATTACCATTAGGACCGGTAGTTTGCGCTTCACAGGCACTCGGGCAGCGATCGGGATTGCCCACGAATGAGTATTTGATATCCTGACCGGCTATGGTGCCGTGGGTATGCCAGCCGCAATAAGAAGTACAGAAACCGGATGTCTCATTCACATCCGCAGAGGTCAGCACAAAATACACAGCGTTGGGATCAGCCGGCAATGCACCGCTGGTGATAGCGTTGCTCACCACCGCCGTCACATCTGCATCCGCCAGTGCCGTACCGCGCGAGTAATTGTCGGTTACACTTTTCTTCAACAGTGTCGAATTCGTCACCGCAACCGATGCACCATCATAATAACTGGTATTAATGTTGTAATAGGGCGAACCGCTCAATCCGGCAATCAGATCTGGCAGGATGCTGGTTGCGGTATTACCAGCCCAGTTACCGTACCAGATATAGTAAACATTGGTCGTACCCAATATCAGCGGACCGCCATGGTAATTAATCCCGTTAGCCCCGGTATTCTTGCGTCCGGTAGCCACAGCATAACCCTGACCGGCAGGCGGCTTCTCGCCCCAGCCTTTCCCGGTTGGCCTGTTATCAACCTCCCAGGCTTTGTGCGTGTTCTGTAGCACGGCGCCGCGAATAAGCTCAGCTTGAGCAGAAGGCAGTGCCAGTAAATTCAATACGGTTGCACCAATGATAGTGCTGACTTTGAGTTGCATGATTCCCCCTGATAGTTATATTTATTACATTAAGCCCCAAATTTTTGACAGCGTAATTCATACACATTACACCGTCAAGAATTACCTTATTCACAGCGCAAATTCTTACATAGCACAAATTACTCCAGCCAATTTGCACAACCACGCCCCAACCTCACCCCCGGCATTTCAGGATTTCGCAATATATTAGCGTTTTCTGTTATAATGCACGTTCTCGTTATGCACGCTCCAGTCCTCGCATAACGATTCTGGTTTATTCTCTTCATCTGCCTGCCCTAGACTGGCGTTACACTCAAGGTAACGACAGGCCGATCTGTTTTCAGGAAATTTATGTCATTTGCTACCCTCGGCTTATCCGAAGCCATCGTTCGCGCTGTTACTGAGCGCGGTTATACCGAACCTACCCCAATTCAGGCGCAAGCCATCCCCGTCGTCCTTACCGGCGGCGATTTGCTTGGCGGCGCCCAGACCGGCACCGGCAAAACTGCCGGCTTTGTACTGCCGATTCTGCATCGTTTATCCACCATGCCTGCCAAAGGCACTGGCCGCGCACCGATCCGCGCACTGATTCTGGCCCCTACCCGCGAACTCGCTGCTCAGGTAGAAGAAAGCGTACGCGAATATGGCAAATATCTGCCACTCACATCGATGATGATGTTCGGCGGTGTCAATATCAACCCGCAGATTCAGAAATTGCGTGGCCGTGTGGATATTTTAGTCGCCACGCCAGGCCGCCTGCTTGATCACGTCCAGCAAAAAACTGTCGACTTGTCACAAGTTGAAATTCTGGTGCTCGATGAAGCCGACCGCATGCTGGACATGGGCTTTATCCGTGACATTAAAAAAGTCATGGCGCTCATCCCTAAACAACGTCAGACCTTATTGTTCTCGGCGACGTTCTCGGATGAGATCAAAACCCTGGCGGACAGCCTGCTGATCAAGCCTACCACGATCGAAGTGGCACGCCGTAACGCCACCAATACCCTTATTTCACAAAAAGCCTACGCAGTAGACCGCGAACGCAAACGTGAATTGCTTACCAAGCTGATTAAAGATAACAACTGGTTTCAGGTACTGGTCTTCACCCGCACCAAACACGCGGCTAACCGCCTGGCCGAGAGTCTGGATAAAGACGGCATCCCATCCATGGCGATCCACGGCAACAAAAGTCAGGCTGCACGCACTCGCGCCTTGAAAACATTCAAGGATGGCACCCTGCAGGTACTGGTAGCCACAGACATCGCCGCGCGCGGTATCGACATCAGCGAACTGCCGCACGTCGTCAACTTTGAACTGCCTAACGTAGCTGAAGATTACGTGCACCGCATCGGTCGCACCGGCCGTGCAGGCAGCGAAGGCGAAGCCACCTCACTGGTGTGTGTGGACGAACTCAAGTTGCTCACCGCCATCGAACGTCTGACCAAAACTCAGATCATCGCCGAAGTGTTCCCCGGCTTTGAAATCGACCCGCGCATTAAAGCCGAGCCGATCCTGAACGGCAGCCAGCGTAGCGGTGGCAATCAAGGCGGCCAGAATCGGCGCCCTGCCGGCAACTCCAGCAGCCGCCCTGCAGCCAAACCTGTAGCGCGCGCACCAAGCAGCCCGCATCGCAGCGGCGGGCGCGGACGTTAAATCGCGGTATAATTCGACCATTGCATAACCACAATGGTCGTCTCGCATCGCATGATCTCCCGATTTAACTCTCGCATCCTGCTGGCTATTGCCCACGACATCAGCGCAGCTGCGCTGGCGTGGCTAATAGCGTACTGGCTACGCTTCAACCTGAGCATTCCCTCCGAATACTGGCCAAGTGCAATGAGTACGCTGGCCTGGGTAGTGCCGGTGCAGGCATTCGCCTTTTGGCGCTTCGGCCTGTATCGGGGCATATGGCGCTTTGCCAGCCTGCCGGATTTGCGCCGCATCCTGACAGCCGTCGGAGTAGCGGCGTTGCTGATACCGCTGGCGTTATTCATGTTTCAGATCAAGGCCACCGTACCGCGTTCGGTACTGGTGCTTGACCCTATTTTACTGCTGCTCATCATGGGCGGCAGCCGTTTGTTATACCGGGCATGGAAAGAACATCGCTTCGGCGCGCTCAGCAGCGACCGTGAGCCGATCATTATCCTGGGCGCTGGCGGTGCTGCGGCATCGTTAGTGCGCGAACTGGCGCACAGTAACGAATGGCGGGTGGTCGGCTTACTCGATGACATGCCTACCAAACAGGGCCGTGATTTATATGGCGTTGCCGTCTTGGGCAAGCTGGACAGCCTGCCTATCCATGCCGCAAAACTCGATGTCAAACACGCCGTCATCGCCATGCCATCAGCCGCGCATGGTGTGCGTCGCCATGCCGCGCAGATTTGCACCGAAGCCAATGTCGCCGCGCTCACCGTGCCCGCTTTTGAAGACCTGGCCAGCGGCAAAGTGACGGTATCCGCGTTACGCAAAATTGAGCTGGATGACTTATTGGGGCGTGATCCGGTACAACTCGATGATGCTGGCCTGCACGGCTTACTCACTGACCAGGTGGTACTGGTGAGCGGCGCTGGTGGCTCAATAGGCTCCGAGCTCGCCCGCCAGATTGCGCGCTTTCAGCCCAAACTGCTGATCCTGTTCGAGATGAGCGAATTCGCCCTGTATAAAATTGAACAGGAATTCGCTGTCAATTTCCCACAAGTACACATTCTGTGCGCGATCGGCGACGTCAAGCATCGCGCGGTGGTCGACAATCTGTTAAACCAGTACCACCCATCCGTGATTTTCCACGCTGCGGCCTACAAGCATGTGCCACTGATGGAACAGAGCAATGCCTGGCAAGCCATGCGCAACAACGTGCTCGGCACCTATACCCTGGCCAGCGCGGCACAGCGTCATGGCGTCGCCAAATTCGTACTCATTTCCACCGACAAAGCCGTCAACCCCACCAATGTCATGGGCGCATCGAAACGCCTGGCAGAAATGGTGTGCCAGAGCCTGCATGCAGCGCCTGCCGAAACACCGCGCACACGTTTCGTAGCGGTGCGTTTCGGCAATGTACTCGGCAGTTCCGGCAGCGTCATTCCCAAGTTCCAGGAACAGATAGCCCACGGCGGACCTATTACGGTCACCCATCCGGATATCACCCGCTACTTCATGTCCATCCCCGAAGCCTGCCAGCTGGTACTGCAAGCCGGCTTAATGGGTGACGGCGGTGAAATTTTTGTGCTGGATATGGGTGAACCCGTAAAGATCGCTGACCTTGCTCGCGACATGATACGGCTCTCCGGGTACAGTGAAACCGATATTAAAATCGTCTATTCTGGCCTGCGTCCCGGCGAAAAACTGTATGAAGAACTGCTCGCCGATGACGAACACACCTTACCCACCCCGCACCCGAAACTGCGCATCGCCCAAGCGCGCGCTGTAGACGACGCCTGGCTGGCGCTGGCGATGGAATGGCTGACTCAGGACAGCATCGTCTGCGAAACCGAAGTCAAAAATAAGCTTAAAACCTGGGTCACCGAATACACCCCACAATCTCAGCCTGATTAAATCCCTCTGTGGTTGTCATCCTGCCGGATGACAACATCAGAATAAACGTAATAGAATGATGACACTAAGCCTGATTTAATCAGGCGCTCATTCCAGGCCACAGCTTCACATGACAATCGTCCTTCCCGAAACGCAGGCACTTGCACCAGATCAGTGGTACCCGCCCCTGCCTGGCACCTATGACGAAATGCTCGACGGTAACGGACAGGTTCGCCCCCACTGGGAGTACCTGATCCGCGCCTTGGACACGCTGGGCACGACCGAATTCGAACGGCGCGGCACTGAAGCGGCAAAACTGCTGCGTGAAAATGGGGTTACCTACAACGTCTACGGCGATCCCGCCGGACAAAGCCGGCCATGGCAGCTTGATCCTGTCCCCATGCTGGTTTCCAGCGAAGAATGGAGCGATATTGAAAGCGGCTTGCAGGAACGGGCTGAACTGCTCAACCTGATCCTCGCCGATATCTATGGCCCACGGGAATTGATCAAAAAAGGCTTGCTGCCGCTGGAACTGGTTTATAGTCACCCCGGATTTTTACGCGCCTGCGATCAGGTTATGCTGCGCGGCAAACATCAACTGGTAGTGTACGCAGCCGATCTGGCGCGCGGACCCGATAACCACATGTGGGTGCTGAGCGATCGCACTCAGGCACCATCGGGTGCCGGCTATGCACTGGAGAACCGGGTCGCCATGACACGCGTACTGCCCAGCCTGTTTCGTGATTCACACGTGCACCGGCTGGCACTATTCTTCCAATCGCTGCGCGCCGGCCTGAACAGTATCGCCCCGCCATCCCAGGACACTCCGCGTGTTGTGGTGCTCACCCCCGGCCCGTTCAACGAAACCTTCTTCGAACACGCCTATCTGGCATCCTACTTGAGCTACCCGCTGGTGCAGGGTGATGATCTGACCGTACGTGATGGCTATGTGTGGCTAAAATCACTCAAAGGACTGGAGCGCGTCGACGTCATTCTGCGCCGGGTGGATGATGATTTTTGCGATCCACTGGAACTACGCGAAGATTCCCGCCTCGGCGTGCCGGGTCTGGTGGAGGTCGTGCGTAACGGCAACGTTGCTATCGCCAACCCGCTCGGTAGCGGTGTACTGGAAAACCCCGGCTTACTGGCATTTCTGCCGGGCATTGCCGAACATTTCCTGGGACGCCAGTTGCGCCTGCCCTCTGCGCCAACATGGTGGTGCGGCCAACCAAAAGAGCTGGAGTATGTGCTGGCCAATCTGCACAAGCTGGTGATCAAATCGACCTGTCGCACCTCAGGCTCACGCCCGGTGTTTGGCCAACTGCTGAGCCAGAAAGAATTAGCCGAATGGCGCACGCGCATCCGGGCACAACCGATGCTTTATGTCGGACAGGAACAGGAAGAGTTCTCTACCGTCCCCGTTCTTGTCCCCGGCGGGCTGGAGCCACGCCATGCCATTCTGCGCAGCTTCCTGGTGGCACGTGCCGACGGCTATGTGGTAATGCCAGGCGGCCTAACCCGCAGCGCGTCACACAAACACGACATACTGGTAAGTAACCAGACCGGCAGTATCAGCAAAGACACCTGGGTATTAGCATCCGAGCCGGAACAAACCACTGATCTGGTCATGAAGCCCAGTCCTGCCCAGGTTGCCGCCAGCCAGAGCGGCGCATTGCCGAGCCGTGCAGCAGACAATCTGTTCTGGGTGGGACGCTATGCCGAACGTGCAGAAGGCATCATCCGCCTGCTGCGCTCCACCATAAAAAAACTGCATGGCAACCCCGACCACAGCGCCCGGGAATACACCGAAAGCCTGCATTGCCTGCTGCGCGCCATAACCCAGATCACCCGTACCCAGCCCGGATTCATGGCAGAAAATGCGCAAGCGCTGCTGCGAGAACCGGATGCCGAATTACTTTCCATCGTATTGGATGAGACACGCATCGGCAGCCTCGCCAATACCTTGCGCTGCCTGGTGCAGGCCAGCTATACCGTGCGTGACCTGTGGTCGTCGGATACCTGGCGGGTAATGGAAGAACTGGAAGAACACTTGCACAACACCCAGCAACTGGCCAAGCCGACACTCGGGCAAGTACTGGATGTGCTGGATAAACTGGTGACATCATTGTCCGCCTTTAGCGGCCTGGTGATGGAGAACATGACCCGCGGCAATGGTTGGCTGTTCCTGGATATGGGGCGCCGCCTGGAACGTAACGTGTTGCAGCTCGCGCTACTGCGTGCCACGCTGGTTCAGCACAAGCGCGAAGCGGTAGAAAACCTGCTGATCGAAGCCTTGCTGGAAACCAGCGACAATCTGATCTGTTATCGCCATCACTATCGCAACAACATGGAACTCGTTGCATTTCTCGAACTGTTACTGCTGGATGAAAACAACCCGCGCTCGCTAGCCTATCAGACGGCACGTTTACAGGAGCACGTCAGCAAACTGCCGCGCGAGCAGCAGGGCGGCCTGCTTAGCCCTGAACAACGCCTGACACTGGAAGCCTCTTCCACATTGCGCCTGGCAATCATCGCCGAGCTGACCGCTATTGCCGAGAACGGCACACGCCAGAATCTTGATCAACTGCTCACCCGTCTCAATTATCTGACAAGTGCGCTGTCCGATGCCGTTACCGCCACCTACTTCCGCCATGAAAGCGCCCCGCAACCACTTGCCCCGCTAAGGACGACATAACGCCATGCGCTATCAGGTCATCCACACAACCGAATACGACTACCGCGAATCTGTCGGGCAGTCCTACAACGAAGCGCGTTTATTACCGCGGGTTACAGCCAATCAGCAATGTCACCGCACACAACTGCAGATTTCGCCGTCGCCGACCGATTATCATGAACGCGAAGATTTCTTCGGCAACCGTGTCGCCTATTTTTCTATTCGTGAATCCCACAAACGCTTCATCGTCACCGCAACCAGCGAAGTGCAAATTGCACCACAGGAAGCACAATTGAATTTTTCCCTGGGGGCAGACTGGGAAAGCGCGCGCCTCACACTGGGCCAGCAGCGCGACCCGCAAACGCTGGATGCGCTGCAATACACGCTGGACTCCCCTTTCATCGCTGCGACTGCTGAGTTGGCAGCCTATGCGCAGGCATCGTTCCCGCGCGGGCGGTCTTTGCTGGAGGCGGTGAACGATCTGATGGGACGCATCCATACCGACTTCACCTACGATCCCGATTTCACCACCCTTGCCACCCCGCTGGCAACCGTACTGAAACACCGCCGTGGTGTATGTCAGGACTTTGCCCATCTCGCCATCGGCTGCCTGCGTGCACACGGACTCGCCGCTCGCTATGTCAGCGGCTACATCGAAACATTCCCGCCGCCCGGCGAAGAAAAGCTGGTCGGCAGCGACGCCTCCCATGCGTGGTTCTCGGTTTACGTACCCGAACTGGGCTGGATAGATTTCGACCCCACCAATAACCAGATTCCAGTAGATCAGCATATCGTGCTCGGCTGGGGCCGTGACTATGGTGATATCACACCGCTCAAAGGCGTCATTTTCGGCGGTGGTGAGCATGAGCTGGCGGTGTCAGTGGATGTACGCAATCTGGGTGAATGACGACTGCGGATAATCCGCCATCAACAGCGACCTGCTTAGACGCAGAGATATTCCTGCTGTTTACGCATCAATGTATACCTGACCAGCAGCACTTCTGCCGCCATTGCACTATCCATTCACACTACCAGCCATCACCACCACTATCGCTGGAACTGTCATCATCCCAGGACGAACTGTCTGCCAAACCAAAATCTGTGCCACCCATATCATACTGCGGCTGCACATCATTACTCTGCACGGGTACATTGCTTATGGACTCATTGCTATTCGCCGCACTTGCAGACGAGCCGTCGGTGAAATGATGCATCAGCGCTTCACCCGCTACTATCCCCGCCCCCACCGCCGCTCCGGTAGCCAGACCAGATACGATGCTGCCGCCAATGCCGCTGCCCGCCTGAGCCGGATAAGGCGCAGCGCCGAAACCGGATGGGCCGGCAGGCATACCGCCATTAGGATAACCCTGAACCGGGCCCGGGCCCGGGCCGCCAATTTGCGGTTGATACGAGCCAGTATTGCGCGAGAACATGGATTTCATCACCCATACAATTAACAGCACGACGCCCAGGCCGGCAAGCAGCAGCATCCAGGGGAACGGTTTTTCATTTGCTTGCACAGGCTGCAATGCACTGTTATTCGTGATCTGCGCCGGATGGCTTGCAGCAATTCGCTGTTTGAGCTCCATTACCGATTGCGGCTTGGCAAAAGGCAAGCCGGGAGCCAGTTTTTCAGCGGTTTCCAGCTCGGCTTTTGCATTGGATAATGCGCCCTGTTTTGCCAATATCTCGGCATCGACAAAGTGCGCCTTGGCACTCTCAGGGTGGGCTTGCAACACCTGCTCGACCATGCGATGTGCATCATCCAGCTTACCGGATTCAGCTGCCTGATAAATTTGATGTACGGTGGGCAGATTGTCTGCATAAGCGACATTGCCCGCCATGAACAAGACTACCAATAACTTAATTGCCGTAAACATGAGATCACCTCTTATGATTTGCACTGGCGTAAGACATCGGATTATGGATACTGGTTCAGGGGTTGCAGGCTAAGCTGAATGATATTTATAGAGACCTTTGCACAATGTAGCGAGCGCAGTAATCGTGCAAAGGTCTCTTATGGTTTGAAACGCAGACGCAGACGCGTACTCAACTATTTTTTGCATTAAAAAAGGCAGGGATATCCCTGCCTTTTTGTACAACTAAAGCGAATTACTTAGCGGCTGGAGCTTCTGCAGCTGGAGCAGCGGCTTCTTTTTTAGCTGCTGCTTTTTTCTTGGCGTGATGCTTTTTAGCTTTATGCTTTACTGGTGCAGCCATTTCGGTTTTAGCAGCTTCAGCAGCTGGCGCAGCAGGTGCATCAGCAGCAACAGCAGAGAAAGAAACAGCAGCAAAAGCAGCAGCGATGATAGCGGACAACAGTTTGTTCATTTTGAAATCCTTAAAGTAAAAAATCGGTGGTTAGTTGAGCGTGATGACAAAATCATCGACCTCACAGCATATAACGCGGTCTTAAGATCGGAAGTTGACACGGTTTTGCAAAAAAATCCTAACCAGTTACTTTGTTTAGCATATGCGCGGCAACGGATCATCTTCCAGCTCATCCAGCATGCGTGTGCCGCCCAGCGGCGTATGCAACACCACCTGCACCCGACCGGCTTGCATATAACCAATTAGCGCGGCATCCTGAC
This sequence comes from Sulfuriferula thiophila, assembly GCF_003864975.1. Taxonomy (NCBI): domain Bacteria; kingdom Pseudomonadati; phylum Pseudomonadota; class Betaproteobacteria; order Nitrosomonadales; family Sulfuricellaceae; genus Sulfuriferula; species Sulfuriferula thiophila. The sequence goes on from NZ_BHGL01000028.1 coordinate 98,051, forward strand.
CATCCAGCAATGCCTGAGTCAAGGGCAACACACTGGCGCTATCCGATGCCAGCTCGCCTTTCAGTCCAAACTGCTCACGCGCCCACCGCCAGATCATTCACCGTGCCATGCACCGCCAGACTGCCGATATCGCCGCCCGGAAACTCCAGCGGCTGCACGGTAAAGCCATCCGTAGTTAACATCAGCTCACCCGCATCCCACGGCAAGCGTGCCGCATCGACATTTACATCCAGCAGCGGATTACCCAGATGACGGGCAAACACCTGCTCGATCAGTTCGCGCATATAGCGGCCGCCATTGCCGTGCGCCACGGGTAATGTAAATTTCACTCATGTCTATACCCCGCTTCTATAATCTGACCGAAGCTGATGCCTCCGTCATTGATGGGTACTCGCTGTGCCAGTCTAACTTTCACCCCCGCTTCCGTGAGCAGATTGACCACTAATTCAGTCAATCGCCGATTCTGAAACACACCACCCGCCAGCCCGACGCACTGCACCGGGTGTATGGCCTGCACCGCTCGCACCTGCGCCAGCAGTGCATGCGCCATGCTGGTGTGGAATAGATCTGCACGCTGACTGACACTCAGTGTCGCATCCAGCAGCATCGCCACTAATGGCGCCCAGTCGCTGCGCCACACACCCTCTTCATCACGGCTTAGCGGCAAGGTGATCGCATCACACACACTGCCTGTGCACGCTGCTTCCAGGTACATCGGCCCTTGCCCTTCAAAACTCGCATGGCTGCTCAGCCCGGTAAACGCTGCCACCGCATCAAACAGCCGTCCGACGGCCGAGGTTTGCTGCGTATTCAGACGCCGCTGCCACACGGCATGTACCAGCGCGCTGTCCGCTGGTAACTCCGGCCAAGCCATGCCGGTCTCCCATGCCAATGCCGCCGCAGCGCGCCACGGCTCACGTCCGGCTGTGTCACCGCCGGGCAGATAGAACGGACGCATACTGGCCGCCCGCATCCAGTTGCCGGGCTTGCCTAACAAAGCCTCACCCCCCCACATCGTGCCATCTTCGCCGTAGCCAACACCATCCCAGGTGAATACCAGCCATTCGCTGATATCCGGATATTCTCCGGCCAGTGCCGACGCGTGGGCATGATGATGAAACACCGTATTCAGTGTCAGGCCGCTGTTCCGCGCCCAGCGGCTGCTGGCATAACCACTATGTGCATCGCACACTACACGGCTGGCAGTAACACCATACAGTTTTTGCAAATCGGCGATGACCTGTTCAAACACCATCATCGACCGCAGCGAACCCAGCTCCCCAATATGCGGTGAAATAACCACGCGCCGCCCCCAGGCCAGTGCGATGGTGTTTTTGGTATGCCCGCCCACTGCCAGCAGCGGCGTATCCAGCGCAAACGGCAATTCCAGTTCCAGCGGTGCACAGCCACGCCCCAGCCGTAACGGCCGCGCAATACCGGCACTGAAGCGGAATACCGGATCGTCGGCAGGGCGCACGATGGGCCGGTCATGGTGCAGGAAGGCATCGGCCACGCCAGTTAATCTGGTTTCGGTTTCGGCATTGTCCGTCAGTACCGGCTCACCGCTGATATTGGCAGAAGTCGCCACCAGCGGCCCGCCGAAATCGGCCAGCAGCAAGTGATGCAATGGACTATAGGGCAGCATTACGCCAATTTCCGTCAGTCCGGGTGCGATGTGTGCAGAAAGCAGACTGCCTTCCCGCTGATTTGCCAGCAATATTGGGCGTAGCGGGCTGGTCAGGAATACCGCTTCGTCTTCACTCAACGCTGCATCATGCTGCATGCTCGCCAGATCAGGGAACATCACCGCCAGCGGCTTATGCGGGCGCACCTTACGCTCGCGCAACCGCGCCACCACGGCATCCGAGCGTGCATCGCACAGCAGGTGATAACCACCCACGTCTTTGACCGCCACAATCTGGCCGGCACGCAAAGCCGCGACGGCGGCTGCCAGCGCGCCCGCACCGATCAGCGTCAATCTGTCGTTCTTGAATAACAGCTGCGGACCACACTGCGGGCAGGCCACCGGCTCAGCATGAAAGCGCCGATCCAGCGGGTTTTCATACTCAGCCCGGCAAGTGGGACACAGCTCGAAACCGCGCATACTGGTCGTAGCGCGGTCATACGGCAAATGCTCGATCAGCGTATAGCGCGGACCGCACTGAGTGCAATTGATGAAGGGATAACGGTAACGGCGGTTCTGCGGATCAAATAGCTCGGTCAGACAATCATCACAGGTGAAGTAATCCGGCGGCACATGAATATCCGCTTGTGCATCGCTGACACTGGGGCGAATAGCAAAACCGCTGGCGCCGGTGGCGGGCGTTTTCATCTGCGCGAGTATGCTGGGCTGTGCCAGCGGCGGCGCTTCACCCAGCAAGGCCGCGGCAAAAGCGGCCAGATGCGGCAGACTGCCTTCCACCTGAATTTCAACCAGCCCCAGCCGGTTCTGTACCCAGCCACTCAAACCAAAACGCTGCGCCAGCCTGAATACAAATGGCCGAAAACCCACGCCCTGCACCCGACCGGAGACAACGAAATGCACTGCGGCAGAACTATTCAAGCGACTTTCGCCTCCCTGATGCCGCTGGCCCACCAGATACGGCAGGCGCCTTCATCCGACACCATGCACGGCCCCACCGGGGTGCGTGGCGTACAGGCAGTGCCATACAGACGACACTGATCCGGGTAGAGCTTGCCCATGACCCCTTTGGCGCAATCGCAACCGGGTGGCATTTCCCCGGCACATTTGCGTGTCGGATCGTCATAAGCAGGGAAACGCAGCCGCGCATCATGTGCCGCCAGCGCAGCATTAATGCCAAAACCTGATGAAGCAATCACGCCCACGCCGCACCAGTTGGCATCGACCACGTCCATCGTCTGCGCCAGTTGATGCCGCGCGCTGACGTTGCCACCGGGTCGCACCAACTGTGGATAACAGTTATCGAGAAAAGGCCGCTCAGCCAGTAACTGGCGCAATACTGAATAAGTCGCCGCCAGCAGCGATTCCGGCGTAAATCCGGCCACTGCCGCAGGCAGGCCAGCGTGATAGAGCGTTCATGGCCACCACACACATTCATGATTTTGACGCGCGGCGGCAAATCCAGCGCGCGGATTTTTTGCAACCAGTATGCGGCATCGTGACTCATCAACTGACCTCAGCGTGTATGTAGGTTTTAACGCCATCAGTCTGGCAGGTGCGCCCGGCATAGCATGGTTCATGCACCGTGCATGGCCGACTCAATCGCCAGCATTTCGTCAAACAGTTCCCAAGCACTTTGCGCCTCGGTTGCCGTCATGGTCTGGATCGCATACCCCACATGCACCATCACATAATCACCGACCACCGGCATTTCATCCAGCAACAGAAACAGACTGACCTCGCGTGCCACCCCCTTGGCAGCAGCCTGCGCAACGAAACCATCAATGGCGGTATTTGCATGGGTATGGCTAGACACATGATGCACCTCGCTTAATTTAGCCCAGTATAAACCCGGATCCGGATTACACCACTACAACTTGCCGGACAAAAATACCCTACTGTTTCAGTGGGTTGTTATTTGAATTTGGCGTGCTAGTATTAACCCTAGTCACATTACTGGATTATTTTAGTATAACTTTTATGGTTACTCTAGTGCTCGGTATCGGCAACACCCTGCTCTGCGACGAAGGCGTGGGGGTACACGCGGTACGCGCTTTTGTTGGCGCCGACATGGATCGATTCCTTGGCGTCAACCGAAAACGCAGCGTACATGAAGTCGGCCTGCTCGATCTGATGGCCGTTGCACATCTGGCCGGACACCTGCCGGAACGCCGCGCGCTGATCGGCATCCAGCCCGACATCGTAGGCTGGGGGGATGCACCGACTACCGCAGTGGCGCAAGCCATACCGCAGGCTTGCAGCCTGACCCTCGACCTGATCGCAGCGTGGCGCACATGAGCAGCCTGGACAATATCGGTGTCAAAGTGATCAACCCGCTACCGACCGGAGCGGACGGCTTGTCCGGCAATGCTGACGCCATTCTGCATGAAATTGTGGCACTGCTGGAAGCCTTCACGGCCACCGGGGAAACCGGTGCGATAGATCTGCACAGCCTCCCGGTCACCCCGACCGACTACGAATTGCTGCGCACCACCTTAGCTGAAGGTGAAGTACACGCGCAGATTAACGCCATCGGCAATACCGAAGTACGCGAAACCCTTTACCCCGGCGTATGGTGGCTGACTTATTACAATGTCGAAGGCGACATTGTCGCCGATCTGCTGGAAGTCACTGCCGTACCTGAAATCCTGAAAGCGCCTGCCGAGGATATATGCGACGGACTTGTCCGTTTACGTGAACTATTATCGCAATTGGAATAGCACTCACCTGGAGTAGCCATGAACGAACCCGATACACTAGGCACAAATTTGGCGCACAGCGGGATCAGTCGGCAAACATCAGACCAGCATCAGCGAGGAGAAGTAGCATGAATTATTACAGTTTGCCCGTGGCCCGGCACCCTCCATCCCTTCACTGGCATCGATCACCTGCTGGCCATGCTTGCTGTCGGCATGTGGGCAGCACAACAAGGCGGACGTGCACTGTGGAGCATCCCGCTGGCTGCATCACCTGTTAGCTACGCGCTGGGATTTGTGCTGGCCACAGCCGCCTTACATGGTATGGGTATCGCTCTAGGCAAATATATGAAGGACGGCTCACTGCCATTGCTGCAAATATCCGGCGCAGCAGTGGTAGCGACCGGCATCTGGCTGCTGGTAAGCACCTGATAAACCAGCAATTTTCTAGGACCATGCGCTAGAGTGCCCCGTACACAATATCGGATTTATTATCGCTAAATAACATCGCGGTACGGTGGCGCAGCGTTCACACATAATGCTATAGTCTTGCCATGACTCATGTGATCAGCACAACCAAAGTCACCCGCCACGTCTGGCTAACGCTAGTCATGTACATTGCGCTTTCCGCCGCTTTTGCGATCTATGTGAAGGCAGAAAAGCGCATTGACCGCGCCAATGAATTAAGCCTGCAATCTTATCTGCTTGCCGATGAGTTACGCCAGTCGTCCGACGATCTCACCCGCATGGCGCTTGCCTATGCAGCCACCGGCAAACCGATTTACAAACAGCACTATCAGGAAATTCTGGACATCCGCAATGGCAAGCGTGTGCGACCAGACCATTATGAGAATATTTACTGGGATTTAGTCACACCTGATGATATACGGCCACGCCCGAACAGCGGCAAAGCCATGGCGCTGCTGGACAGAATGCGTCAGGCGGGTTTTACCGAACAAGAGTTTGCCAAATTGGCGCAAGCCAAGGCAAATTCAGATGCGCTGACCAGCACAGAATTCGCGGCGATGGAACTGGTTGAAGCCGACTTGCGGCAGAACAAAACCTTCCATATTGAAGCCTTGCGGCTGTTACAAAACCCAAAATACTACCAGGCCAAAACAGGCATCATGCAGCCTATTGCCGAATTTCAGGAAATGATGGCCGAACGCACCTTGGCGAAGGTACGTCAAACCGAAACAACAGCTACCATACTGCGAGTGATCTTTATCTGTTTCGGGTTAGCGCTGCTTTACACGCTGTGGCGCACGTACCAGACCCTGAACAAAACCCTGGGTGGCCCGGTTGATACGCTTTATGCCCATATTGCCAGAATAGGCAACGGCGATTTCACTACAGCTATTCCTGTCGCTCCGGGTATGAAAAACAGCGTCATGGACTGGCTGGCTGCCACACAGAAAAAATTAAACAAACTGGATTATGAGCACCAGCTAGCCGAAGAGCAGCTACGCAACATGAGTAAGCTCTATGCGACATTAAGCCAATGTAATCAGGCTATTGTGCGCAGCACCAGCGAAGCGGAACTGTTCCCGCAGATATGTCAGGCTGCAGTGCAATTTGGCGGCATGAAAATGGCATGGATAGGCTGGGCAGATGAAGCGCAACTACGCGTCACCCCCGTTGCAAGTTATGGCGAAGGCGTCGAATATCTGGAAAATATCACTATCTCCACAGACCGTAACAACCCCTATGGAAACGGCCCGACCGGCTCTGCCATCAACAAAGACCAGCCATTTTGGTGCCAGGATTTTCAGCATGATCCGCGCACCGCATTATGGCACGAACAAGGCGCTCATTTTGGCTGGGGCGCTTCGGCCTCCTTGCCCCTGCACCGCAATGGCAAAGCCATAGGTACTTTTAACATTTACAGCAATAAAATCAATGCATTCGATGAGCCAGCCCGGAGCCTGCTAATTGAAATGGCGATGGACATCGATTATGCACTGGAGAATTTCGATCGCATCGCCGCACAACGCCATGCGCAACGAATGGATGCGGAACGCAACTTCATGCTGGAACGCATTACCAGCGACAAACCGCTTACCGTCATACTGGATGAGATTGCCCATCGGCTGGATAATGTTCGACCCGGCAATCTGTGCAGTATCCTGTTGCTCAGCGAAGATGGGCAACACTTGCGGCTGGGCGCTGCGCCCAGCCTGCCTGACTTTTTTAACCAGGCTATCGAAACTGAACAAATCGGTCCTGGTGTAGGATCCTGCGGCAATGCCGCCTATACCGGCAAACGCACCATCATCGAAGATATTGCCACCCATCCATTCTGGGTAAACTATAAAGCGCTCGCCGAACAGGCCAATTTGCGCGCATGCTGGTCAGAACCCATTATCTCCGCCAATAATAAGATCCTGGGTTCATTTGCCATTTATCATCGCACTCCCACCAAGCCCGATGCATATGACATCCAGCTGATAGAAATGGCGGCGCACTTTATTGCTATTGCTATCGAGCGTAAACAGGCTGAAGCACACATTCATCAACTGGGACACTTTGACCCGCTCACCAAGCTTCCCAACCGCTTGCTGCTGGATGAACGTGCCCATCAGGCCATCAGCATAGCGCAACGTAGCGGGACATCACTGGCAGTACTATTCCTCGACCTCGATCACTTCAAGAACATTAACGACAATCTGGGTCATCGCGTTGGCGATGAATTGCTGATCATGCTGGCTCAACGCCTGCAATCACTCATGCGCGATGTAGACACGGTATCCCGTCTGGGCGGTGATGAATTTATATTTGTGTTACCCAATACCGATATCGATGAAGCGGCACATGTAGCCGACAAATTACTGGCCATCGTTAGCCAGACTTACCATCTTGGCCATCATGAACTGACGATCACCTCATCCATCGGCATTGCCATGTACCCGAACGATGGTGACGATTTTGACAGCCTGGTCAAAGCTGCGGATGTGGCCATGTATCGTGCCAAACAAGCGGGGCGTAATGGTCACTGCTACTTTACCAATGAAATGCAGGCGCGCTCTGCACGCAAACTGATCCTGGAAAATGCGTTACGCCGTGCGCTCGAACGCAACCAGCTTGCCATCCATTATCAACCGCAAATTTCGATAGTAACCGGCCAGATTATCGGTGCCGAAGCGCTGGTACGCTGGCAGCATCCCGAGCTGGGCATGATTTCTCCTGCCGAATTCATCCCTGTTGCCGAGGACAGCGGCCAGATTCATCAAATTGGCGCATGGGTATTACGCAGTGCAACGCAGCAGTTAAAAGCATGGATGGATGCAGGAATGGCGCCCATGACGGTGGCTGTTAACCTGTCCGCAGTCCAGTTCCGTCATGTGCGCCTGCCGGAACTGATCACAACCATACTTGAAGAAGTCGGGTTGCCGCCGCAATATCTGGAACTGGAGCTGACAGAAGGCGTGGCCATGGATGATCCGCTCGCTGCGATTGCGGTAATGGATGACCTTCATAGTCGCGGCGTACGCATGTCGATAGATGACTTTGGTACTGGCTATTCATCACTCAGCTATCTCAAAAAATTCAAAGTCTACAAACTCAAGATTGATCAGTCTTTTGTCCGCGACATCAGCACCGATCCGGAAGACAAGGCCATCGTCGCCGCTATTATCAGCATGGCACACAGCCTTGGTTTTGAAACCATTGCAGAAGGCGTGGAGACACCGGGACAATTAGCATTTCTGCAAGCACAGGGTTGCACTGAAGTACAAGGTTACCATTTCAGCAAGCCCTTACCCGCGGATGCGTTCCTAAGCTTTGTGCGCAACTGGCAACCGGACTGAATCCACACTAAATCAGCCAGCTACAGGTACCCGCGCGTGCAGCTAACTGACTATACCGTTTGCGTTTTCACACCCAGCCATTTAACCGCTTCGAATAGTATGAACGAACTTATACCCACGCGGTGAAGACTCGGTGACTATGGTTTCCAACGACTTGCCGATCTTGCCCAGCTCAGTCGCGACACCAATCGCCGTAACACGCGCAAGCCCCTGACCGCCGGTCAGTAAGGTACCTGCAAAAACGCGATTAGCTGTGTCGGATTTATCCGTTTCAAGGCTCAAGGCATGCTTGGCAACCGCCACCGACTCTCCGGTCAGCAATGACTCATCGGCTGCCAGATCATGGGAGGAAAGAAGCAGCGCATCAGCCGGCACGCGATCACCTTCGCTCAATACCAGCACATCATCCCGCACGACCTCACGCCCGGCGATACGCACCGCCTTGCCATCCCGAATCACCAGTGCGCGCGGACTGGCCAGATCACGCAAGGCGGCAAGTGCCCGTTCGGTTCTCCGCTCCTGCACTATCGTCACCGCCATGATGACGAACACGAAACCCAGCAGGATCAACGCCTCATGCATATCGCCCAGCAGCGCATAAATCCCGCCCGCCCCCAGCAACAGCAAGAACATGGGCTCCCGAACGACTTCCAGCACAGTTCTGCGCAAACCATACCCCTGAGCGGCCGCCAGTTCGTTGCTGCCTTCGGCCAGTCGCCTGGACTCCACCTCGGCAACTGTCAGACCGTAAGGAAATTCATTGTTGTCCATCGTCGTACTTATCCGGAAAGAGATAACATCATCGCCACATCAATTTCAGAGCACATTCCTACTTGGTATCTATCAGATGAATGGCAGGGCGTCTTTATTTCGGTACCTGTTTTATTCACTACAACTGGAAAAACCATGTTTCATCATGCCTATATATCACTCACACTTGACCGGATGTACATTCGTTGATTTGGCTACAATCCAATAAATTTCGTTTGGCGTCCATAAAGATGCAAATTAACTACATTTTATTAGGCTTGTTTTATCAAACACGGCAAACCATTCTGCTACTTGCCTCAGTGTTGCATGGTGGAGATATTTAAGCACCACCACACTCATTACTGGTGGGTATCACCGCTGAGCTGGTCGAGGATTGGCTCATGCTGTTCAATACAGGATCATTTGCCAACGAGCTGGCAGAACCGTGCCTGGTCAGGGAATCGCGCCGTGTAGCACAAATGATTAATTTCGGCAGCACCATTGCTGTGCTGATCGCGTCTTTGCTGATGATCAAGACCTTGTATCCAGCTTCCTTTATGCATTGACAACGCGCCATCCAACTGGGTATAAGTAAATAAAAATTAAACATTAAAGTAAACATATTTAACTTTAATTAAACAAACAAACCATCCAGAATACTAGTCATCGGTTAACTGTTTCAGGATACCAACCGATTCAATTGAGAACACCTCGCCATGTAATTTGGAGAATATTTATGTTATCGAACCCGGATTTCGTCATTTTTGTCCTTTGATTTCCGCCATCAGGATAAGCAATGGCAGCAGATGTAATCCGATTTTTTCGATTTCCGTCAGGGGCAAACTATGCATGAGTTAGCATCTACAAAACCAGGTGACTCAGGAAAATCCATATACAGTGGCTCAAGCATTGCTCTGCTCACCCAGCACGGCAAGGAGAAAGTTATCGCGCCTCTGCTTGCCTCTACAGTCGAATGCCAGGTGATGCTGGTAACAGGCTTCGATACCGACAAGTTGGGCACCTTTACTCGCGATATCCCGCGGCCTGGTACGCAGCTCGATGCAGCGCGGACAAAGGCGCGCATGGGTATGGAACTGGCGGGAGCATCTCTCGGGCTCGCGAGTGAGGGTAGCTTTGGACCTGATCCTTACACGGGCATGTTTCTCTTGAACGTGGAAATGATAATCTGGGTCGACGATATACTGGGAATCGAAGTGGTCGGTGTAGCCTCGGGCAAGGCCAGTTTATCCCACCAGCTCACCGCAAATTGGGAGGAAGCTGAAATGTTCGCCAATAAGGCGGGTTTTCCCGAGCATGGATTAGTTGTACGCCCGCAGCACAAGGATGATCCCCGCATACACAAAGGCATTACCGACTGGGAAGCACTACGTAGCGCCTTTGATTGGGCCTGTCGTGAGGCGAATAACGGCTGCGCCTTTCTGGAAACCGATGTACGTGCTCATATGAATCCTACGCGTATGGAGGTAATTGCCGAAGCTACGCAGGATCTAGCACGCAAGCTTTGTACCCTGTGCCCTGTCTGCAACACCCCTGGATTCCAAATCGCTGATCGTGTCCTTGGTCTACCCTGTGAAAATTGCGGCATACCAACGCGTGAGACCATGGCAGACATTCACCGCTGTGGCAAATGCAATTACCAAGTCAAAGTAGCTCGACCGGAGAAAAAAGCACAGGCCGGATGCTGTGTATTCTGCAACCCATAAACAAGCTCATACCATCATGCCAATATCGCAACTAAATATCTCAACGAATTGATTTTAATGAATTAAAAAATATTTACTCCTAAATTTTACTGTGATTTAATATTTCCATGCCTATACACCATGCCACTCTACACCAACTTAAAATTTTTGATGCCGTAGCCCGGCACATGAGTTTCGCTCGCGCTGCTGAAGAGTTGCATTTGACACCACCAGCGTTGTCTATCCAAGTCAAGCAGCTCGCTGAAGCCATCGGTCAGCCGCTATTTGAACAGATCGGCAAAAAAATATCGCTCACCCCATTTGGCGTTGCCTCATGGGCTACCTGCCGTGACGTACTTGGCCGACTGGAACAGCTTAGCCATGAACTGGCTGCACTTCAAGGACTGGAAAAGGGCAGCTTGAAACTGGCTACCCTTGCCACCGCGAAATACTTTCTTCCCCGGCTGTTGGGTGATTTCTGCAAGACCCACCCCGGGATCGACACCACCCTGTTCATGGGCAACCGTAAGGATCTGCTGGAACGTTTAACACAGAACCAGGACGATCTTTATATCCTGGGTCAACCGCCGGAACACATGAATGTGGTTATGGACGCTTTTGCCGACAACCTCCTGGTGGTGGTCGCCAGTCCGACTCATCCGCTAGCGCAGGAAAAGGATATTGACCCGACACGTCTGCAGAACGAATCATTTATCTTGCGTGAACCAGGCTCTGGAACACGTCTGGCTGCCGAGAATTTTTTTGAGCAGCACGGAGTAACTCTCAAGGTACGTATGGAATTAGGCAGCAATGAAGCAGTCAAGCAGTTAGTGGCTGGGGGGTTGGGTGTAGCCGTACTATCCGCTACTACGCTACGTTCTGAGCTTGCTAATGGAGAGCTCTCGATACTTGATGTACGTGGTTTACCGTTGGAGCGGAAATGGCATTTGGTCTATCCGGCTGGTAAGCAGCTTACCCCGGCAGCCAAGGCATTCATAGCGCTCATGCACTCTGCCGTGAAGCCTCTCGATCAGCCACTGCCCGTAAAGGACTGATAATGAGTTGGTGAATATCACTGACAGCAAACCCGTTTTATTTACAGGATTGCCAAAAATACAGCTATCGCATCTGGTATACATTGCTACAGATTACAACTTCCTGCACAAAGCCAGCCATGCAAAAACCGTCAACGACTCTGGGCGCCGCGCCGTAACCTATCTTTGACTGCAAACCAAGGCCACGTATCCGGAGGATGTTCCACAAGCAGGTAGTCGAGCCCGGCACGGTCAAACTGACGCAGCGTTGCATAAAGCATATGAGCATAATCTTCTGCCAATTCAGGCATGGGAAAATAATCAAAACCGATGTCGCTAATATCGTTTTCACTCGCCCTGCCCAATCCCAATACCACCACCTTACAGCCTTGAGCTGAGAGGTGGCGCGCCCTCTGAAATAATGCATCGGCACAATGTAATTCCATCGGTGTTGCTGGCGCATAGTGCGCAGAAAGCACACCGGGAACTCGAATCTTCTGCTCAGCCGCCTGAGTCAATATTATTTTCTGTTTAAGCGTGTCTTCAATGGCTGCAATAGACAGGCCGCCAGGTCGTAGCAATACCGCCTTATCATGCACCAGACTAATGATGGTTGACTCTACACCGACGCGACATGAGCCGCCATCCAGTATCATGCCGACCTTGGTGCCCAGTTCCTCACGCACATGATGCGCCGAGGTTGGACTAACCCGACCAAAGCGGTTAGCCGAGGGTGCAGCAATGCCGCTACCAAATGCGCGTAGCAACGCGATAGCTACCGGATGGTCAGGTACCCGCAGAGCCACAGTATCTTGGCCGCCAGTGACTGCATTCAAGACTTGCTCATGACGTCGCAGAATCAGCGTCAGCGGTCCAGGCCAAAAGGCAGCAGCCAGCTTCCACGCCATATCGGGAATATGTTGAGCCCACACAGACAGGTGAGAAGAATCAGCGATGTGAATGATAAGTGGGTGATCGGTTGGCCGGCCCTTGGCCTCGAACACCTTATGCAGCGCCAGTGGGTTGGCTGCATCTGCACCCAGTCCGTAAACCGTCTCGGTAGGGAAAGCCACCGTGTCGCCTGCGCGGAGCAGATTGGCAGCGCTATGAATAGCGTTATCTGGATTCATTTACTATGTTGACTGCGCAGAAATGACTTTTCAGGTTTCCTGCTAACCCACCCGCATTCTCTCCAGGTTATCGCCGTCAAAATTTGCATACGCACGATCCCGCGACTGACATTGCAACAGCACTTCCGCTGCCCGACCGCCACAGCCCCAGACCTTTATACAGCGCTCTACTTCAAGACGAACCGCCTCGCGCACGCCTTCCATGATAGCCGTATAACCCTCGACTCCGGCCAACGCATTTTCCCTGATACGTTGAGCCGCGACATCGAGCAGAACCGAGCTGTAGTTAATTTTGGCCGCACCGAAACTGATCATGCGTTTCAACTGGTCATCGGTAAAACCTGCACTGCCGTGGATGCCAAGCGGGATACCGACGGCCTGACTGATTTTCGAGAGCCGGGTGAAATCGTATTTGTTCCCGCCTGAGTTTAAGCGCTTGACCGATATTGCCAGGCAACCCACACCAGTGCGTTCAACATAATATTTGGCTTCAGGTGGAGTTGTAGAGCTATTGTCGACAGAATCCACTCCGTCAACGGTATCCCCACTCTCAAGCTGCCCCACTTGACCGACTACCAGCACACCACTGGCAGCCGCCATCTCAACAACCTTTTGAGTCAATCTCACATTATCTGGCAAGGCGTGCGAAGAGGCATTGAACACGATTCCATTGCAACCCATACTAATTGCAACAGCCACTGCCTGAAGGTTATCCTCCACCTCGATTTGAAATGCCACCGGTATTGTGGCCCGCTGTCCCATTTCAATGACCCCACGCGCCAGCGATTCAATGCTATCAGTTCCTGGATAAGCGTTGGATACACTTAGAATAATCGGTGTGCGCATACCCTCTGCAGCCGCAACCACTCCTTCCAGAATTTCCCATCCATCCACGCCAAAAGCACCCACGGCATATCCATGATAGTAGGCGTGATCAAGCATGTTTTTCATATCAACCAATGGCATTCTTAATCTCCTGAAAAAATATAGCTTGCAACATTTGCAAGACCACGCCGCTCTATCCGAACAGGTTTCCCTCACCAGACCATCGTTACAATTAACGACCTGAACCAACCACCAGAATTGACTTTAGATTTGGTCAATTAGCCGTGCAGTTAAAATCACATTTTCAAAATAAACAACAACTGCAACTCAAAAATACCGTAACTATCAATATTATTTCAATAACATACGCGCGATATTTCACAGTTCACAGAGGCGACAGTTATGATAAATTATGGCGTTATCCATGTTTTAATAAAAGTTAAATATTATTACATTAACAATTTACTTTTATTTATTATACGGCCATATATTTAACTCTGTTGGCTCTCCGAGTGCTACACATCAGGCAATCTCACATCTCCGCAGGCGCTGCCTTGCTGTTTCATTTTCTTTCCAAGTTGCATGGTCTAACCAGCGTTACTGCCACAACCAACTTAAACATTCCTGGTATGTAACATCGTGTTTGATCACACGAAATTTATTACCCCATTATTTGACTGACTGACCCACCATGTTAGAACGAGCCGATACCATTTAATTGACCAATGGCTCGTTCGTTATGGTCAAACGCCAGAAGACTGCGCATCGTCAGACCGTTCCCAATGAGCAGCAGCAACGCGACGGTAGACGCCGCCTTTATCGCCAATACGGAACAGGTGTAGCCAACCATTTTCAACCAATTGCCGCACCAGTTCGTGGCGGGCAATGATGTCTTCCATAGCAGCTTCTGGAGCCTCGATGAATACGCTCAGGCGCAGCGGTTCGTGTACCCAGCGCTTGCCATTGTGCAGAGACTGCATCGGCAGACCGACGCGCAAGTCGCCGCCATTACCCTCCAGCACGCCGATGGCGCCGCCCACCACGTTGTGCAGTACTTTATTGCCGCTGCCGAAACGCGGGTTGTCGACGACGGAGCCGTAATACTGCATGTTGATCCAGTTAGCCACCACCATAGGTGCGGTCATGATCAGTTCCAGTATCTTGAATCCGCTGTCGTTTTGCCATGCATAGTCGTGCAGAAAGGCGCGACCACCCAGATTCATACTTTCTGTGCGTGCACGCGGCGCAGCAATGAAAGCGGCGTTATTGGCTAACGCCCATTCCGGCCGCAGTTGCGACCAGTCGCGGCTGCGCTGCCGCACATTGGCTTCAACGGCCTGATCCGACAGACCAGAAATCCCCAGCAAGGCAGAGCGCTGCATGCGGGTCAGGTCACCAGCTTGATCCAGCCACTCACGCAGGTGTGCCAGATCCGGGATCAATTGCTTGGGTACTTCGTCGGTGTCGAACAGCCGTACCTCGTCCGTAGTCGTGTCGTGCAGACCAGCCAGGAACCAGGTGTCGTCCGGAATTACGATACCCCGCTCACGCAGATCACGCCGTACCGCTGGCTGATTCAGCAGGGCAACCACCACGCGGGCACTGGCTTCGCCAGTCTGTCCGGCGCAGGCACCACAATCCAGGCCAGTGGCGTGGGGATTATTTACCGTGGTGCTGCCATGACCAGTCAGTAGCACCAGTCGCCCGAAGTTGTCCGTCATGGACATAGCGCGCAGGATACGTTCTGCATGGCCTACCCAGTCGGATGGCGGGATCCCAGAATCCGCATGGTGAGGACATGATTGCGACTCAGCAACCTGAGCCAGCGTAGGTCCTATCCGATCAATGACCTGCTTGTCGAGTCCCTGAGAGAACGGATCCGGCACCGGCCGGCTCCAGCCAAAGCTGTCGGTCAGCAGTTTGGGCGCATACATCAGCCCGGCGGCCTCGACGAAAGAAAAACAGGAGGAGGCCGACAGCTTGAAACCTTTCCACGCTTTGTATAAACCAATACGTTGACGCCGCTTGGCCAACTCCTTAAACGTCTGCTGCTCGCCATCCTTGACCTTTTCGTAGATACGATAAGCCGGATTAAAGAGTACCGGCACATGGGAATGCCCAGTGCTGGCACCCAAAGGTACGTATTCGATGAAAATACCAAAGAAGCCTGCAAAACCGATGGTCTGTACCGTGGGGGCAACGGTCTCCAAGGAGCGTCGAAATACCTCGGAGCGCACATCGATGCAGAATGCCGCCTGGGCTGCCGGCCGAGCAACGGACTTAGCCGGCTCGTCATTCCGGGATACTTTATTCAAGCCACTGATCACGCTACGCTGAAAGCCGATTTCCATGGCGTTGAGCATGATGCGATCGATCTCCGCCGCCACCTGACGCCTAGAGGAAGGCGCGCGCATGCTGGCCGCGAGCATTTCGCGCCAGCGTGCTACCAAAGCTACCGACTGTTTCTCCTTGAACAGCAGCACATCCCACATCAGACGAATCGCCAGCAGATCGACGATGGAATCGTCCTGCCCCCCGGTCAACTCGGCCTGCCAGCGCAAGTAACGCGCCCAGGCTGCCCAGCCACCTATGCTTAGTAGCGAGGCATGCAGATAGCGCTCCATCCCTGCCTCCGGAATATCCAGCTGTGCAACAGCCCAGGCGATGGCAGCGCGCGGATCGGCAGGCAAGCGGCTGATTTCCGAGCGGAAGCGGTGCAGACCCATCATTGCCGGACTGCGGTCGATGGCGGCTGCCTTGCGCCAGGATGCATAGAGGGACAGGTTGCGCCAAGGCATGGCCTGGATAGCCTGTCCCAGATCAAAATAGGCGGCGCAGTGCATACTGATGCGTTCAGTAACAAAACTCGACCAGAGACCACCTTCCACCCGCTCCAGCACCTCACTTACCGGAGCCATACCCAGCCTGGGCTTGGGTGCCTCAGCGGCCAGCGACCACTCAACGACAGATATATCCAGTTGGCTGCCACAGCGGCTGATGGCCTGTTGCAGGTCCTCACGGGAAATACGCCCGGTTGCCAGCTGCTCGTGGTAATAATCACGAGGCATGTATAGGTTAGAGCCGGTGATACGTGCCAGTGTGTCGGAGGCCTCCTGGAAACTGTAGTCGCATAGCCCGAAGAAAGGATTAACGGCGACAAAGTGCTTTAGCGGCCACAACGGTGCGATGCGCCCGCAGGCTGCGTTGATGCGCTGGTTCAGCTCAGCTGCATCCATCGTCTTATTTACAGGCGCTTCGTGAACTGCATTATCGGCGTCGCTCAAGGCGATGCTATCGTTCATGGTCATGATCAACCTCCCGTTGATTTTTCAGTAGCAAAGGGGCTGGGACGTGTGCTGTGAATTGGCGCTGGCCACACCCGCTGCAGCAACCGGGTGATGTACACGTCAATGTACAAGCCGTTGTAGAGATGCATGTAGAGCCCTTCGACTAACGTCGACGGGGCGTATTTAAGCATCTTCTGCAGCATTAGCAGCGACAGGAACACGACGACGATGGCGACAGCCAAAGCATCCTGGAAAGGCCCGGCTGCATCCTGTACGGGCAGTACGCTGCCCTGCAGAGCCATTTCGAACAGTGCGTGCAGGCTAAAATAGGCGATGCAGATTACTGCGCTCAACCCGATGCCGCGCAGAAAGAAAACACCATTACTCATCACACTGGCTGTTTGTAGCAGCAGTTGACTCAACGCGATAGCGACGATGGTGCCAGCGGCGATCAGCGCTGGTTGCGACTGGAGAGTAATGCCGAAAGCGCCCCCCACCACGACGGCCATGAGTCCGCCGGAAACCAGGGCAATGATTAGCTGGACAGGCTTGAAGCCACTTGAAGCACTGGTAATGGTGGGTGCACGGAAGCTGTCCACACCGCTGCCAGAGGCCAGGAAGGCGTGGGCTTTGTAAAGTGAATGAGCCACTAGATGCAACATGGCCAGGCTGTAAAGACCGAGACCACACTCCAGCAGCATGAAGCCCATCTGCGCGGTGGTAGACCAGGCCAGAGACACTTTAATGCTGGTCTGGGTGAGCATCACCAGGGAAGCCAGAGCCAGCGTAGTTAAACCGATCACTGCCAGAATGCCTAAGGCAATTTCCGAGTAAGACATGATAGGACTCATGCGGATAATCAGGAAGGCGCCTGCATTGACAATACCTGCATGTAACAACGCGGACACCGGTGTTGGCGCCTCCACTACCTGGATCAACCAGCCATGCAGCGGAAACTGGGCGGATTTTAGAACAGCACTCAGCACGATCAACACCGACGCCCATTGCAGAGCCAGTGGAAATGAGCCATGCATCGCCTCCATGCTGTGCAGCATGTCGGCGTACTCCAGGCTATGCAGTGTCGAACCAATCAATAAAATAGCGGTGAGATGGCTCAGGTCGCTGATACGGTTGGCGATGAACTTTTTGTGCGCAGCCAACACTGCGGCCGGACGCTCACGATAGAACGTCAGCAGTTGGTGCAGACACAGGCTATTGGATATCCAGGCCAGCCAGAACATGAGCATGTTACCCGAGATAATCAAGGTTAGTATGGTACCCAGGGTCAAGCTCAGCCATTTGTGGAAGCGACCCTGATTGGGATCCCCATCCAGGTAGTTGCGCGAGTAGCGGGTTACCACGGCACCGACAAAAGATACCAGCAGCAGCATAATGACTGTCACGCTGTTAACGTAGGTGGAGATGGCAAGTGCGCCTATGTCTCCCGGCAGGTTGATGGCGTAGAGAGTCCAGGTACGGTTACCGTCAAAGGGGTGGATCACCGCTGCCAGCAAGGCGCAAAGGCAGGCGAGCCAGGCGACGGTGCCATTCAGCCGCGCCATGAACTGTGGCCGTTGATTGGCCCATCCAGTCGGTATCAGCCCCGCCAGCAGCACAATCAATGGGGCTGACAGGACGAGAATGGGCGTGAGTAGACTAGGCAGGGTTTGCATGACAATCTCCATTCAGGGTTTGGCAAAGGCGGTGTTCATCGTGTCAAGCCCATATAAAGCATTGGCAATTTCTCGGGCAAGCGCTGAATGTGATCAACCACCATGTAATTCTTTGCGCCGAAGATACGCGACACATACTGATCGGCCCTGGGGTCAAGGCTGAGACAATAAGTAGATATGCCGTTACGTGTTAATTCCTCTACGGCTTTTTTGGCATCAAACCGCAGATATTGCGGATCACGCACATCATTGTCGGCAGGTTCACCGTCAGTAATCACCAGTAACAGTTTTTTGCTGCTCGGTTGGCGCTTAAGTATTGAACCTGCATGACGCATAGCAGCGCCCATACGTGTAGACAACTGCCCACTCATACCGGCAAGGCGAGCTTTTGCCTTGTCGTTATAAGGCGTACCAAAATCCTTGTAACGGAAATATTCGATATCGTGGCGACCATTAGAGTCAAAGCCGTGAATTGCAAAAGGATCGCCTATCTTGTCGAGGGCATCGGCCAAGAGGACAGTTGCTTCACGCGCAAGCTTCAACACGGTGTTTTCTGAGCCAACCACGGCATCATTAGTGGATTCAGATAAATCGATTAGCAACATTACCGAGAGATCTCGTACTTTGCGTATATTACGCATCATGATGCGCAGGTCTGGCTGCTCTCCCATGCGCATTGCGATCATGGCATTCACGGCGGCATTCAAATCAAGCTCATCACCGTCTTCCTGTTTGCGCAAGCGTTGTACACCTTGAGGCTGCATAGCCTCAATCAGGAACTTGAGCCGGGAGATCAGCGGCTTGTGCTTGAGCACAATGTCGTCAATCATCTTCACCTCCCCCGGTTTGGCACGTTTCTCAAGCACGGTGCACCATTCGGGGCGATCCAGCTGCATCTGGTAATCCCACTCCGGATAATGGTAGGGATCCGGTGGCGGCTCTCTACCCTCTTGCTCATTAATACTGGTGCTTTCCTCATCACGAAAGAACTCGCTATTCAGCACCCATATTTCATTGGCATCATCACCCGCGCCAGGTACATCAATAGCGTTAATCATTTCCATCACGCTGACGTACTTGCGAATTTGCTGGCTGGTCACGCCGGCGACAACCTGACCGGCTTCGCGGATATCCTCAAATTCCCATATATACTGGTTGTCATCACGATATACGATATCGACTACGTCATTGGACTGGCTATAGCCGGCACCCAACATCTGCAATTCGTCCGCTAACTGCATGCCGAGCGCCCGTACCCATTCAGCAGCATTATCCTGTGTCTGCTGTTCCATGAATAAACGACGCCCCAGTTGCACCCAGCGATGATCATCACGGTAATTCTCATCCAGCAGAACGCGTGCCAGACGCGCCATCAGCGCAACCGCGTTATCTCCCGACTGAACTGTTGCTGTATGCAAAGGCAGCCATATTTGCTGCAGACCAGGAAACTTTGCCAATGCAAGCGATTCCACGCGGGCGTCTTCAATCAACCCTATCATTGCAATTTGTAACGCATTCAACCCGGTGTTGTCATACTGGACAGTGCTATAAACCTGATGGCAAGCGGCATGCGCTGCACTTGCCCGGTACAGCTCTATGCCCGACATGCGTAACTCTTCACCGTTTTCTGCCATAGATACAAAATCGTCATAAGCATCGGGCAGATGGATAATGTAACCCTCAATTGAAGGGCGATATCCTTCACGCTTTTCAAAATCCCCACTGGTAGGACGCATAAAGAAATCACGTGCCCACAACGCGCGCAAATACATACCAATACGGCGCTGCACATCAATGAATAGCGTGCCTTTACGTTCTTTTTGCAGGACACCGATAGATTCAGGGCTTTCCAGACTGAAATATTTTAGCTGCCCGTCAAAATTAGTTTTGTGAGCCTGAGCACCCCATAACGCCCAGCGCCGTAAACCACCCAACGTCAACTGGCCGAGCAGTGTGCTGAGATGATCCAGCATGGGACGAACGCCGCGTGGAGCCTGTGCAAGCAAGGTATCAAGCAAGTGCAGATAACCGCGAAACAGCTCGGCATCCCCTAAACGCGAAGCGGCAACTGGACTGGTAGAGAATATCGCGGCGATGACCGAAGCGCTGGTCTTGGAATACATTTTAATCGCGGCGGCAAGCAGATCGCTGACTGCATCTTCACCTAATTCGCGCGCTACTGCAGGGGCACTCTGGATAAAAGACACCACCAGATCCGTCCCGCGCCCCAGTGACTTCAGGCCAGTTGCACCTTGCAGGTAATAGGTCTCCAGGCCACGAGGACTGAACACCCGAGCCGCTTCGCCCCAGGAGGCACGCAATACTTCACCCGCATGCTCCCCGAGCTCATCCAATATGTCTTGATATTTTTCAAGTTCGACCGCCATGACTCAACTCCTGACGCTAGGTTGTGTTTGGTATCTGCGGAGCGTAATGAGCCAGACGCATACTGCGCCTATAAACTCATTAGCCAAATTCGATGGATGACGTTTTCAGTCTATCCATCCTGAAAGACTAAAAGTAGGTACTTACCGCTGCATCCAGCGCATCACGCATATCTGGATCATCTGTAATCGGACGAACCAGTGTCATGTGACAAGCCGCCTTAGGATTGACGTTTTTGGCAATGAGACTTCCTGCGTAGATCAGCATACGAGTAGAGATACCTTCATCGAGACCATGCCCCTTGAGGTTACGGGCGCGTTCTGCAATGGATATCAGCTTGCCTGCCACCTCCACCGTGACGCCAGTTTCGTGAGCGACAATCTCGGTCTCGATGTCATGTGCCGGATAGTTAAAGTCCAAAGCGCCAAAACGCTGCTTGGTTGACTGCTTAAGATCTTTCATCAGGGACTGGTAGCCTGGATTGTAGGAAATCACCAGTTGAAAATCAGGATGCGCCTGGATCAGCTCGCCTTTTTTCTCGAGTGGCAGGACACGACGATTATCAGTCAGTGGATGGATTACCACGGTGGTGTCCTGACGCGCTTCAACTACCTCATCCAGATAACAAATCGCACCATTACGGGCAGCAATCGCCAGCGGACCATCTTGCCAGCGCGTCCCGTTTGCATCCAGCAGGAAGCGACCAACCAGATCAGAAGCGGTCATATCCTCATTACATGCAACCGTAATCAGCGGCTTGTTGAGTTTCCAAGCCATGTATTCAACAAAACGGGTTTTGCCGCAGCCCGTAGGCCCCTTTAACATCATGGGCATACGTACTGAATAAGCCGCTTCGTAGAGTTCTATTTCGTCAGCTACGTTGCGATAGTAGGGTTGTTTTTCGATTCTGTATTGATTGATAATGTCATTCATGACTATTCCTTAATTGGGTAGATTCAGTTCTCCACTCACAGCAGAACATAACCTGCCTGTTCTCAGCTAAGCACTACGCCTAGTCAAATCAATCCGGCCAGACGCGATCCGGATGCTGTACATCTGATTTAACAGGTTTGGCTGGCGCAGGCTTGGCGCTGGCGCGAGGCGATACTGGCTTTACCGTGGCCGCAACGGGAGCGGCCTCGGGAGCCGCTGCTGCTGCTGGCGGACTGTCCTGCTGTTCTTTAATCTGGCGGACACCGCGCACAAGTTTTCCTACATTTTTCACAGGCATAAAACCTCCTCGATAATCGCTTCAATATCTGCCACGGCATGCTGACCGCGCTTTCCCACGCCGTATACACTCAAGCCTTCTACTGCAGCGGTGCGATATGCCGCACGTCGCTGCATGCCGGAAACCAGCACGGGCACATCAAATTCTGTTACTACTTCACGCATTTCACGTGACAAGGCGTTGCGGGTTTCCAGCTGGTTAAGTACCAGACAGGCATGCAATCCCGGATTGTCCTGTTGCGCTTTCTTAACTGCATTGGCCATGTCCACACTCGCCCATAAATCGATGGGCGAAGGCAAGACTGGTATCAGTGCCAGGTTAGCCATGCGCATAATGGCGGCTACTGCTTCCCCTTGCACCGTTGGTGGGCAATCGACCACAACGTAACGATAACTGCGTGCCAATTTAGTAAGTACAGCAGTCGGATTGCCGCCTAACTGAGCAACACCTGGCAATCCGGAGTTACCACCACCCATACCCACCCATTGGGTAATTGAGCGTTGCGGATCGGCATCAACCAGGTGCGTAGGACCTCGTCGAGATAATCCTGCTGCCAGATTCAGCGCCAGCGTCGTTTTGCCGGTTCCGCCTTTCTGGTTAATGACAGCGATAATACGATTGGTCATGGTTAACTCCGTTGCCTGCTGCTAACAATTAAGCGACTGCAGCGGGAACCAGCGCGTGCATATCGACGATAAAACTGGAGTTACGTTCATTCAGCACCGCCAGACCTTCACCATCGATACTGACGTTGGCATAATTTTTGCCAAAATTGATATTGGGGTAGTAATCCTCACGTTTTGACAACTCTGCCAGATCATCCAGAAACTTCCGCGTTTCAGCATAGCTGTTAAAATCAAAACGTTTATTCATGGTTGGTTCGAGAACCTTGCCGACTAAAACCGTGTCCGTTTTGGCAATATTCGCTTCACTCATCGCTCTACTCCTTCATGAATTTCCGTCAGCATACGATCCAGCTCATTCAAGTGGCCTAGCTCATCCTGTAAAATGGCGGTAAGCAATGCCTGAGTCTCGCTATCTCGTATTCGCGCACAATAATTTGTTGCTTCTTCATATAATCGAATTGCTTCGATCTCCAGCCCACGATCAATCAGCAGCATCTCTTCTACACTACGACCAGTACGGGCTGGGGGCAATTGCGTGGCATTGGACGGGATGCCCAAAACGAGCATCCGCGCCATCAGTCGTTCTGCATGCACCAGCTCTTCTTTTACATCCGTACGCAATCGGGTGCTCATGTCAGTCATACCCCACAAACCGGCAAGTGTGGCCTGCATCAGATACTGCTGCACAGCCGCCAGTTCGTGGCTAAGGGCGCGCGACAGATATCCGTTTAAACGTGGGTCGGACTGCATGGACATACCTCCATTGATTCCCAGTATTAGCTGATGTCGCCATCACGGCCGCCGATGCTGGCGTCAGGTGTGCTTGGCAGAATATTTTCTACCTCAGAATGCACACGAGCGATGATGTGCGCGGCTACCAGGCCATCACCAACACGCTCACATGCATCTGCACCTGCGCGGACTGCTGCGTTTACCGCACCAGTTTCGCCACGAACCAGCACAGTGACATAGCCACCGCCAACAAACTGACG